>JBCCDG010000063.1:0-23187 GCA_039030915.1 Pseudomonadota bacterium | reverse complement strand
TGCTCGACTGGACCATCCAACCGATGCGCTCCCAAACCCTCGCTCGCGGGCCACGGGTCAACGGCAACACGGGAGGCTTGGCGACAGACAAGCCGAATGCTCGGTCATGGTGAGCGAGGCGACCGGACGCTTGGGATCCTTCTTTATCTTCGAGCCGCTCGCCTGCTCGACGCGCCAATCCGCCACCGCCGCAGCGCAGATCGCCGCCTCGGCTGGTAGGGAGGCCTCCACGGCGGCCAGCATTTCTCGCGCGCTTTCGACACGGTGGATCTCGACCCCCCAGGGGTCGGGCGCAGTTGCGGGTCCGGTGATGAACACCACTTCCGCGCCCAGCACGCTCAGCGCTTCGGCGATGGCGGTGCCCTGCGCGCCGGAGGAGCGGTTGGCAATGTAGCGAACAGGGTCGATGGGCTCATGGGTAGGCCCGGACGTGACCAGAATGCGCCGCCCGCTCAGCGGGCCGCGCGGGCGCAGCTCCCGCAGGATCGCGCCGAGGATCTCCTGGGGCTCGGACATCCTGCCCGGCCCGTACTCGCCGCAGGCCATGTCCCCGTCGTTCGGCCCGATTAGCGCCACCCCGTCACGCTTGAGGGTCGCGAGGTTCCGCAAGGTCGCCGGGTGCTGCCACATGCGCACGTTCATGGCCGGCGCAATCAGAACGGGCGTGTCCGTAGCGAGAAGAAGCGTCGAGGCGAGATCGTCGGCCAGCCCGTGGGCCATCTTGGCCAGGAGATCGGCCGTGGCGGGCGCTACCACCACCAGATCGGCGACGCGGGAGAGCTGGATATGCCCCATCTCCGCTTCGTCCGTCAGGTCCCAGAGATCCGAATATACCTTGCTGCCCGCGAGTGACGAGATCGTGAGCGGCGTGACGAACTCATGCGCCGCGCGCGTCATCACGGGCGTCACCGCGCTGCCCGCCTTGGCCACGAGCCGGATGAGCTCGCAGCATTTGTAGGCGGCGATCCCGCCCCCGATCACCAGAAGGATGCGCTTGCCGTCGAGCGATGCGTCCATGGGGCCCTGTCCTGGAAATGCCCCAGCAGTCATATTCTCCAATCGCGTCTGTGAATAGTCATTATTCCCTCGACCATGCTGCCGATAGCGGCATGCCCGGGAGCGCCGCGCCCCCCGGCCGTTCGAGCGCTGGCGACATGGGCGGGAGACCGCGGCCGGCGGCGGCAACACAGGTCGATCGCGTGGCCCGGGCGGCCGGTGCGACCCGGGGCCCGGCTGTCCGAAACGGTGGCGAAGGCTATTCGGCCGGCAGCTCCATCGCGGGCAGTTTGCTCAGGCCTTCCGTCATCGGAGCGAGCAAGGCATCGGCCGGCAGGGCGCTGCCTGAGCGGCCCGCCTGCCATTTGCGCAGGGTCTCGACCGGCCAGACGTCGAGATAGCGCTCGCCCGTATATCCCGGGACCCAGTCCCGGATGCGTTGCGCCGCCGGGGGAAGGCTGAACGGCTCCTGCGAGAGATCGACCGGCCGAAAACCGGCGATCGCGTCGAGCTCCTCGTTCGGGATACCCTTCGCATGGCTGGTGATCGCGGCGTGCCCGATGCCAGAGCGGCAGATATTCGCGAGGATCGAGAGGATCTGGTCGTTCTCGAGATGCTGGACGAGATCGCGGATCACGATCAGGTCCCCGACCGGCAGCGGATCCTCGATAATGTTGGCCACCGCGAAGCGGTGCGACGGGCTCGCGAAGCGCGCGTTGTTGTCCGCCACAAGGCTCTCCACCACGTCGAGGCCGAGATACGATGCGCCGTCGAGATCGACGTGGCGCATCCAGTTGAAGTCGCCGCAGGGCGCATCGATGTAGCGACGAATGCCGAGCGTGCGCACCAGCGCCTCCAGCCCCGGGCGGATGTGTTCGGTCGCCGCCATCGTCGAGCCGCGGCCCGACACGGTCTCGGGCCAGCCGCCACCCCAACCGCCCCTGGCATGGTGCTCGGCAAAGGCGGCGCGCACGCGGCACGCCGACGGTTCGGCATCGAGCGGCGCTGCACGCACTGGCTCAGCTGTCGCCTTCGTCGCCGCGATGCGGGTCTTTGCGGCCTCGAGCGTTTCGGCGAGGAGCGGGTATTCCGGCAGACCGTCGTGAAGCACGCTGCCGTTCCACTTCGCGAGGATCGCCGGGCTGCCGGGATAGGATGCTCCCTCCGCCCAGAAGCGCATGCCGGCGCGTTCTGTCGTCGGCCCGGGCGAGATGCTGTTCGACGCGGTTGGCACCAGATCCCTCACCTGGCAAATGCGTCGGCCGGTCAGCGCCAGGACATAGTTCAGGAAGCCCTGCTCCGGCGCCGTGCCGAGAAGCCGCTTCAGCGCCGGGCCCGGCCCCGCGAGTGCAACCGCATCGTCGTAGAGCGCAGGATCGGGCAGCGCGAAGATCGCGCCCGCGTTGAAACCGTCCCGCATCCCCGGCGCGACCTCGGCCAGGCACTCACGCAGGGCGAGCGGCCCGAAATTGCGCCCCGGCAGCGCGCGGTTGAAGAAGCACGCGCTGTGACCGCTGCGCGCGAACTGGTTGGAGAGCTGATCCGTGCTGCCGAGAAAGAGCGTGTTCGCGTCGATGAAGAGAAAGTGCTGCACCGCTAGATCGAATATCGCGAGCTTGGCGAAGTACTGCGCCTTGGCGATGCCCGCCCTGTGCTCATCCACCTCGAAGATGCGCTCACCCAGCGTGACCCATCGGGCCGTGTCGACCGTGGCGATCTCGTAGCCGAAGACCGGAGCGAGGGCGCGGATACGCTCACAATCCTCGTCGAAGGGGATCACAAAGGCGCGCGACGCAGGCAGCACGCGCAGCCGGCTCTCCTGGCTTGCCACGAAGAAGTCGAGCATGTGGTCATTTGCGACCTGGACCACGTTCTGCGCCATGGTTGCCGCCCTTTTCTCAAGCGCCGCACTTCGGCGGCCGGGTGGCGACAGCGATAGGCCAAGCAGGGTTTCTGGCGAGTAAAGCGCCCGTCGGCGCTGTGCAGGCGGCTCCGCCGCGTTCACCGGGTCGGGGTCGCCAGCGCGGCGCGCCTCCGGCCCGGCGCGTCGATCAATCGATGAGACTTGCCGCCGCGACGGCCGCGAGGATCCCGACGACGAAACCGAGAAGACCCGGCCGCAGGATCCGCGGGTTCGGCAGCTCCCGCACCGTGACGGAGAGGGGGCCGCGCAGCCGCTTGGTCCGCACCTCCTCCGCCAGCATGACCAGCTCCTCCGCCACGCCCGGCAGGCGAGGGCCGAGGCGCGAGAGTACCATCAGCATCTGGCGCGCGTCCCGTGCTGCCTGTCGCGGGCCCAGCCGGTCGCGCATCCAGGCCTCCACCACGGGCGCCGCGGCATCCCAGATGTTGCAGCGCGGATCGATGGAGCGGGCGACGCCCTCGACCACCACCATCGTGCGCTGAAGCAGGATCAGCTCGGTCCGCGTCTCCATCCCGAAGCGCTCGGTGGTCTCGAGCAGGTAGGCGAGCAGGCGCGCCATGGAGATCTGGCTGACATCCTGCCCGAAGATCGGCTCGGCGATGGAGCGAAGCGCGAGGGCGAAATCGTCGACGTCCCGGTCTGCCGGCACGTAGCCCGCCTCGATATGCACCTCCGCGACCCGGCGGTAGTCCCCGCGCAGGAAACCGTAGAGGATCTCGGCGAAGTGGCGGCGGGTGACCGGATCGAGCTGCCCCATGATGCCGAAATCGAGCGCCAGGATCGCCCCGTCCGGTGCAATGCGCAGGTTCCCTTGGTGCATGTCGCCATGAAAGAATCCGTCGCCGAGGGCCTGGCTGAGAAAGCTGCGGAGGATGCGGGCGGCCAGCTCCTCGGGGTCTATCCCCGCCGCGACCAGCAGATCGCGGTCGAGCGGGAGCCCCTCCACCCATTCGAGCGTCATGACCCGCCGCCCGGTGCCGGGCCAGAAGACCGCGGGGACGCGGAAGCGCGGGTCCTTGTCGGTATTGGCGCGGAACTGGCTTGCCGAGGCGGCTTCGAGGCGGAGGTCGAGCTCTGCCAGCACCACGCTCTCGAAATGCTGCACGACGGCGATCGGCCGGAGGCGGCGGGTATAGGGCGCCACCAGCTCGACACCGCGGGCGATGAAGTAGAAAGCGCCGATGTCCTGGCGAAAGCGGGCGCGGATGTTGGGGCGCAGCACCTTGACCGCCACCTTCTGCCCGGTCGGCAGCCAGGTGGCGGGGTGGACCTGCGCTATGGAGGCGGCGGCGACCGGCTCGCCCAGATCGCCGATCCGGTCCCAGACGTCAGCGCCGAGATCCTCCTCCAATACTCGGCGCGCCTCGGCCAGCGTGAAGGGCGGCAGACGATCCTGCAGCACGCGGAGCTGGCGCACGATCTCGATCCCGACGATGTCCGGACGCGTCGAGAGGATCTGTCCGAATTTCACGTAGGCGGGTCCCATGGCGGCGCAGGCGCGGGCGACCGGCGGCAGGCTCGGATCGCCCGTGCGGCCGAAAAAGCCGAGGAGGCGTCCGAGACCGCGGATGAGGGCGCGGGCGGAGCGCGGTACGTCCAGCGTCTCGACGATCACGGCCAGCGCTCCTGTCCGCTCGAACGTCGCGGCCGTGCGGAAGAGGCGCCAGAGATGCCAGGGCGCGCTCAGCATGGGATGTGATCCACTGCCTGCCGCTCCTTCAGAGCTTCCAGCCCGAATGGAGCGCCGCGACGCCCATCGTGAGATTGCGATAGCGCACCTGCCCGAAGCCGGCGTCGCGGATCATACCGGCGAAGGTCTCCTGGTCGGGGAAGCGCCGGATCGACTCGACGAGGTATTGATAGGACGCGCGATCGCCCGTCACCGCCTGCCCCATCCGTGGGATCACGCCGTAGCTGTAGGCATCATAGGCCGCGCGGAGGAGCGGCACCGGAACGCGGCTGAACTCGAGGCAGAGGAACCGGCCGCCCGGCTTCAGCACGCGATGCGCTTCGGAAAGCGCGTCCTCGACGCGGGTGACATTCCGGATGCCGAAGGCGATGGTATAGGCATCGAAGCTGCGGGCGGGGAACGGCAACGCCATCGCGTCCCCAACCACCCAGTCGAGCCCGGGCAGCCCGCGCTTCTCCGCCCGCGCGCGCCCTTCCTCGAGCATCGCCTCGGTCAGGTCGCAGACGGTAACATGGCCCGCGCCCCGCATCGCCTCGGCCACGCGGAACGCGATGTCGCCCGTGCCGCCTGCCACATCGAGCACCTGCCAGCCCGGCTTTGGCGCCAGCCAATTGACCATCGCGTCCTTCCAGAGACGGTGAACGCCACCGGACATGAGATCGTTCATCAGGTCGTAGCGCGCCGCGACCGAGGAGAAGACGCCATGTACCCGGCCGGCCTTCTCGCCCTCGGGTATCTCCTCCGCCCCGAAATGCGTCGTCCTCTCCGCCGCACGGTTCTCGACGGCGGCGACCGCCGCAGCCTTGCTGGTCTCGGTCGGGATCGGGGGGGTCTCGTCATGCGCGCTCATGGCCGCCTTCCTAACGCAGCCGCGCCCCCCGGGCTATGGTCCCGGCCACGTTAACGCGCGGGACTGGGCGGTTTGCCGCAGCACTGCCTGGTCAGGGCAGGCCCGATCATTTCGGGACAAAACGATCCAGCATTCTCGACCTTTCTACCCACACTCCCTGCGCTGTACTGGCCTGTTTCCCCCGCCTTCTGACCCGACTATCGGCCGCGCAGGAGGGCTAGGGATGCGACGTGGGCGCAGGGCAGCGATGAATGCGCCACGCGACCCCTTTTGGCCGGACCTTTGGTTTGACCCGTTCTGATCGTCCAGAACGCCGTCGTAGTCGCCTGAAAAACTCGGTTCTGGGTCGGGCGCGGCAAAGCAGGCGGCAGGATGATTAGGGGGCCGAAGGAGCGCCGCAAAGGCGCAGCCCCGCGGCGAGTCGAGCTTGTGGCCGCCTCTCTTCTCGAGCGACCGAGCGCCATCGAGAGCGTGCATTTCACGAGGCACCGGCAAGTGCCGATCTTCGACGGGAGGCATCGGTTGGTGATGCCGAAGAACCTCGTCGGCTAGCCTGTGGTCGAAGAGTGTCGAGCTGCGGTCGCGGCGCGGCATGGCGTGCCAATCCGCCCACCGCACACGCGCGGCGGCCCCTGGCGGGACATCGTGCTCGACCCGTGGCGAAAGTCGGCACCGTGAGCGGCCGGTGGTTCCCCGCATTTCTCATTCTCGCGTCCATCGCCCTCTTCGGCGTCATCTGCACCATCGCTGTCTGGCCGATCGGTCGTCGGCGGTGGCAGCGTCGGCGCCTGGCCAGATCGCGTCGCGTCCCTTTCTCAGCGCGCGCCTGCGCGGTAAGGGGCGGGGATGGAGGCGCACGATGCCTGAATTGCCGGAGGTGGAGACGGTGCGCCGCGGGCTTGCGCCGGTGCTGGAGGGCGCGCGCCTCGCCCATGTGGTACAGCGGCGGCCGGATCTGCGCTGGCCCTTGCCCGAGCGCTTCGCGGCGCGGCTGACGGGCCGACGGGTCGAGGGGCTCGGGCGGCGGGCGAAGACCATGCTGGCCGCACTCGACGACGGGACGACATGGCTCATCCATCTCGGCATGACCGGCCGCGTGCTGGTGAGTGCCACGGAAGCGGCGAGCGCGCCGCTCGCGATGGTCGGCGGGTTCGTGCATCGCACGCCCGAGCCCGGACCGCACGACCATATCGAGGTCGAAACCGATGCGGGCGCGCGACTCGTCTATAACGACGTGCGCCGCTTCGGGGCCATGGACCTCTGGCCGACGAGGGAGATCGCGGCGCATCCCTGGCTCGCGAATCTCGGGCCGGAACCGCTCGGCAACGCCTTCGGAGGCCCGCTCCTGGCCGAACGGCTGGCCGGCAAGGCGACGCCGATCAAGGCAGCGCTGCTGGACCAGCGCGTCGTGGCGGGGCTCGGCAACATCTATGTCTGCGAGGCGCTCCACCGCGCTGGCATCCATCCCCGCCGCATCGCCGGCAGCCTTTCGGCCCCGCGCGTCGACCGGCTGGCGGGCGAGATCAGGGACACGCTCGAAGAGGCGATCGAGGCGGGAGGCTCCACGCTCCGCGACTATCGCCACGCGGACGGCGAGCTCGGCTACTTCCAGCACAGCTTCCGCGCCTATGGCCGGGAGGGGGAGCCCTGCCGGCGGGAGGGGTGCCGCGGCCGGATCCTGCGCATCGTCCAGTCCGGCCGATCGAGCTTCTATTGTTCCCGCTGCCAGCGCTGAGCCCGCCCCTGCGCCCGAGCGCGGCGGCGGGCTCGTCCCCGGGTGCAGGCAGTGTCAGACATTCATCCAGCCGCCATCGACCGTAAGGTCCGCTCCGGTGACATAGGCGCTTTCCGGGCTCGCGAGGAAGACGGCCGCATGCGCCATGTCGGCCGGCGTGCCTTCGCGGCCGAGCGGCGCCTGGGAGACGACCATCTGAACGAAGCCCTCCGAGCCGTCCTCGCCGACATTGGACGCGGCCTGAAAGCCCGTACGCACGATGCCGGGGGAAAGGCTGTTTACGCGCAGGCGTCGGGGCCCGAACTCGGCGGCGAAGGAGCGGGCGAAGGACCGCACGGCCGCCTTGGTCGCGAAATAGACCGAGCCCATCGGCACGCCCTTCGCGTTCACCGCCGAGGCGTTGAGGATGATGCTGCCACCATCTGCCATGATCGGCTCGAAGGCCTGCACGGTAAAGAAGACGCCCTTCACGTTCGTATCGAACTGCGCATCGTAGGACGCCTCGTCGATCGCATCGACCGGGCCAAAGACGCCGGAACCCGCATTGGCAAAGAGGACGTCGAGCGTCCCGAAGCGCGCCTTCGCCTCCGCTGCCAGCGCCTGGACATCCGCGATCCGGCTTGCATCGGCGACGATGCCGTGGGCGTTTGGCCCGAGGCTGGCGACCGCTTCGTTGAGCCGCGCACGGTTGCGCCCGGTCACGACCACCACTGCGCCCTCCGCAATGAACCGCCGCGCGGTCTCGAGCCCTATGCCGCTTGTGCCGCCCGTGATCACGGCCTTCAGGCCTGCGAGCCGGCCCTTCGTGCTGTAGGTCTTCGTCATCGTTCCGATCCTTCCGAAAAGCGGCCGGGACATCCGGCACGCTGATTTTGGAACATTTGGTACAAATTGAACGTCCGTTCAAGAATGGCCATGTGCGCCTTTCGGCGAAGCACCGTTGCGCTGCGGGCAAGGATTGGGAGGCATGGCGCCATGGTCGGGGTGAAGCGGTTCGACGAAGTGGGCGTGGTGGACGCCGCCATGCGCCTTTTCTGGGCGGAGGGGTATGCGCCCGCCTCCATCGACGCGATCGAACGGGCGACCGGGCTGAAGCGCGGCAGCCTCTACAATGCGTTCGGATCGAAGGAGGGCCTCTTCCTGCGCGCGCTCGCGCGCTACGCGACGGTCGAGGAGGCATGGCTCCGAGCGCTCTCGGCCGAGCCCCTATGCGCCGGGATCGGCGCGGCACTGGCGAGCCAAAGGGCGGTCTTTCGGGACAGGGACACGCCGCCCGGCTGTCTCATCGCCGGCAGCCTGACGGAGCCGGGGCTCGACGGCGGGCCGGGCAAGGCACTCGCAAAGCGGCAGGCAGAGACTGCGGCTGCTGTCCGGGAGCGATTCGAGGCAGCCGCGCAAAGGGGGGAGCTGGGAGCGGATTTCGAGCCGGCACCGCTCGCCGCGTTCTTTCTCGCCACGTTCCGCATGCTCGCCAACACCGACCGCACCGAGGGAACAGCCGCTGCTCTTGCGCTTTCTGCTACCGCGGAGGCGCTCTTTCGCGGAACGCTTGCGTAACGGCTTTCCACCGCGTGAGCTTGATCGGCCGCGGACGCGCCGCTACACCCCGCGCGGTCCAATGCCAGCCGCGTCCGAGGGGAGCGTTCCATGGCCTACGAGACCATCATCGTCGAACGACAGGAGCACGTCGCGCTCATCCGGCTCAATCGGCCGGCCGCGATGAACGCGCTCAACTCCCAGCTCATGCGCGAGCTCGGCGAGGCGCTGAGAAAAGCCGACGCCGACGAAGACGTGGGCGCCATCGTCATCACCGGCAACGAGAAAGCCTTCGCCGCGGGCGCCGATATCAAGGAAATGCGGCCCAAAAGCTTCGTCGATGCCTATCGCGAGGACTTCATCACCGCCGAATGGGAGACGGTGACCAAGATCCGCAAACCCGTTGTCGCGGCGGTGGCGGGCTATGCGCTCGGCGGAGGCTGCGAGCTGGCGATGATGTGCGACTTCATCCTGGCGGCCGACAACGCCAAGTTCGGCCAGCCCGAGATCAATCTCGGCGTCATGCCGGGCGCCGGCGGCTCGCAGCGGCTGACCCGCTTCGTGGGCAAGTCGAAGGCGATGGACATGAACCTCACGGGCCGGTTCATGGACGCCGAGGAGGCCGAACGCTCCGGCCTCGTCTCCCGCCTCTTCCCAGCGGACAAGCTGGTCGAGGAAGCGCTCGCCGTCGCGCAGAAGATCGCGGACAAGGCCCCGCTTGCCGTGCTCGCCACCAAGGAGGCGGTCAACCGATCCTACGAGACGACGCTTGCGGAGGGTGTGCGATTCGAACGCCGGCTCTTCCACGCGCTCTTCGCCACGGAGGATCAGGGCGAGGGCATGGACGCCTTCATCGAAAAGCGCACGCCGCACTTCAAAGGCAACTGAACGCCCCCGAGGGAGTTGACGGGGGAGCGCGGGTCGGCTAGTCCCCGCGGCCTGTCAACGAGATTATGTGAGACGCTAAGCCATGGCCAACTCGCCCCAGGCACGCAAGCGCGTTCGCCAGATCGCGAAGCGCACCGAGGTCAACACGATGCGCCGCAGCCGCGTGCGCACCTACATCCGCAAGGTCGAAGAGGCGATCGCCTCTGGCGACCAGGCCAAGGCGCTCGAGGCGCTGAAGCTCGCGCAGCCCGAGATCATGCGGGGCGCGCACAAGGGTGTCCTTCACAAGAACACGGCAAGCCGCAAGGTTTCGCGTCTGCATCACCGCATCGCCAAACTGGCGAGCTGATCCGGGCCCACGGGCGCCGTCGGACTCAGGACGCGCCGCGGCTCTGTCGCGGCGCGTTATCATTGGATGTAGTGATTCTGACACCATAGCTTCATGTTCACGGAACGTGCCCGTTGCCCGCGCCAAGCCCTTGGCCGTATCCTCTGCGTCACAAAGCAACTGTAAGTAACCGCGCCTGAAGACAGGCTGCGGTACAGTTGCGTGAGAGCCCCATCGAATAGCGCGAATCGTATAGGCCGGGAGAGCGCAAGTCGTCCCCGTGTAGCAACCTAATTTTCTATTAATGTCGGGTCGCAAATTTCTTGGTGCGAATCCGGCAGCGGGGTTAGCGAGTGGTCCGTAGGGTGGCGACGCGAAAGGACCGGGGAAATCCGGCCCCGTCGACATCCCGCAGAATGAGCATCGTGCTGGGGACGTGCATGACGACGACGACGGCCAAGGTTTCGGAGATGGGTCCGGCAGAGGCGTGGGAGCTGCTCTCGAGCAACCCCGATGCGCGTCTGGTGGATGTCCGGACCCGGGCCGAGTGGTCGTTCGTCGGGCTCCCCGATCTCACCCCGGCGAGCAAGCGTGTCTGGACCGTCGAATGGGTGAGCTTTCCGAGCATGACCCCCAACCCGCGCTTCCTTGCGGAGCTGGCCGCGTTCGCCGCGGCCGATGCGGATCTGAACGGGGGCATGCCCGAGACGCTGCTCTTCATCTGCCGTTCCGGCGCCCGCTCGATGATGGCGGCGCGGACGGTCGCAGCGGAGGGGGAGGCAACAGGCATTGGCACCCCCGCCAGCTGCATCAACGTGGCCGAAGGCTTCGAGGGCGATCTCGATGCCGACGGCCATCGCGGCAAAGAGAACGGCTGGAAAGTCGCAGGGCTGCCCTGGAAGCAGGGCTGAGGTTTTCTGTGCAGGCGTGAGCTGTCCGTAGAGGCGGCCCGTCCGGCGCGCGAGCAGGCAATGGGAGAAAAAGACCAAGGGGACGGGCAATGTTAAACGGCGAAATGCCGCGTGCGACAGGGCGTACTAGCGTGCAAGATGAAAGACTTTGGAAGAATGTAGTAAGTGGTTTGCGGCGCGATATTGGCGACGATGCCGTCGACAAGTGGCTGAGCCAAGTCCGGCTCAATCGCCTTAGTCGCGATCTTGCGGTGCTTACGGCGCCGACGCGCTTCTATAGTGACTGGGTTGAGCGATCTTATGGCACGGCGCTGCTCAGGGCCTTTCGCGATCACCAGCCCCAGATCCGGCGCATCTGCGTCGAGGCAGCGGATGACGCGCCGGTCCGGATGCCCGTCGAAGCGGTCTCCCCAACCATGACGCGCCGCCCCGCCCCGCTAAACGGTGCCGCGACCCCTGTCGTCAGTGGAGGCGCGTCCCGTCCCGATGCGGCCGCCGCGATGCACGGTGCCATGGCGTCGCCCGCCGTAGCGCGCCCCACGCCCGCAGCCCCGGGTGCGCCAGACCCGCTCGAGAGCGCCCCGCTCGACCCGCGCTACACCTTCGACAGCTTCGTCGTCGGCAAGCCGAACGAGCTGGCCCACGCCGCCGCCCGGCGCGTGGCGGAAACGGCGAACGCGACCTTCAACCCGGTCTTCCTCTATGGCGGCGTCGGCCTCGGGAAGACGCATCTCATGCACGCCATCGCCTGGGAGCTTCAGCGCTCGCGCCCCGGCTGCCGCGTGGTCTATCTCTCGGCCGAGCAGTTCATGTACCGCTTCGTCCAGGCGCTGCGCTTCCGCGACACGATCACCTTCAAGCAGCAGTTCCGATCCGTCGACGTGCTGATGGTCGACGACGTGCAGTACATCGCAGGCAAGGATTCGACGCAGGAAGAATTCTTCCACACCTTCAATGCCTTGGTCGACCAGCAGAAGCAGGTGGTGATCTCGGGCGACAACAGCCCGGACCGGATCGAGGGCATGGAGGAGCGCATCCGTTCGCGCCTGCAATGGGGTCTCGTCGTCGATATCCACCCGGCGGATTACGAGCTTCGCCTCGGCATCCTGCAGGCCAAGGCCGAGCAGGCGACGATCATGCATCCCGATGTCGTGCTCGACCCCAAGGTGCTGGAGATGCTGGCCCAGCGCATCTCCTCGAATGTGCGCGTGCTCGAGGGCGCGCTCACCCGTCTCTTCGCCTACGCGTCCTATACCGGCCGGCGCGTCGATCTCGATCTCACGCGCGAATGCCTCTCAGACCTTCTCCGCACGCAGGAGCGCAAGGTCACGATCGAGGAGATCAAGCGCCGCGTGGCGGACCACTACAATCTGCGCATGTCCGACCTCGTCTCCGCCCGCCGCGCCCGTGCCGTTGCCCGGCCCCGTCAGGTCGCGATGTTCCTCGCCAAGACGCTCACCACCAAATCCCTGCCCGAGATCGGTCGCGGCTTCGGCGGGCGGGATCACACCACCGTCCTCCACGCCGTCAAGAAGATCGAGGAGCTGACCCAGGCGGATCATCAGCTGGCCGAGGATGTCGAGATCCTGCGCCGCACGCTCGAGGCCTGATCGGCGCCCACAGGTCCACGGTGGTCCCCTGCCAAGGACCACCGGGAGCCTTCGTTAACGGGCCTCGGAAGACGAGATGGCCACTCGGCCGCGTCCACGTGCCTCGGTCGCCACGAAACCGTGTTCTTGCCGCGGCAGCGGGCGTTGTAGGCTGGCGCGCGCAGCAGCCGCGAGACCCCGTCTGATGATCTCCTCCCTCTCCCGCTCCCTTGCCGCCCTCCTGGCGATCGGCCTCTGTTGCGCCCGGCCCCAAAGCGCTGCGGCCTGCGGCCCCGAGACGGACTGTACCGTCGGGGACCGGACCTACCGGCTCAGCCTGCCGGAGGGGCACGACCCGGCCGCGCCCATCGGTGCGCTCTTCTACGCTCACGGCTACAAGGGCTCGGCCGCCGGCGCGATGCGGAACGCCGCCCTCCGCGAAACCGCCCATGCCCGCGGCCTCGCTTTCGTCGCGCTCAAATCCGCCGGAGACGACTGGTCCCTGCCCCACGCCCCCAATGTCGGTCCTACCCCGCCCGAGGACGAGCCGGCCTACGTGGATGCGGTGATCGCGGATCTCGCCGGGCGCATCGCCCTCGACCGCGCGCGCCTGCTCGCGACGGGCTTCTCGGCCGGGGGCATGATGACCTGGACGCTGGCCTGCGAGCGGCCGGAGACCTTCCGCGGCTTCATCCCTGTCGCCGGCACCTTCTGGGCGCCCGTGCCCGACCGCTGTGCCGGCAGCGTGCCGAGCCTCGTGCATATCCACGGCACCACCGACCGCATCGTGCCGCTGGAAGGGCGACGGATCGCCGATACCCGTCAGGGCAGCGTCGATGCCGCCCTTTCCATGTTCGCGGCGAACCACGGCTTCCGCCGGACCGGCGAGACCGAGGAGGCCGGCCTCGCCTGCACCGTCTCGGTGGCCGGGGATGCGGCGGACGAGCTTCTCTTCTGCACCCATCCCGGCGGGCACAGCCTGCGCACGGAGCATCTCGCCTTCGCGCTCGGGCGTCTCCTCGGACCCGCCCGGTCGCCAAAGGACTGACGCGGCGTCGAAAGCGCGCCCGAACGATCCCGGAGCCCATTGCGCCGCCCTGCCGTTCCGATAATCTGCGCGTCCCCCTTCCACCGCCGTGCAGGGACGGCGGCACAGACGAGAACGGAAAAGCGGCGATGCGGGTGACGATCGAGCGTGGTGCGCTGCTCAAGGCGATGGGCCGCGCACAGGGCGTGGTGGAGCGGAAGAACACGATCCCCATCCTCGCCAATGTGCTGATCGAGGCGGAGGGGGGCGAGCTGCGCCTGCGCGCAACCGATCTCGACATCGAGGTGATCGAACGGCTGCCGGCAATGGTCGAGACGGCCGGCGCCACGACCGCCTCGGCCCAGCTTCTCCACGACATCGTGCGCAAGCTGCCCGACGGCGCGGACCTCACACTCGCGCTCGAGCCGCAGTCGGGCCAGCTCGCGGTAACGGCCGGGCGTTCGCGCTTCAAGCTCGCCACGCTGCCGCGGGAGGATTTCCCGATGATGGCGAGTGCCGAGTACCAGGTCACCTACACCGCGCCCGCGCCGGTGCTCCGCCGGCTGTTCGACAAGTCGAAATTCGCCGTGTCGACCGAGGAGACGCGCTACTACCTGAACGGCGTGTATCTGCATGTGGCGGAGGAGGAAGGGGCAAAGTTCCTGCGCGCCGTCGCGACGGACGGGCACAGGCTCGCCCGCATCGACGCGGAGCTGCCGGGGGGTGCCGAGGGCGCGCCGGGCGTCATCGTGCCGAGAAAGACGGTGGGGGAGCTCCGCAAGCTCCTCGAGGATGACGCGGCGAAGGTCGAGGTCTCGGTCTCGGAGACCAAGGTCCGTTTCTCCGTCGGCGATCTCGTCCTCACCTCCAAGGTGATCGACGGCAGCTTCCCCGACTACACGCGCGTGATCCCCAAGGGCAATTCGCGCCGGCTCGAAGTCGATGCGGCCGAGTTCGCCCATGCGGTCGACAGGGTCGCGACCGTCAGCCAGGAGCGGAGCCGCGCGGTCAAGCTGGTGATGGAGCAGGACAAGCTCTCGCTCAGCGTGAACGCGCCCGACAGCGGCTCGGCGGCGGAGGAGCTGGTGGTCGCCTATCCGGACGAGCCGATGGAGATCGGCTTCAACGCCCGCTACCTCCTCGAGATCGCGGGCCAGATCGACCGGGAGAACGCGGTCTTCCTCTTCGCCGAACCGTCGGACCCCACCCTTGTGCGCGAGGGCGACGATCCGAGTGCGGTCTACGTCGTCATGCCCATGCGCGTCTGACGCTCGCCGAAGGCCGGGCCGGGTCGAGGATGGCACCGACACCGGCGCAGCCTGCTCGTCCTTGACGCAGCCCGGTCTTCGATCACGCTCGGCAAGGAGCCCCTGCGGCTCCTCCCCGGCCCCAGGCGACGGCCCACAACCGGCAGGGCGCCCGCCTCTCTCTCGTCAGCGAGGACACGCGCGGCCCGGCCACTGCCGGAGGCGGTGCCCGGGCGCAGGCCCTTGTCCCGGCCCCCGGCCGGGATGCCGTTCGCTCGCCCTTGAAGCCCTCAGGAGAAGTTGGAGGGGAACATCGCGCGGGCGGTATCCTCGTCGAAATCGGCCTTGAAGCTCAGCCCCTCGCCCATCTTGCGCGCCTTGGCCACGGCGGGGCGCGCGTCGATGCCGGCGAACCAGCGCTTCACGTTAGGGTACGCATCGATCCCGCCTTCGCCCAGCACGCGGACATGGCGGTCGACCCAGCCCCAGGCGGCCATGTCGGCGATGGTGTAGCCGTCGCCCACAATGAAATCCCGACCCTCGAGGTGCTTGTCCAGCACCTCGTAGTGCCGATGCGCCTCGAACCTGTAGCGCCGCTTGGCATAGTCCCCGCCTTCGGCCGCGCCCGCGGTCTGGAAATGCACCCACTGCCCCGAAAAGGGTCCGAGGCCCGAGGCGATCCAGAAGAGCCAGCTCAGAAGCGCGCCGCGATCCGACGGCTCCCCGAGAAACGCCCCCGCCTTCTCGGCGAGATAGAGGAGGATGGCGGTCGAATCGAAAACCGGCACCCCGTCGTCCTCGATCGCCGGCGCCTTGCCGTTGGGGTTGATCGCGCGGTACGCCTCCGAATGCTGCTCGCCCCTGAAGGTGTCCAGCGCCCTGACCTCGTAGGGCAAATCCGCCTCCGCGAGAAACAGGGCCACTTTCATGGGGTTAGGCGTGTGGTGGTAATGGAACGTGATCACGATGGGAGCTCCTTCCTGCGGTTGCCCCGAAGTCTGTGTGCCGCCCTTCTGCACCGCATCCGGGCGGGCACAAGGGCCGCGCTGCCTGCGTGTCAGCCCCTCTCCCCATCGTGAACGGGCGGCATCGTGACGCTGCGCGCCGCCATCCTGTCCCTGCACCTCGCGCAGTATCGCAGCCACGCGGCGACGACGCTCGAGACGGCGGGCGCCTCCGTGGTGCTGACGGGGCCCAATGGCAGCGGAAAGACCAATGTCCTGGAGGCGGTGAGCCAGCTCGCGCCCGGCCGGGGCCTGCGCCGTGCCAGCCCGGAGGACGCCGTGCGCCGACCGGATCGGCTCGGCTGGCGCCTGCGTGCCGAGGTCGATACGGGACGCGAGGAGATCGAGATCGTCACCGGCGTCGAGGATCCTGACAGCCCGCGCCGCACGGTCGAGATCGACGGCAAGGCGACGGCGCAGACGGCGCTCGGCCGGCATCTGCGCATGGTCTGGCTCACCCCGGCGATGGACCGGCTCTGGACCGATGCCGCGGCCGACCGGCGTCAGTTCCTCGACCGGATGGCGATGGGCTTTCAGCCCGAGCATGCCGAGGCGGCGATCGCCTATGAAAAGGCGATGCGCGCCCGCAACCGCCTCCTCAAGGACGAGCGCGAGGGCACCCGCGCCGACCCGGCCTGGCTCGGCGGGCTCGAGGCGCAGATGGCCCGCGCCGGCGTCCGCCTCGCCCGCGCCCGGGCGGAGGCGCTGACCAGCCTCGACGCAGCGCAGGATGAGGCCGAAACATTGTTCCCGCGCGCCACACTATCTATAGTGGGCGCCATGGAAACGCGTTTCGCCGGGGCGCTCGCCCAGGGCGCCGATCTCGACAGCCTCGAACCCGGCGAAGCGGCCGACACGGCCCGCGCGCTGGAAGCCGCTCGGCCGCGCGATGCCGCCGCCGGCCGTACGCTCGAAGGGCCGCACCGGAGCGATCTCGAGGCGGTCTACGCGGCCAAGGGTATGCCGGCGCGCCAGTGCTCGACCGGCGAGCAGAAGGCGCTCCTCATCTCCCTCTGCCTCGCCAATGCCCGCGCCCTCGCCACCGTCCACGGCACGGCGCCGATCCTGCTCTTCGACGAGCTTGCCGCGCATCTCGACGACCGGCGGCGCGGCGCGCTCTACGACGAGATCGCAGCGCTTGGCGCGCAGGCCTGGATGACCGGCACCGGCCCGGAGCTCTTCGACGGCCTCGACGGCGCCCGCCGCTTCGCGGTGCGCGAGGTGGACGGCGCATCTGTGGTGGAGGCCGCATGACCAACCCCTTCGAGGTGCAGGCGAACTTCCTCGCCGGCATGGCGACGCTGTGGTCGGCGGCCGCCTTGGCCGGCTTCGCTGCCGTCATGGCGAATGCGTCGCGGCCCTGGGTCGGCGGCGACGTGAACGCGCCCTTCAGCCGCGACTTCAGCATGGATATCGACCCGGTGACGTCCTGGACCCTCCCGGCCCTCTTCGGCCATGCGCGGGGCAGCCGGGAGGCGGCGGAGTTCCTCGAGGCCTTCGCCCAGCAGCAGCTTCTCGTCCGCGCACTGATCGAGGACTGCCGGGCGCGCCCCTCGACACGGGACGCGGACGGGGACGACATGGCCGAGATGCGGCTGCCGCCGGCGCAGGCGCGCCAGCTCCAAGACGTAACGGAACGGCTCGGTACATTGGCGAAACGGGGGCAGCGGCTATGATCACGGTTACCATATTCGAGCTCGCCTTCTTCGCGGGCGCCATGGCGGTGCTGGTCTACTCGCCCGGGCCACTGACCGCCGCGGTCTCCGCCCGCTCCGCCGCCCTCGGCTTCCGCTCGGGCGCCTTCATGGCGCTCGGGGCGATGGCGGGGGAGAGCGTGTGGATCGCAACCGCCCTTCTCGGCCTCGGCGCCATCGCCGCCGCCCATGGCTGGGCGCTGGATATCCTGCGCTATGTGGGTGCGGCCTGGCTCATCTGGATCGGCCTCAACCTCGTCTTCGGCAGACACGGCCTGATGCGGACCGGGCCGGTCCGCCGCGAGCCGCCGTGGCGCGGCTTCGTCACCGGCGCGCTCCTGAACATCGGGAACCCCAAGGCCGCGATCTTCTACATGACGCTCTTTCCGGGCTTCTTCGATATCGCTGCCCTGACGGCATGGGACGCGCTCCTGATCTTCGCCGTCGCCACGCCCATCGGGCTCTCGGGCGACCTCTTCTACGCCTGGGGGGCGGACAGGCTGCGCGCCCGCCTCTCCAACCCGCGCACCATCGCCCGTGTCGACCGCGCCACCGGCGGCGTGCTGGTGGGTGCGGGCACGGCCATCGCCGCAAGCTGAGGGACATCATGAAGTTCTGGATGGGCCTTGCCATGATCGCCATCGGGATCTCCCTGATCCCGTCGGGCATCGGCATCATCTTCACCATCCCGCTATTCCTGCTGGGCCTCGTGCTGATCGTGATCTCGATCCTGCATGGCGGGCTCAGCGCCATCACCTACCCCTTCCGGCGCGGCCGAGGACGGAACGAGTAATGACGAACGAGAACGAGACGCCCGAGGACAACACGCCGCCGAAGAAGGCCGAGGAAGCGGGCAAGCCGTCCGAAGAGCCGAAGGCCGAGGCGCCGGAAGACGAGAACGAGCAACCGGAATACGGCGCGGACAGCATCAAGGTGCTGAAGGGGCTGGAGGCGGTGCGCAAGCGGCCGGGCATGTATATCGGGGACACGGATGACGGCTCGGGCCTGCATCACATGGTCTACGAGGTGGTCGACAACGCCATCGACGAGGCGCTGGGCGGGCATGCGGACCTGGTGAAGGTGACGCTGCATGCCGACGGATCCGTCAGCGTGTCGGACAACGGCCGCGGCATCCCTACAGCCATGCATGAGGAGGGGGTGAGCGCTGCCGAGGTCATCATGACCCAGCTCCATGCCGGCGGGAAGTTCGACCAGAACTCCTACAAGGTGTCCGGCGGGCTCCACGGCGTCGGCGTCTCGGTCGTCAACGCGCTGTCGGACTGGCTGGAGCTGCGCATCTGGCGCGACGGGCACGAGCATCATGTGCGCTTCGAGCGGGGGGAGACCGCGAAGCCGCTCGAGCAGGTGGGCCCGCAGGGAGAGAAGACGGGTACCGAGGTGCGCTTCCTCGCCTCGCTCGATACTTTCTCCAACATCGACTACCGCTACGCGACGCTCGAGCATCGGCTGCGCGAGCTCGCCTTCCTCAACTCCGGCGTCCGCATCCATCTGCGCGACCAGCGCGGTGCGGAGCCGATCGAAGAGACGCTCTACTACGAAGGCGGCGTTGAGGCCTTCGTCCAGTATCTCGACCGCTCCAAGACCCCGCTATTGCCGAAGCCCGTCGCCGTGCGGGGCGAGCGGGAGGGGATCACGGTGGACGCCGCCCTGTGGTGGAACGACAGCTATCACGAGAACACGCTCTGCTTCACCAACAACATCCCGCAGAAGGACGGCGGCACGCATCTCGCCGGTTTCCGCGGCGCGCTGACCCGCACCGTGAACGCCTATGCGGCCTCCAGCGGCATTGCGAAGAAGGAGAAGATCACCCTTTCGGGTGACGACGCGCGGGAGGGGCTGACCTGCATCCTGTCGGTGAAGGTGCCGGACCCGAAATTCTCCAGCCAGACCAAGGAGAAGCTGGTGTCGTCGGAGGTCCGCCCGGTGGTGGAGAGCCTGATGGCCGAGAAGCTGGCCGAGTGGTTCGAGGAGAACCCCAACGAGGCCAGGGAGATCGTCGGCAAGATCGTCGAGGCCGCGCTGGCGCGGGAGGCGGCGCGCAAGGCCCGCGAGCTTACCCGGCGCAAGACCGTGATGGATGTCTCCAACCTGCCCGGCAAGCTCGCCGACTGCCAGGAGAAGGACCCCGCCAAGGCCGAGCTCTTCATCGTGGAGGGCGACAGTGCAGGCGGGTCCGCCAAGCAGGGCCGCAAGCGTGAGAACCAGGCGGTGCTGCCCCTGCGCGGCAAGGTGCTGAATGTCGAGCGCGCACGCTTCGACCGGATGATCTCGTCGGAGCAGATCGGTACGCTCATCACCGCGCTCGGCACCGGGATCGGGCGGGACGACTTCAATCTCGCCAAGCTCCGCTACCACAAGATCGTCATCATGACGGACGCGGATGTGGACGGCGCGCATATCCGCACGCTCTTGCTGACCTTCTTCTACCGCCAGATGCCGGAGCTGATCGAGGCGGGCCACCTCTTCATCGCCCAGCCGCCCCTCTACAAGGTCACCCGGCGGGGGCAGAGCGTCTACTGCAAGAACGAGAAGGAGCGGGAGGATTACCTGACGCGCGAGGGCGTTGAGGGCGCGACGCTGCAACTTGCCTCGGGCGAGCAGATCGCGGGCGCCGATCTCGTGCGGCTGGTGGACGAGTCGCGCCGGGTGAAGAGCCTGTTGAACGCCTTCCCCACGCACTACCCCCGCTTCGTGCTGGAGCAGATGGCCATCGAAGGCGCGATGCATCCGGGCGTGACCGAGGAGCAGGCCGCGGCGGTGGCGGCCCGGCTCGACCGGCTGGCGCCCGAGACGGCACGCGGCTGGGAAGGGAGCGTCTCGGCCGATGGCGGCATCCGCCTCATGCGCATCCTGCGGGGCGTGGCCGAAACCCGCAGCATCGATGCGTTTGCATTGCGCGCGGCTGAGGCCCGGCGCCTCGCCGACCTCACCCCGTCCTTGGCTGAAACCTATGGGCGTCCCGCCAAGCTCCTGCGCAAGGACCGTGAGGTCCCCGTCCGCAGCCCCTCCGAGCTTTTGGACATCGTGATGGCCGAGGGCGAGAAGGGCCTGTCGGTGCAGCGCTACAAGGGCCTCGGCGAGATGAACGCCGAACAGCTCTGGGAGACCACGCTCGACCCCAATGCCCGCACGCTCCTCCAGGTCAAGATCGACCACATTGCCGAGGCCGACGAGATCTTCTCCAAACTCATGGGCGACATCGTCGAACCCCGCCGCCACTTCATCCAGGAACACGCCCTGAGCGTGGTGAACCTGGATGTCTGAGCAGGCTCAACCGGTCGCCGCCACGAGGCGACCGTCGAAGGCAAAGTCGTGATCGGCGACCAACCGGATGCGCTCGAAATCGGGGTGCACCGGATTTAGGACATAGTTGCACTCGAGCGGCACCATCGCTGACGGCACCTGCAAGACGGCGCTCGATGCGCGGCGAAGCCAGTCATCCCCAGTTTTTCGGCTTTCTCGCTCCAACGGTACGGTCGCCTCGACCCTAGCCGCAGCGAACAGGTCCGCCGGAACCGAAAGCTCGATGGCGCGCATCGCGGGCAGGGCACGCACATCGCGGAGCGCCGCCGGCAGGTGCACAAAGGTCTCGAGAATCGCCAGCGAAAGGGACGATGCCGTATAGACCGCTGCGAGGCCCGGTGAGTTCCATCGGCCCCCGGTCTTCTTGGCCCCGAGACCGTCGAGCCCCGGGGCGTATTTAGGACGTGTCAGGCGCCAGACCGATTGATCAGCCAAAGACCCCGGCCTCGAAGCGCGCCAGAACGTCCTCCGCCTGCCGCGCCCCCGCATCGCTCGACGCCATCACAATCGGCATGTCGCCGCCCAGTGCCGGATTGGCGCTTCGCAGCCACGCATCTGCGACCGCCGGGTCGTCGAACGCATCGCGCGCATGCCGCACGATGCGTACCAAGCGCGCCAAGGCGTCGCCCTCACGCAGCGTGAGCGGCTGCCGCTCCGCAACCCGCCGGTTCAGCGTACGGATCGGGATCACCCGGGCAACGTCCTCGCGCGAGAGCAGCTTGCTTTTGATGAGCGTCTCGGCCCAGGCGGCGGGCACGCCGCGTACAAGATCCGCGTGGGTCGGCAGTGCGGCTTCGCTCTCTTCGTCGTCCTTGACAGCATCCAGGAACATCGCAGCCATCCTTGGATCGCGCCATTTGCCTCGCTCAATATGGCATATGGCGCTTTCGCATTCAAGCGCTGGCGGCGTGGCCTGCAGCCAAGCAGGCGGTGATCAGGTAGCCGCCGGTGGGGGCTTCCCAGTCCAGCATCTCGCCGAGGGCGGTGGTGTTGGGGAGGGCTTTGAGGGTCAGGTCGTCGTTCAGGGCGTCCCATTCGATGCCGCCGGCGGTGCTGATGGCTTCGTCGATGGGACGGGGGCCTTCGGTTTCGACGTGCAGGGATTTGAGGAGGGCAGCCAGCGCCTCCGGCGCTTGCGGTAGCGGGCGGGCGGTCTCGTTCAGCAGCGCGCGTTTGGTCGCGTCCACGCCCAGCGCCTTGCGGAGGTGGTTCATCAGGGTCTCGCCCTTGCGGCGACGCGCGAGGCGGCGGGCAACGGTCTGCGCATCGAGCGTGGGCAGGAGGTCGAGGGTGAGCGGGTGGCCATCCCGCAGCTCACGGTAGAGCGCGTAGATGCCGCTCCCTTCGAGGCCGCGCGACGAGAGCACGAACTCGCCCGGTACGTGCCGGCCGCCTGCCATCAATGCAACGTTCTTGATGGGCTGGCCGAAATGGCGGGTCATATGCGCGGACCATGCGCGCGCCATGCCCATATTCGCGGGGCGGAAGGGGGCAAGGGTCACGCCCCGCTCGGCGAGGAGGGGCGCCCAGGCACCGTCCGAGCCGAGCCGCCGCCAGCTCGCACCACCGAGCGCCAGCACCGTCCGGTCCGGGCGGCGCTCCGCAGGGCCGTCGGGCGTCTCGAAGATCAGCCGGGTCGCCGCGTCGTCGGCCCAGCCCGTCCAGCGCCAGCGGGTCTGCAGCGTGCAACCCTGGGCTGCGAGGCGCGCGAGCCAGGCGCGCAGGAGCGGCGAGGCCTTCATGGCAACGGGGAAGACACGGCCCGTGGAGCCCGTGAAGACCTCCTGCCCGAGGCCGCGGGCCCAGACCATGACCTCGCGCGGCCCGAAGGCGCGCAGAAAGGGGGCGAGGCGGGGAGCGGCCTCGCCATAGGCAGCGACGAACTCCTCCAGCGGCGCATCCATGGTGAGGTTGAGGCCGGACTTGCCGGCCATCAGAAACTTGCGCCCCGGGCTCGGCATGGCCTCCATGATCTCGACGCGCCAGCCGGCGGCCGACAGCCTCTCCGCCGCCATGAGGCCGGCCGGGCCGGCACCGATGACGACGGCATGGGGCGCGATGCTCATGGGACTGCGCTTGGCGCCAAGGCCGGCGCGCTGTCAAGCGAACGGCCCCGAGGCGCCCCACATCGGCAGGACCGCCGACACCGCGTGCCGGGCCTGCTCGCGTGGAGGCGCGTGATGGCGGCCTGGCTTCCCGGCACCGCGCGCTCGGCGGCAGCGTTACGCAACACCGCCATCGCACAAGATCGGGTCGTTAGCCGAATGTTCAGCCGACACCGTCAAACCTGTCGTGGGTGGGGGCGCTCGGGGGTGCGTCCGCAGAAGGCGACACCCGTCAATCGCCGTAGGACAGCTTCTCCGCCTTACCGCCGAAGACCCGGTAGGCGAAGATCGTGTAGCCCACGATGGTCGGCAGCACGATGCAGGTGCCTGCGAGGATGA
>JBCCDG010000062.1:0-23492 GCA_039030915.1 Pseudomonadota bacterium | reverse complement strand
GTTTTAATATGTTTCGGGCGACGCTGCTTTATCACAGAATGCTGCACAGCAAAGAGTACCAGGTGAGCTCCTCTATCGTCAAATTACATCATGTAAGGGCGGGGTCATCGCGCCGGGGGTCAATCTCAGTCTGGATGCGCTCCACAGTGCCGCGGCCCATCTGCCGCGCATCGATGTAACCAAGCCGCAGGCCGTGCTGGGGCGGAACACCGTCGCCTGCATGCAGTCGGGCATTTTCTGGGGCTATGTCGGCCTCATCGAAGGGATCTGCGCGCGCCTCAAGGAAGAGCGCGAGCGGCCCATGAAAGTAATCGCCACCGGCGGGCTATCGCCGCTCTTCGCGCGGGGCACGACCATGATCGAGGCTGTCGAGCCCGATCTGACGGTCCATGGCCTCGTGCTCATACACAAGCACAACGTGGGACAGGCCCACGCATAAGGAACGGAATGAACAAGCAGATAACGGGCAGTCCGCTCGTCTACCTCGCCCTCGGCGGCGCGGGCGAGATCGGGATGAACTGCTACATGTACGGTCTCGGCGAGCCTAAGGACCGGCGATGGATCATGGTCGATCTCGGCATCGGCTTCGGGGATATGGAGACGGCGCCGGGCATCGAGCTCATCGTGCCGGATATCGAGTTCGCAATCGCGGAGCGGGAGCGGCTGGAGGGCATCTTCCTCACCCACGGGCACGAGGATCACATCGGTGGGCTGCCGCATCTCTGGCGGGAGCTACGCGTGCCGATCTATGCGCGCCCCTTCACGGCGGAACTTGCGCGGCGAAAGCTGCAGGAGGCCGGGATTGACCCGAAGGTCGTGAAGGAAGTCCAGATCGGGGAACGGGCCCGGGCTGGGGACTTCGAGGTGGAGTTCGTGAACGTCACGCACTCGATCCCCGAGGCGAGCATGCTCGCCATCCGCACGCCTGCCGGCACGGTGGTGCATAGCGGGGACTTCAAGACCGATCCCGATCCGCAACTGGGCGAGCCCTTCGACATCGCGCCCTTCGAGGCGCTTGGGGAAGAGGGCGTGCAGGCCTTTGCCTGCGATTCGACCAATGTCTTCATGGAGGGTCATGCCGGCTCGGAAGCGGAAGTCGTCGACAACCTCGTGCGCCTGATCAGGGCAGCACCGGGTGCCGTAGCGGCAACATCCTTCGCCTCCAACGTCGCGCGGCTGCGCACGATGGCGATGGCGGCGCAGACGGCCGGCCGCTCCGTCGTGGTCGCCGGGCGCGCCATGCGCCGGATGATCGAGGTGGCGGTTCAGACGGGGCTCCTCAAGGATTTCCCCTCGACCGTGCCGGACGACCGGGCGGGCGATATTCCGGCCGAGAACCTCTTCTACCTCGTGACCGGCAGCCAGGGGGAGGCGCGGGCGGCCCTGGCGCGGATCGCTTCCGGCAGCCACCCGACGGTGCGGCTAACCGAGGGCGACACAGTGCTCTTCTCCTCCAAGACCATCCCGGGCAACGAGGCGGGGATCTACCGGCTCTACAACCGGCTCTCCGAGAACGGCATCCGGGTGATCGACGGCGATATGGAGCGCATCCACGTCTCGGGCCATGCGCGGCGGGGCGATCTAGAGCGGCTATACAAGGCGCTGCGGCCGAAGATCTCCGTGCCGCTCCACGGTGAGCATCGCCACCTGGTCGAGCATGCGGTGAGCGCGCCGGAATGGGGAGCGTCGGAGGCGATCGTCGCCCCCAACGGCAGCGTCGCGCGCCTCGACGGGAACGATCCCGGTATCGTGGACGAGGTCGAGACGGGGCGCATCTATCTCGACGGCGCGGTCCAGATCGGCAGCCATGACGGCGTCGTCCGCGAGCGCCTGCGCCTCGCGCGCAACGGTCTGGTGATCGTGAGCGTCGTCGTGGACGAGGCGGGCGAGATGATCGCCGACCCGGAGGTGCATCTGATGGGCCTGCCGGGCGAGCACGACAGCTGGCGCGAGCCGCTGGCCGATGCCATCGCCGATGCGGTGGACGATGCCATGGAGCAGGCGCCGAAGAAGCAGCTGCGCACCGATGGCGGGATCGAGGAGGCCGTGGGCCGTGGCGTGCGCCGCGTCTCCAACAAGCGCCTCGGCAAGAAGCCGGTCGTCACGATCCTCATCCACCGGCTCGAGGACGAGTAACCCCGGCCGGGGGGCGCGGCCGACGGGCGGCCGGGGCAGGGCGCCGCCCGATGGCCGGGGGCTCCGACCCTCGAGCCGGGGCCCCCAAATCGGTGCTGCGAGAGGTCCCGGACCGGGTCCGGGACAGGTGTCGCCCGGACGGTCGCGAGCGCTTCAGAGGCGCACGGAGACGAGCTTCTCGCCGTTTACCGCCACATCGCGCCGTCCCTCGGCAGTCGCGTCGATGTAGCTCCGCGTGGCCCCAGGCGCGATCCTGTCATGGAGCTCCGCCGCGATCACCTGGCAGCGCTCCACCCAGTCCGGGCGCGCGGCCAGAAGCTCCCGCTCGCTGCCTTCGATGTCGAGCTTGAGGAGCGCGATGTCGCTGGCGCCTGTGCGGGCCAGTAGATCGGGGATGGTCGCGATCTCTACCTCCTCGACCAGCCTGCCTTCCTTGCCCCCGATGCCGCCATGCTGGCTGAAGCCCCATTCGGCGTTGCCCGCATCGTAGAGCTTGAGCGTACCCGGCGCAGGGCCGATGGCGGCCTTGACTGGGGTGATGTTGGAAAAGGCCGCGACGTTGCGCTCGAGCAGCGCGAAATTGGCGCTTGTCGGCTCGACGGTGACGATCTCTCGGTCCGGAAAGAGGCGGGAAAGCGCGATGGCTGCCGTGCCGATATAGCCGCCCGCATCGATCACCACGCCCTCGCCCTCGCGCACCAGCCCGGCGAGCTCGTCGAACTCCCCGCAGAGGCTGGCGAAGGCGACCGTCAGATCGGGCGTGCCGGCCCTGATCGTGAGCCGCGCGCCCCTGATCGTGACGTCGATCTCGGTTTTCGGCCGGAAACTGTCGAGATAGAGCCAGCGCAGCGCCGTGACGGCGCCGCTCTCCTTCGCAAGATAGCCGCAGGGCTCAAGCCGGCCCAGGAACTCACGGAGACGGCGGCGAAGGGCGCTGGCGAGCGGCATGAGGCTCTCCTCGGCAGGTGTCGAGCGAGCCTTTCGCTAACGGTGTCGCGGGCGAGGGGCAAGGCCGATGCGTGAGAGCAGCCAGGCGGCGTAGAGCCCGCGCAGACGGCGCCGCGCGGGCTGGGTTGGGCGAACGGGCAGGGCCGATCAGGCCGCGCTGTCCAGATCGTCGTCCTCGCTCGCCTTCTTCGTACGCGTCTTTTTCAGCATGTGTTCGGGCACGGGGCGGAGAAGGAAGGCGGGGACATGATCGCCGAGCCCGATGACGGGCTTGTCGTCCTCGCGCCCGCGCCCGTTGCGACCACGACCTCGGCCGCCGCGCTCGCGCCGGTCGGCCCCACGATCGCCGCCCCGTTCGCCGCCGCGATCCCCAGTGCGCTCGTCATCGCGGCTGCGACGCTCGCGCGGGGCTTCGTCGGTTTTGGCCTCGGCTGTCTGGGCTGTCTCGGCCGACTTCTCCGCCTTGTCCTTGTCGCGCGCGCCGCGGCGACCGCGGCTGCTGCGAGCAGGCTTTTCGTCCTCCCCGCTTTCGCCGCCGCCGACCGGGCCGCCGCTGACGGCACCTTGGGGGATCACGGCCTCGGGGATGGGCTTGCCGATCAGCTCCTCGATGCGGGCGAGGTACTTCTCGTCCGAGGGCGTGTAGATCGTGAAGGCCGCACCATCGCGTCCCGCACGCCCGGTGCGGCCGATGCGGTGCACGTAGTCCTCCGGGTGCGTCGGCACGTCGTAGTTCACCACGTGGCTCACATTCGGAATGTCGAGCCCGCGCGCCGCGACGTCGGAGGCGACGAGGACCTTGATCGTGCCGTTCCGGAAGCCGTCGAGCGTCGCCGTTCGAACCGACTGGTCGAGATCGCCGTGGAGCGCGCCGCAGTTGTAGCCATGCTTGTCGAGGCTCTTGAAGAGCACGCCCACATCGCGCTTGCGGTTGCAGAAGACGATGGCGTTTCGGAAGTTGTCACCCTCCGCATCGAGGAGCGCGCGCAGGACGGCGCGCTTCTCCTGATCCGTCCGATCCTTGCGGCTCGGCCTGAACTTGGCGATGCTCTGGCGGACGGTCTCGGCCGTCGAGGCCTGCTTGGCGACTTCCACGCGCACGGGCGTGTGCAGGAAGGTGTCGGTGATGCGCGCGATCTCCGGCGCCATCGTGGCGGAGAAGAAGAGCGTCTGCCGGCTGAGCGCATTCGTGAGGTTGAAGATGCGCTCGATGTCCGGGATGAAGCCCATGTCGAGCATCCGGTCCGCCTCGTCGACGACCATCACCTGGATGCCGGTCAGCATCAGCTTGCCGCGCTCGAAATGGTCGAGCAGCCGGCCGGGCGTCGCGATCAGGACATCGACGCCGCGGTCGATCAGCTTGTCCTGCTGTGCGAAGTTCACCCCGCCGATCAGGAGCGCCATGGTGAGCTTGGTATATTTGCCGTAGGTCTCGAAGTTCTCCGCGACCTGGGCGGCAAGCTCGCGCGTGGGACAGAGGATGAGGCTGCGTGGCATGCGCGCGCGGGCGCGGCCCTTGGCCAGCATCGTGATGAGCGGCAGCGTGAAGGAGGCTGTCTTGCCCGTGCCGGTCTGCGCGATGCCAATGACATCGCGGCCCTTCAGCGCTTCGGGAATGGCCTGTTCCTGAATCGGCGTGGGGGTTTCATACCCCGCCTCTTCGACTGCCTTGAGGACATTCGGGTCGAGCTCGAGCTCAGAGAATTTCATTGAGATCCTGTACGTAGCCAACGATGGACATGGCGGTTTGCATATGGCCGCCGGCATCGTGCGGCCCGGGCGTCCGTATTGACGCCTTTCATTCACGGCCGCGCTATGCGCTGTTCTACGCGAGATGTCAACGAATTCCGTTGCAGCGCGGCATGAAGCGCCGGGGAAGGGCGGCGTTTCCCCATCGTTCGCAGCGCTTCGTTTACCATTTCTTCGGAACCTCGGCGTTAGGGATGGATGCGGTCGCGCGTTCCGGTGGCCAATGCTGTTTCAGTTGTTTTCGGTGGGGTGTTTTGATGGCGTATCGGGTGAAGGCTCCGGAGGAGCCGCTGGACGGCAATGCCCAGGTGGCGGAGCTGATCGTTGCGTTGCAGACGCAGGACGCGCTGATGATGGGCGCCATGATCCTCGCAGTCGGGGTCTTTCTCTTCGCGATGGACGCGCTCCAGCGCACGCGGCATCGTGCGGATGCCAGTAAGGTGGAGCGCGACAAGGCGTTCCGGGCGCTCAGGCAGGCGCGAAGCCGCCGGCTGGCGGACACGACGCTCCACTGACCAGTTCAGCTTCGGTGCGCCATCGGGGTACCGTTTGCCCACAGCATCGCGCCGCGCTGCGCGGGCCGCCCTGTCAGGCGCTGAGAGGCTGGCCTCTCTTCCGCGGGCGACCGGGCGCCGCAATCCCGGCCGGAGAGTGCAAACCAGGTGCAGTAGGCCCGGTCGGAGGGTCCGTATCGCGTGCAGTAACCGCGGCCAGGGCGTACGGACCGGGTGCAGTAAGCGCGGCGGTGGCATGCGGACCGGGTTCGGTGAGCAGGGCCGCAGCCTTCGGTGCCGAATGCGGTGCGTGTGATCGGCGCATAAGGGCCGGGTGAGACGGGCCCGGGATGAGCGCCATTCTCTGGTTTGATCACGCAAGGCCGGTGCAGTCGCGAAGCGCAACGGGCGATGTGATCCCGCTGCGATGTGCGCCCGTTATCATGGGCGCTTCGTCCGGCCCCGAGAGCGCCCGGTGACGATGTGCGGGGCACGAGGCATGGGGCAGAGACGCGGTGCGCGAGCTACGGGGCGCGACCTTCGCGGGCGCGAAATGCGGTGCGCGAGGTACGGAGCATGACATGTCCGGCGCGGGACATCGTTCGATGTCGCCGTGCCCTATCGTCATTTGATGGCGCTGATCTGGGCGTGGGCTAGACGAGCGTTTCCTTTGTTGCCGTCAGCTTGACGTCCGGATGGTCGCGTTCCGCACGGTCGATGTCGAACTGAATGCGGGTCAGGAACACCGGGTCGCCGTCGTGATCCACTGCCATCTGGCCGCGATAGGCCTTGTGGAAGGCCTCGACCGCGTCGTCCGGGCCACTCACCCAGCGGGCCGAGGAGTATTGCGTCTGCTCGAAGCGAACGGGCAGGCCGTATTCGATCTCGATCCGGCTCGCGAGGACCTCGAACTGGAGCTGCCCAACGACGCCCACGATGAACCCCGAGCCGATCGCGGGCTTGAAGAGCTTCGCGGCTCCTTCTTCGGCGAACTGCGTCAGCGCCTTGTCGAGATGCTTGGCCTTCATCGGGTCGCCCGCGCGGCAGGCCTGCAAGAGCTCCGGCGCGAAGGAGGGGATGCCCGCGAAGCGCAGGTCCTCGCCCTCCGTCAGCGCATCGCCGATACGGAGCTGGCCGTGGTTCGGTATGCCGATGATATCGCCAGCCCAGGCATCTTCAGCCAATTCGCGGTCCGAGGCGAGGAAGAGCACCGGGTTCGAGATCGCCATGGGCTTGCCGGCGCGGACATGCTTGAGCTTCATGCCGCGCTGGAAGTGTCCGCTGCAAAGCCTTACGAACGCGACACGATCTCGGTGCTTTGGGTCCATGTTCGCCTGGACCTTGAAGACGAAACCGGAGACCTTCTTCTCATCCGCCGCGACCTGGCGTACGTCCGTTCGCCGCGGCTGGGGCGGGGGTGCGTACTGGGCCACGCCCTCCATCAGTTCCTTGACGCCGAAGGAATTGAGGGCCGAGCCGAACCAGATGGGCGTCATGGACCCGCCGAGAAACGCCTTGCGGTCGAACTCGGGCAGGAGGCCGCGGGCCATCTCCACCTCCTCGCGCAGCGTCTCCAGCCGGTCCGAAGGCAGGTGCTCCGCGAGCCTGGCGTCGTCCAGCCCCTCGAGACTGATCGATGCGGCGCGCTTGTTCCGGTCGGCTCGGTCCATCAGTTCCAGTCGGTCGCGGAAGAGGTCATAGGCGCCCAGGAACTCGCGCCCCATGCCGATGGGCCAGGAAGCCGGCACAACGTCGAGCGCCAGCGCCTCCTGGATCTCGTCGATGATCTCGAAGGTCTCGCGGCTTTCGCGGTCCATCTTGTTGCAGAAGGTGAGGATCGGCAGGTCACGCAGGCGGCAGACCTCGAAGAGCTTGCGGGTCTGGCTCTCCACCCCCTTCGCGCCGTCGATCACCATGATGGCCGCGTCCACCGCCGTCAGCGTGCGGTAGGTATCCTCGGAAAAGTCCTCGTGGCCCGGCGTGTCGACCAGGTTGAACCAGTTATCGCCATAGGGGAACGACATGGCGGAGGCGGAGACCGAGATCCCGCGCTCCTGCTCCATCTTCATGAAGTCCGACCGGGTGCGCCGCGCCTCGCCCTTGGCGCGCACCTGTCCGGCCATCTGGATCGCGCCGCCATAGAGCAGCAGCTTCTCGGTCAGCGTGGTCTTGCCCGCATCCGGATGGCTGATGATCGCGAAGGTGCGCCGGCGGGCGACCTCGGGGGGCAGGGCGATGTTGCTGGCGCTGTCGTCTGGCATGGCGCGCGCTATAGCGGATGCAGGCCCCGCTTGCCTAGCGCTGCCGGTCCGCGACGGGGACAGGCGTGCGGGCGGCGTTCAGCCCTCGCCGTCTCGCCGAGGCGGGCGGGCGGCGTCGAGGGAGATGGCGGTAATCTGGCAAAGCGTGGCAATCTCGGTCAGCCGTGCGCGGGCTGCCACGGGGTCGAACCCGCCATCCGCGAGATCTACGCAGGCGCGGCGGGCGAGAAGCCCCGTCAGCGCGAGCCGATCCTCCTTGGGCAGCGCATGCAGTGCCGCTAACGCCTCCTCGAGGCGCTGCTGCACGAGGCTGCCCTGTGGGGACAGTGTCCCCTCCGTCTCCGTGTCGCCGAGCATCCCCACCCCCGGTGCGTCCGATGACCTATGAAGGCCTTCGGCGTTAACCTGTCGTTTACCAGTCGGTCAATGACCGGTCGGCAACACGGCGGCATTGTGTGGCCTCGCCCGTCGCTTGCCTTCGATCCGCTTCGTTGCTACCTGCGATGTATCCGAGCAGAACGGTCGTGTTTGCGGCCGTCCAGCAGCGTCGAGGGGTGGGCCTGTGGCCGAACGCGCGGGCGAGACCGATACCTGCCTGACCGAGCCGCCGCGCCTGGCGCTCGAGAATGTGCGGGTGCTCTTCGATGGCGTAACGGCGGTGGACGATGTGTCTCTGACCGTCGCGCCGGGGGAGATCGTCTGCGTGCTCGGCCCCTCGGGCTGCGGCAAATCGACCACCCTTCGTGTCGCGGCGGGTGTCGAACGGCAGAGCGCGGGGCGCGTCCTGATCGATGGCCAGGTGGTCTCGGACGACCGCATCCACCGCCCGCCGGAAGCCCGGGCCATCGGGCTCATGTTCCAGGATTTCGCGCTCTTCCCGCACCTGACGGTGGCGGAGAACGTAGCCTTCGGGCTGCGCAAGCGGCTCAGGCCGCGTGAGCGGAGGCCGGTGGTCGAGAAGCATCTGGGCGCCGTCGGGCTTCTGACGAAGGCGGCGCGCTATCCCCATCAGCTTTCGGGCGGGGAGCAGCAGCGCGTGGCGCTGGCGCGGGCGCTGGCCCCGGGCCCGCGGGTGATGCTGATGGACGAGCCCTTCTCGGGCCTCGACACGCGGCTGCGCGACGAGGTGCGCGAGGAGACGCTGGACGTTTTGCGGAGCGCGGGCGCGGGTGTGCTTCTGGTGACGCATGAGCCCGACGAAGCGATGCGCATGGCGGACCGCATCGCGCTGATGCGCGAAGGGCGGATTGTGCAGCTCGGCGCGCCCTATCATGTCTACAATTACCCGGTGGACCGCCAGGCGGCCGCCTTCTTCTCGGACATCAACGTGGTGCATGGCGTGGTGCGCGCGCGCCAGACCGACACACCCTTCGGCCTCTTCCTCTGCCCAGGTCTGGTCGATGGTGCGGATGTGGAGATCATCTTCCGGCCTCAGCATCTCAAGATCGTGGCGGACCGGGGCACGACCCCGTCGCTGACGCCGGAGGACGGCGCTCCGGCGCGGGGGAAGGTGGTGCGATCGCGCTTTGTGGGGGCGCAGAGCCTCATCGAAGTGCGGATGGAGCATGACGGCCATACGCTGCGCGCCACCGTGCCGCATGCCTGGCTGCCGGAGCCAGGAGCGCCGGTCTGGCTGAGCCTACGGCGCGACCGCTGCTTCCTCTTCCCGTGCTCGCGCCAGAGCCGCGTGGCTAGCCCCTTCGCGGCAGAGTAGGCCGCCGTTCGCTTTTTGGGCCTGCCGCCCCTTCCCCCATCCGGCGGAACCCAATATGTCTGCCTCGAATGTGCCGGTTGCGACCGGCAATGAACAGGCGCCCTGGCGGCGTCACCTTGCGGGGAGAGTTTGGGCAATGGGCCTCAGCATCTGGCAAATCCTGATCGTGGTGCTTCTGCTCGTGCTGCTGTTCGGCCGGGGGAAGATCTCCGAGCTGATGGGCGACATGGCGAAGGGCATCAAGAGCTTCAAGAAGGGCATGGCCGAGGATCCGGACGAGCCCAAGCAGGTGGGCGAGGGCGGCGACAAGGCCGTCGACGTGACGCCCGAGCCTGCCGCCAAGAAGGACAGCGCCTGATCGCGCGCCCTTCGCCCGGCGGGCCGCAGTCCCCGGGCAGCCTTCCACGCGGAGTTTCGCATGCTCGATATCGGCTGGTCCGAACTGATGGTGATCGGCGTCCTCGCCCTCCTGGTGGTGGGGCCGAAGGAGCTGCCGGGTCTCTTTCGCACGGTGGGCCAGTATGTGGGCAAGGCGCGGTCCGTGGCGCGGGAGTTCCAGCGCTCGATGGAAGACGCGGCGCGCGATGTGGATGGCGGCGCGTTTGACCAGCTTCGAGACGCCAAGCGCGACTTCGACAAGATGGCGCGCGCGGATTTCAGCGATCAGGCGAAGAAGGCGCAGAACAGCCTGATGTCAGGCGGTAAGAAGCCGTCGGAAGGCGCTGGATCAAAAGTGGAAAAGCGGCCAGCCCCGACGGCAGAGCCGCAGCCGGCGCCTGATGTGAAGCCGGCGGATGCGCCCCCGCCCTCGAGCGCCGCCGAGGCGCCGGAGCCCAAAGCGGCGGCGCCGAAAGCGGCCGAGACGGCGGCCACGGCCGAGGACAAGGCGTGACATGAAGACTGCCGAGGACGACGCCCATATCGAGGCGAGCTCCGCGCCCCTGATCGAACATCTGATCGAGCTGCGGTCGCGCCTGGTGAGGGCGTTGATCGGGCTCGGCATCGGTTTCGTGATCTGCTGGATCTTCGCCGAGGACATCTACACGTTCCTCACGCTGCCGCTGGTAAACGAGCTCGAGGCGCGGGGGCAGTCGCCGCAACTCATCTTCACGGCGTTGCACGAGGCGTTCTTCACCTACCTCAAGGTGGCGATGTTCGGCGGTTTCTGCCTGGCCTTCCCGTTCATCGCGAACCAGCTCTGGAAGTTCGTCGCGCCGGGTCTCTATCGCTCGGAGCAGCAAGCCTTCCTGCCGTTCCTGCTTGCGACGCCGCTGCTCTTCATCACGGGCGCGAGCTTCGTCTACTTCCTCATCATGCCGCTTGCGATCGATTTCTTCCTCAATTTCCAGATCCCTGGCGGGCCGGATGACGGTGGGAATGCGGTAAAGATCGAGTTTCTCGGGAAGGTGAACGAGTACCTCTCGCTGTCGATGACCTTCATCCTGGCTTTCGGGATCTGCTTCCAGCTGCCTGTTCTGCTTACGCTTATGGGGCGTGCGGGGCTGGTCACTGCGGACGGGCTTGCGCGCGGGCGGAAATACGCGGTGGTCGGGATCGCCGCCGTGGCGGCGGTGCTGACGCCGCCCGACGTGATCAGCCAGATCGGCCTCGCCGGCGCGGTTTACCTCCTCTACGAGATCTCCATCCATCTTGTCCGCCTCTCCGAGCGCAAGCGCGCGCGCGAACGGGGCGAGGATGAGGAGGAGGACGACGACGAGGATTTCGAGGATGACGCCGAAGAGCGCCCGGCGGGCCCCTGATGGCACGATCGTGATGGCGGGATGCTGCTGATGTCGGAGGCGGATCGCCGGCCGAGCGCCGAGCTCCGCGAGGTCATCGCGCTCGAGCGGATCGCCGCCGCTCTCGAGCGGATGGCGCCGCCGCCGGCGGAGGCGCCGGATCTCGATGCGGCCGAGGCCTGGGTTTGGCACGCTTCGCCCGACCGGCTGCAACCGGTGCCGGAGGTGGCGCGGGTCGGCATCGAGCTTCTGGTCGGTATCGACCGGGCGCGGGAGACGCTGCTCGACAACACGCGCCGCTTCGCCGCCGGCCGGCCGGCCAACAACGCGCTTCTCTGGGGCGCGCGCGGCATGGGCAAGTCGAGCCTGGTGAAGGCCGCCCATGCGGTGGCGAACAGCGAGACGAGGACGCTCAGGCTGGTGGAGATCCACCGCGAGGACATCCCGACCATAGGCCGGTTGCTCGAGCTTCTGGCGGGCCAGCCCTGGCGCTTCATCCTCTTCTGCGACGACCTCTCCTTCGACAAGGACGACAGCCACTACAAGAGCCTGAAGGCAGTGCTGGATGGCGGTGTGGCGGGCCGGCCGGAGAACGTGCTCTTCTATGCCACCTCGAACCGGCGGCATCTGATGCAGCGCGACATGATCGAGAACGAACGCCAGACCGCGATCAGCCCCAGCGAGGCGACGGAGGAGAAGGTCTCGCTCTCGGACCGCTTCGGGCTCTGGCTCGGCTTCCACCCCTGCGGACAGGATGAGTTCCTGACGATGATCCGAGGCTACTGCAACGCGCTGGGGATCGAGATCGTCGACGAACGCCTGCGCGCGGAGGCCATCGAATGGCGCCAGGCCCGTGGGTCCATGTCGGGTCGCGTCGCCTGGCAGTTCGTGCAGGATCTGGCAGGGCGCGAGGGTGCGGACTGACGGGCCGTGGCCCTTTCGTCCGTCACTACCGGCGCGAATGATCTCTGTGCCGCACGGGCGGTCTGCCGGGCGCCCCGGCTTCGGGTCTGGCGACCCTCAGCGGCCCCCCCGCCAGCCACGCCCCCGAAAGGCTCAGCGCCGGGCTGTCAGATCGATCGCTTATACGACGAAGGGGTCATGGCGTTCTTTATATGTTCACAGCATCGACGGTAGGATGACGTGGGCGGGCGCGGGCGCAGGGAGCGCGCCCACCCGTGGCAGGATGTTCAGAGATAGTCCTGCGGATTAACGCTTTCCGCGCCGCGGCGGATCTCGAAATGCATGCGAGGCGGGCCTGTGCCGTCACCTTGTGCAACGACGCCGATGGGCTGTCCCGCCGCGACACGGCTGCCCTTGCCGACCTCGACGTTCGTCACGCGGCCGTAGACGGTGAGCACATCGCCGCGATGGCGGATGAGGACGATGGTGCCGAGCCCGCCGAGGGACTGAGAAACCAGCGCCACCTCGCCCGCGGCGGCGGCGCGGACGACGCTGCCCGGGGGCGCGTCGAAGTCCACGCCCTCGTTTCGCACGCCGCTATTGGAGAGGTTGTAGGGCACCGCTATCGCGCCATCGACAGGGCGCGTGAAGCTGATGCCGAGATCGGGTGCGCCGGAGGGGGCGGCGCCGGCCAGCGCCGCGGCGGCCTCCCGATCCGCGGCCTCGGCCTCCTCCTCGATCGCGTCGCTCCGGGCATCGGAGGCAAGCTCCGGCGTGTCGGACTGGTATTGCGAGAGGCCGGGTGAGGCCGGGCGGGCCGCGGGGGCAGGCTCGGGCGGGAGCGGGGCGTTGGCCGAGGGCGGGGCGGTGATGTCGGCGCCAGCGGCCGGGGCCGCGGCGGTCACGGTACCGCCGAGCTCCTCGCCGCCGGTGGCTGTCCCGCCATCCGTGCTGCCCGGGGCCGGTGCCACGACGGGGGCGCCGTCATCCGCACGGTCGATAGCGGCGGCGGCAAGATCCGGGGACCAGGCGGCGCTGCCGTCTGACGCGTCCGTCCAACCCGTGCGGCCGCCAGACGCGGTGGCGGTGGCGGCGGCGCCGGGCGCCGTCGGCGCGAGCGTTCCCGTCTCGACGCCGCCTGCCGGGAAGCCGCCGGCGGCCGCGCCCGGGTCAGCGGCAGGTGCCGGCGCGGCGGCGACGCCGGGGCTCACGGCGGCGACGCTCACGCCGCCGTAGCCGCCGGGGCGGGGCGGCAGGACGAGCTCGTCGCCCGCGCGCAACACCGTCCCCGGCTGCAGCCCATTATAGGCGCCGAGCTCCGCGCCCGAGATGCCGACGCGGGCGGCGATCTCGGCGACCGTCTCGCCATCGCGGGCGATGGCGGCCTCGTAGCTGCCATAGGAGACGATGCCGGGCGTGCCGGTCACGGCGTTGTTGCTGCCCGGCACGGAGCCGCGGAACTCGACCGGCGCGCGCGCCGGATCCTGCCGGCCGGCGCAGGCCGCCAGCAGCAGGAGTGTGGCAGTGGCGACGAGCGTGCCGGCACGATGCGCGACGGCGGGACGAACGGTGGTGCGGCGCATGCTGGGCGTCCTCGTCTCCATCGTGGTGGCCGGGCGCGGGCTCGCGGGAGCCCTGCTGGCCGCGGTCATGCTCCCGGTCAGGGTGAAGCGGTGGCGCATCTCGGTTTCTCCTGCTCGGGCCGGGGCTGCCCCTGGGCCGTATTCCGCCTGTCTGCCTCGGGCGTCCCGCATCTTACGTACGGGCGGCCCAGTGCCGGTGGTACCGCGGCGCCGCGGCCGCTTCTCGGGCCCGCCGCCGCACTGCCGGACGGCTTCAGCCCGCCTGCGGCATGCCCTCCACGAGCGGCAGGAAGAGCACTTCCGACAACTCGCGGTATTCGAGCCCGCCCGCCACCGTCTTCTCGATGCGGATGAGCTGCTGCACGTCGTCGGACTGGCCGACCGGCAGCACCATTATGCCACCGGGGCGCAGCTGATCCAACAGGAGCGCTGGCGCGTCGTCCGCGGCGGCGGCGCAGAGGATGCGGTCGAAAGGCGCCTGCTCCGGCCAGCCGCGCGTCCCGTCGCCGACCCGGAAGGTGACGTTGCCGATCTCGAGCGCCTCGAGCCGTGCCCGCGCGGCCATCACCAGCGGGCGGTGCCGCTCGATGGCATAGACCCGGCGGGCGAGGCGCGCGAGGATGGCGGACTGATAGCCCGAGCCGGCACCGATCTCGAGCACCTTGCAGCGATCTGTTACCGCAAGCGCCTCGGTCATCAGCGCGACGACGGAAGGCTGTGAGATGGTCTGGCCGCAATCGATGGGCAGGGCCGTGTCGTCGAAGGCGCGGTCGGCGAACGCGTCGCCGACGAAGAGCTCGCGCGGCACCGTCTCCATCGCCGTCAGCACGCGATTGTCCCGCACCCCGGCCTGTCGCAGGCTGAGCATCATGCGCATCAGGTTCTGGGCGCGGTCGTCGGGCTCCATCGCGGCCCTCCCTCAGGCGCCGCCGGCGGCGCTCTGCATGCCGCCATGGCCGCCCTCAAGCACGGCCGACGCCTCCTCGAGCAGGTCCTCCGCCGTGATCTGGGGGAAGAGGGGGCTGATGGTGACGAGCCCCTCCGTCACGAGTGCTGCGTCCGTGCCCTCGGGTGCGCTTTCGTTGCGCGTGGCATGGGCGAGGAAGTGGTACTCCCGGCCGTTGGGCGCGACGTGCCGGTCCACCTTGAAGGTGGCGGAGGCACGCATGCCATGCGGACAGACGCGCATGCCGGTCACGGCGGAGGCGTCGATGGGCGGGAAGTTGACGTTGTAGAAGACCCCCTTGCGCCAGGGCATGCGCAGGACCGCCCGCAGCGCTGCGAGCCCGTGGGCGCGGGAGGCGGACCAGAGATCCGAGGGCGCACCCGGGTTGCGGCTGTAGGCTTGGCTGAGGGCCACCGCCTTCGCCCCCTGTAGCGCCGCCTCCATCGCCGCGCCGACGGTGCCGGAGTAGACCGTGTCCTCGGCGAGGTTGAAGCCGCGATTGACGCCGGAGATCACGAGATCGGGCGGCGTGTCCGCCAGCAGGTGGCAGAGGCCAACGAGCGCGCAATCGGCCGGGTAGCCGTCGATGGCATAGCGCCGCGGCGCGATCTGGCCGACGCGCATGGGCGAGGCGTAGGAGATGGCGTGGCTCGCGCCGGAACGCTCGTTTTCGGGCGCCACCACCCAGATCTCGCCGTCGGGGCCGGCAAGCGCGCTCGCCAGCTCCTCCGCCACGGCGAGGCCGGGTGCGTTGATGCCGTCGTCGTTCACGATGAGAATGCGCATTGCCGCTCCGCGCCCCAGGGTCCCCTCCCGGCTTCTACGCGCGGGGCGGAGCGTAAGTCCATGGCATATCGCGCAGAGATGCCCGCCGCGCGCAGGGGCGGCGGGCAGCGGTGTCGGCGATGCGTGCCGGTCAGGCCGGCTGTGCGCCGCCCGGGCCGAAGCCGCGACCAGTTTCGCCGTCCCGCGCGGTGCTCCGCTCGGGCGCCGGTTCGGGGCGGGTACCCCCGGCGTCGCGCTCCTCACGGAAGCGGTCGAACTCGGCCCGGTCCTTGGCAACGCGCAGCTTTTCGAGGAAGGCGCCGAACGCCTCCTGCTCCTCCTCGAGCCGCTTCAGCGTCGCCTCGCGATATTCGTCGAAGGCGCGGTTGCCGCTCGGGCGCGAGACGGCCTCGGCACTCCGGCGCATGCTGCGCCGCTTCTTCCAGCATCCCATTCGTCCACTCCAGATCATATAGCCGAGGACCGCGAGGCCGATGGGCCAGATGAGAATGAAACCCACCACCATCGTCGCGATCCATGCGGGCATGCCACCGCGGTCGAGAGTTTCCTCGATGCGTCTCAGCCAGCCCCATCTGTCCTTCATCCTGTCCTCCTTGGCGATGTGAATGTTATTCACATTTACACAGGTGGGAGGGGAAGGCCGGGCTGTCAAGCGGCGCGGCGGCGGGGCGTGGGAAAATCAGCCGCGCCCCAGGATGCCGAGACCCCTCAGATAGACACCGACCGCGCTCTCGAGTAGGTCCGGCGCAGAGATCGGGCTCCGCCTGCCGCCGCCGGGTGCCGCGAAGAGGCTCGCGACACCGTGGCTGAGCGCCCAGATATGGAGCGCCATCATGAGCTCGGGCGGCCGCTCCCCGGCCGGCAGCTGGGCGGCGAGCGCCGCGCAGGCCCGGCGGAGCACTTCGAAGGCCCGGTGCCCTTCCGCGCCGTTCGGCCCCTCCGCGGCGGTGAGGCTGGGATGGAACATGGCGGCGAAGAACTCGGGCTCTTCGGCAGCAAATGCGAGATAGGCGCGGCCGAGCGCCTCGAAGGCGGCGAGGGGGCTGGGCCGCCCGCCGTCCCAGGCTGCGGCCAGCCGCTCGGCAAACCGGGCGAAGCCGGCCTCCGCCGTCTCCGCGATCAGCTCCTCGCGGTTTTGGAAGTGGCGGTAGGGTGCGGCGGGGGAGACGCCGGCGGCGCGGGCGGCATCGGCGATCGTCACGCCCGCGACACCCTTTTCCGCGATGAGCGCGCGCGTTGCCTCGATCAGCGCCTCGCGCAGGTTCCCGTGATGGTATCCGCGCCGCCTGCTTTTTCCGTCCTCGGCCATCGTTGCTCTATAGGCAAAGCCCGCCCGGCGGACGAGACCTGCCGACGGATCGGAGACGGGGCGGGTGTGCGCGCTCAGCCGGGGAGGAGGGCATGGGCCAGATAGTCGAGCGCGAAGTCGTCGATGGCGCGGGTGGTCACGAGGACCGCAGCGCCGTCGCCCACCTTGCCCTGCCACCCATGGCCTGCCGCTAGGAAGCGTCGGCCGATCTCCGGGAAGTGTACGTCGAGATCGTCGCCCGCATCCTCGAGCAGCACCGTCCGATCCTCGAGCGGCAGGATGCGGGTCTTGCGCCGGCCATGAGCGAGGCGGGTTTCGGCGTGGTGAAGCTGCGTCAGCCGGTTGAAGCCGACCCCGAGGAGAAGCTGCTTGGCATCCCATTCGTACAGGCGCCCTGCGGGAGAGCCGGGCCCCGTGCCGAAGGGCAGGGAGTGTGCCGCACAAAGCGCCGCCGCCTTGGGCCCATTGGCGAGATAGGCGTCGGTGGGGTGCGGGCTGCGTAGGGTGCCCGGCCGGCGCCGAAACGCCTCGGGGATCGCGCCCATGGTGGTCGGCGTCTCGTCCGGCGGGAGCCACTGAGAGAGGTGTTGCGCCTTCTCATGGAGGGGGGCCGGCAGCTCCCGGTGGCGGCCCGGCACGCACAGGCTTCCTCTAAAGCCCGGGAGGAGGAGCGTGCCGCCATCCGGATCGTCTGCGCCGATTGCGGCGACGAGGGCTTCGACCACGCCCTCCGCGCCACCCTCGACCCTGCCGAGGGCCGAGAGCGAGGCATGCACCATCAGGACGTCGCCGAAGCGGATGCCGAGCGCCGCGAGGTCGGCGGCCAGCCGGTCAGGCGAGTGTGCCATCGGGCGCGATGCGGCTGGCACCACCGAGAAAGGGGTGAAGTGCCTGGGGCAGGACGACGGAGCCGTCCGGCTTCTGCCCGTTCTCCAGCACGCCGATGAGGCAGCGCCCGACCGCGAGGCCCGAGCCGTTGAGGGTGGTCACGAATTCGGGCCGTCCCTCTGCCTCCCGCCGGAAGCGGGCGTTCATGCGCCGCGCCTGGAAGGGGCCGCAGACCGAGCAGGACGAGATCTCGCGATAGGTGTTCTGCCCGGGCAGCCAGACCTCGATATCGTGCGTCCGCTCCGCCCCGAAACCCATGTCGCCGGCGCAGAGGACGACGGTGCGATAGGGCAGGCCGAGCCGCTCGAGCACCGTTTCGGCGCAGCGCGTCATGCGCTCGAACTCGGCGCGGCCGTCCTCCGGCGCCACGATGCTCACCATCTCCACCTTCTCGAACTGGTGCTGGCGGAGCATGCCGCGAACATCCCGACCCGCGCTCCCCGCTTCCGAGCGGAAGCACTGCGTATGCGCGGTCATGCGGATCGGGAGCCGGCCGGGCTCGAGGATCGTGTCGCGCACGAGGTTCGTGAGCGTGACCTCGGCCGTGGGGACCAGCCAGTAGCCATCGGTCGTGCGATACTGATCCTCCGCGAATTTCGGGAGCTGACCGGTGCCGAGCAGCGCCTCCCCGCGCACGAGCACGGGCGTCCAGACCTCTTCCAGCCCATGTTCGCGGGTATGAAGGTCGAGCATGAACTGGGCAAGCGCCCGCTGGAGGCGCGCAACCGCCCCCTTCAGCACCACGAAGCGGCTGCCCGAGAGTGCGGCGGCTGCCTCGAAATCCATGGACGCGGCGACGGCGGGGATCTCGAAATGCTCCCTTGCGCCCTGGATGGCTGGCGGCTCGCCCCAGCGGTTGATCTCGACGTTCTGCGTCTCGTCGGCCCCGTCCGGCACATCCTCGGCGGGCAGGTTGGGCAGGCCGAGGAGAAGCTCGCTCAGCTTCGCGTCGGCGGCCTTCGCCTCCTCCTCGAGCGCGGCACCCTCGTCCTTCTTTGCGGCGACGAGAGCGCGGAGGCGTTCGAACTCGGCCTCGTTGCCGCTCGCCTTTGCCTTGCCGACCTCCTTCGAGGCGGCGTTTCGCTCGGCCTGCGCGGCCTCGGCCGCCGCGATCGCGCGCCGGCGGGCGCCGTCGATCTCGAGGATCTCGGCCGATGCGCCGTGGCCGCCGCGGCGCATCAGCGCCCTGTCGAATGCGTCGGGGTTCTCGCGGATAAAGCGGATGTCGTGCACGGTCGTGCTCCGGATACGGTCGTTGGCTCGATGGCGCGCGTTATGGCCCAAGCGGGGCGTCGCGGCCAGTGGGGGCAGGGGAGGATGGCGAGTGCGCGGATCGCGCAGCGGCATCACCGGGAGGCGCAGGCGCGGACCCGCCCGGAGGCGGCGGCCGGCGTCCTCAGCAGAGCATCATGAGAGGGCGAGCGCCATCAGCGCGCCGTAGAGCGCGAGACCGGCAGCGGCGACGGCGTAGTAGAGCATATCGAGCATCGTCATCTCCGCGGTGCGAGGCCAGGGCGTGCCAATGAACGCGGCGCAGACAGGCCAATCGACGCGAGACAGTTTGTCACGCTTCTCGGATCTGTCAACTCGCAAGGCGTCCCATGGGAAGGGCGGGGCACCGCGCTCCCTTGCATCACGCCAGCCCCCCCGTATATCAGCCTCGCGACCGACGCCGGTTTTGCGACCGATTGCGTCCATCAACTGTCAGCGAAAGGCCGCTCATGTTCGTGACCCCCGCTTACGCGCAGGCTGCCGGTGGTGCGCCCGGTGCCGAGAGCTTCCTCCTCCAGCTGCTGCCGCTCGTCCTGATCTTTGTGATCTTCTACTTCCTGCTGATCCGGCCGCAGCAGAAGAAGGCCAAGGAGCATGCCCAGATGGTCAGCCAGCTTCGCCGCGGCGACCAGGTGATCACCTCGGGCGGCATTTACGGTAAAGTGACGCGCGTGAAGGACGACGACGAGGCGGAGGTCGAGATCGCCGAGGGCGTGAAGATCCGCATCGTGAAGTCGACGGTCCTGCAGGTGGTCAGCAAGACGGAGCCGGCAAAAGACGCCTGAGCCGGGCAGTGCCCGGGGCGGATGCCACGGGCGACGCGACGAGCGGAGTGACGGGCAGGGGCCCGCGCCGGAAATCAGCGATAGGTCGGGCCTTTGCTCCAGATCCCTCTCTTAAACCGTATCCTCATCATCGGCGCCTGCGTGCTGGGCCTCGCCTTCGCGGTGCCCAACCTTCTGGGCCAGGAGACGCGCAATTCCCTGCCCACCTGGCTGCCGCATCAGGCTGTCAATCTGGGCCTGGATCTGAGGGGCGGGGCCCATCTCCTCGTCGAGGTCGAGATCGAGGAGGTCTTTGCGGAGCGGATGCAGAACCTCCGCGGCGAGGTGGTGCAGACGCTGAGGGAAGCGAATGTCCGTCGCTATTCTCGCCTCGCCGCAACGGACCGTTCGGTATCGGTCGAGATCACCAATCCGGAGGATGTAGAGGTCGCGCGCGCCGCGCTCCAGAACCTGATCGTGCCGGTCGGGGGCGGGCTCGGCGGCGGCTTCGGCGGCAACAACTTCGACCTTCTTCAGGAAGGCCAGCGGCTCAGCCTTACGATCACCGAGGCGGCGGAGCGTCAGATCACCGACCGCACGATCGCACAGTCGCTCGAGATTATCAGGCGACGGATCGATGAAGCCGGCACACGGGAGCCGACGATCCAGCGCCAGGGCGAGGACCGGATCCTCGTACAGGTACCGGGCGTCGGCTCTGCCGAAGAGGTGCTGAGCCTTATCGGGCGTACTGCGCGGCTCTCGTTCCATAATGTTGTCGGCATCGGTTCGGATGCGGCAAATCCAGGGCCGGGCCAGTTCATCCTTCGCGACGCGGACACGGGCGAGCCGCTGCTTCTCGAGCGGCGTGCGATCCTTTCGGGCGAGAACCTGACCGACTCGAGCCTCGGCTTTGATCCGGACAGCGGCCTGCCGGTCGTGAACTTCTCCTTCGACACCGCGGGCGCCCGCATCTTCGGGCAGCACACCGCGGCAAATGTCGGTAACCTCTTCGCCATCGTACTCGATGGGGAAATCATCTCGGCGCCGCGCATCCGTTCGCCGATCCTGGGCGGCTCGGGTTTTATCGAGGGCAACTTCACCGTCGAGAGCGCGACGGAGCTTGCGATCCTGCTCCGCTCGGGCGCGCTGCCGGCCTCGATCTCGGTGCTGGAGCAGCGCACGGTGGGTCCGGATCTGGGCGCGGATTCGATCGCTGCGGGCGAGCTTGCCTCCGGCCTCGCCTTCGCGCTCGTGCTCGTCTTCATGGGCGTGGTCTACCGGCTCTTCGGCATCTTCGCGATCTGCGCGCTGCTTATTAATGTGGGGCTCATCTTCGGGCTGCTGTCCGCCATCGGGGCGACACTCACCCTGCCGGGCATCGCGGGTATCGTGCTGACAATCGGCATGGCCGTGGACGCGAACGTGCTGGTCTTCGAGCGCATACGCGAGGAGCTGAAACGCGCGAAGAACCCATCACAGGCGGTGGACAAGGGCTACCGCGAGGCGTTCTCGGCCATCCTCGATGCCAACATCACGACCTTCATCGCGGCGGTCATCCTCTTCGCCGTGGGCTCCGGCCCGGTGAAGGGCTTTGCCGTCACGCTGGGCATCGGGATCCTGACCTCGGTCTTTACCGCCGTGTTCCTGACGCGGCTGATGATCGTCACCTGGCTCGGACGCGCGCGGCCGAAGACGCTTCAGGTGGAGCGCGTGGCGCTGGTGGGACGAGAGTTTCATTTTCCGTTCATGAAGTTCCGCCGGATCTTTGCGGGGCTCAGCGTCGCCTCCGTCGTCGGCGCCGTGGCCCTCACGGCGATGCTCGGGCTCAATTTCGGCATCGACTTCCGCGGCGGCACGATGATCGAGGCGCGCACGCCCGCAGCTGCGAACCTGAGCGAAGTGCGCGAGAGCGTGACCGCGCTCGGCCTCGGCGATGTGGCGGTGCAGAGCTTCGGCTCGGACCGGGACGTGCTGGTGCGCGTGGAGGAGCAGGAGCTGACGGGCGACGAGCGCATGGATGTCGCCCAACAGGTCGGCGATGCGTTGCAGGAGGCGATCCCGGGCACCGAGATCAGGCGTGTCGAGGTGGTTGGGCCGAAGGTGTCGGGTGAACTCCTGCAGGCCGGTGTGCTGGCCATCGTTCTCGCCGTCGGCGCGGTGCTCATCTACATCTGGCTGCGCTTCGAGTGGCAGTTCGGTGTCGGCGCTGTCGTGGCCCTGGTCCATGACGTGGGGCTTACGATCGGGGTGTTCGCCCTTCTCGGCATCGAGTTCAACCTGGCGATCATTGCCGCGTTGCTGACCATCGTCGGCTACTCGCTCAACGATACGGTGGTGGTCTATGATCGGGTGCGCGAGAACCTGCGAAAATACAAGAAGATGGAGCTCTCGGACCTGCTCGACGTGTCGGTGAACGAGACGCTGTCGCGGACCTTGATGACCTCGCTGACCACGCTGGTGGCGCTCCTCGGCCTCTTCTTCCTCGGGCCGGAGGTGATCCAGGGCTTTACCTTCGCGATGATCTGGGGCGTGCTGATCGGCACCTATTCATCGATCTTCATCGCTGGCGCGCTGCTCCTCGCGATGAACGTCAAGCGCGACTGGTCGGATCCGGGCGAGGTGCAGAAGGCGGGCGTGCGCTTCGACGGCGCCCAAGTCTGAGCCGAGCCGCCGAATTCGGCCAGGTGGGGTGCCGCCCCACCGGCCGACCCGTCGCCGAGAACGCCGGAGGCCGCCCATGAAGATGACCGAGATGCCGCTCGGCGCCCAGCCCGCGGTCGACGGCTACGGCCCCGGTGGCTTTCGGATCGGCGGCGTGTGGCGCGACGGCCCGATGCTGGTAAGCCCCGAGGGCGTCACGCCGCTCTCGGATCCAGCGGAAGGGATCGCGCAGCTTGCCGGCATCGAGGCGGGCAGGGTCGATATTGTGATCCTGGGCCAGGGGGCGGAGATCGGGCCCGTGCCGCGGGACTGGCGTCTGGCGCTCGAGCAGGCGGGGCATGGCGTGGAGCACATGGCTACGCCAGCCGCCTGCCGCACCTACAACGTCCTCCTCTCCGAAGACCGCCGCGTCGCCGCCCTCCTTCTGCCGGTGTGACACGGGAAGCGGCGGAGGCTGACGCGGCATCATGGAGCGGTGAGCCCGTGGTCCTGTTGCCGCCGCGGTTCGAGCAGTGGTGGGTCCTGGCGATCTGCGCGGTGTTTGCGGCGATCGGGCTCTGGATCGTGATCGAGGAACCGGAGGCCTGGGGCGGCTGGCTCTGCCTTCTCTTCTTCGGGTTCGGGTGTCTCGCGATGGCGGCGCGCGGCCTCTTTCGTCGATCCTTTCGGCTCGAGCTCCATCGCGACCGCTTCGTCGCGTATCACCCCCGGCGTGTCTCGACCGTTCGATGGGTGGATGTGGAGGGCTTCGATGCCTGGAGCCATGGCGCTACCAGCCTTGTGGGCTGGGAGTTGAGAGAGGGGGCGCGCAGGGAGGCCGGCGTTCTCAACCGGGCGAACCGGGCGATCAGCGGGCTCGACGGCACGTTGCCGTCGCTCTACGGCTTTCCGCCCGACGTGCTCGCCGCGCTCCTTGAGGAGTGGCAGCGGCGCTGCCTCGACGACGGGGAGGCGGGACAGCCACGCGATGGAGACGAGAGCGCGGGCGCGGGGCACTGAGCGTCCGTAACTGCAACTCTCGGACGTGCTGCGGGGGTGCGAGGTTTTTCTCCGGGAGAGCGCGGGCTACATCTGCCACCAGCGGCGCCTGCCGCCCCGCAGCCCAGCCATGAATGCGCCGGGCGCGACGACAATTCCGACCGGAGGAGAGACCTCATGGCCTTTACGCTGCCCGATCTTCCCTATGCCCATGACGCGCTGGCCGGCCACGGCATGAGCGCCGAGACGTTCGAGTACCATCACGACATCCACCACAAGGCCTATGTCGACAACGGCAACAAGGCGATCGAGGGCACCGAGTGGGAGGGCAAGTCGGTCGAAGATATCGTGACCGGCACCT
>JBCCDG010000061.1:0-23552 GCA_039030915.1 Pseudomonadota bacterium | reverse complement strand
GCTCGACCCCGAGATGATCAAGGAGGTGCTCGACACCATGATCAGCCTCGCCGAGGAAGGCATGACCATGCTCTGCGTGACCCATGAGATGGGCTTCGCCCGTCAGGTCGCGAACCGCGTGATCTTCATGGACCAGGGTCAGATCGTCGAGCAGAACGAGCCCGAGGAGTTCTTCCAGAACCCCCAATCCGACCGGACCAAGCTCTTCCTCAGCCAGATCCTCGGCCACTGACCCCCATCCCGCCGCGTTCCCGGCAGGGGCGCGCGGCGGAACGGCGGAAAGGCGGCGGTCGCCCGGATGGCGGCCGCCGCTTGCGTTTCCGGATACGCGGAAACACCGACGCCCCGACACGATCCCCGCCCGCGCGACCGGAAAAATTGCTCGAATTCGACGCAATTCACGCTGGAGTAGTGACGCGGATCACGTTTTTTTCCCGTTATGGGGCGTATCTCGGTCCTACGGGCGCTGGATGGGCCGGTGCTCGGTTGGGCTGAGGTGGAAAATGGCTCGCGATGTTCTGTTGTGCGTTCTGTACCCTTCGATCGCCATGTGTATGTTTTTGGCGGTAGCGGCCTACCACATGCCCTGACACTGCCAGGTGTCCCGGCCGTTCTGTCCCTCGGCCCGGACGCGATGTGCGCAACGGGCGGTCCGGCTTCCTCCCTGGGCCCGGCCGTCTCGCCCCTTCAGCAAGGGCACGCCGCACATCGGCAGGCGTCAAAAGGGGCTGGCGAGGGCCACCGGATGACTGCATGCTCCGGTGGCTCTCCCGCCCCCAACGCAGCGTTTGCGCCCCGTTCACGCCATCTTAACACATTCGGGCTTTCATCCGTGACAGTTGGAGCGGAGACCGTCCGATGCTGCTCGAAAGCCAGATCGTCGCCCTGATGCCCACCCGCGCCCTCGGCGGCCCGGGGCCCGGACAGGCGGCGCCGGCCGGGACCGACGGTGCAGAGGTGGGCAGGTCTGCGGCGACCGTGACTGCAGGCGCGGTCGGGCGCCCGGCCGTGTCGGCGGGGCACGGCACCCCCATCCTCGCGCCCGGCCTCGGCGAACGCGCCCGCCGCGCGCTGGTCCTGAGCGGCGCCGGCGGCCCCCGCGCGCCGGCATCGCGGAGCGGTCTGACCCCGGCGGAGGAGGATCTCATCAGCCGCCTCGCCGCGCGCGACCGGGAGGTGCGCGCCCATGAGCAGGCCCATGCCCGGGTCGGCGGGCAACACGCGGGCAGCCCCAGCTACACCTATCAGACGGGTCCGGATGGCAAGCGCTATGCCATCGGGGGCAGCGTCGCCATCGACGTCTCGCCCGTGCCGGGCGATCCGGAGGCGACCATCGCCAAGATGGACCGGGTGAAGGCGGCGGCTCTCGCGCCGGCCGAGCCATCGGCCGCGGACCGGCGGATCGCAACGCTGGCGGAAGCCGCCCGGCGGGAGGCGGAGACCATCCTCTCCGCCATGCGCCGCCTCGCCACGCTCGAGGCTGCGGCCGAGGGCCGCGCCGTGGCCGATGGCGCCCGCAGCGCCCTCCTGCCCTCCCCCATTCCCCCGCTGGCCTTCACCCCCGCCGCGCGGGAGCTCGAGCAACGGGTCTGACGCCCTGGCCCGGGCCCGCGGCCATGATCGCCGCACCCGCTCGCGACCTGAGGGCGACTGCTGAGAAGTCGTTCGCCGCCACCGACGCTCTCCGACAAGCCGGGAGGGGCTGCGGGCCGATCCCGATGGCTCGCCCGTCCATCGCGAGACCGTGCACCCGTCCCTGCGCTACCGAAACTCCGGCGCGCACACCCGCCGAAGCCGTCATGCCGATCGTCGGCGAAGAGGGTCGAGCCGGCGCCTCGAGCGGTGAAGTGGCGACTGATGCGCGTCGATATCCCGCTTGGGCGGTCAGAGAGCGAATCACCGACCTTGGAGGCGCTCCGCCGCGTTCACCTGCGCGAGCAATCCGGATGAGCCTCGATGCACTTGCCAGCCGATACCTCAGGCCAGGCCCTGGGGCGCATGGCATGACGGCGACAACAACGCGGACGCCCTCGGAACCGGGGCCGCCATGCTGACCTCCGATCGCCGCCCGTGGGCTCAGTGCGCGCTAGCTTCCAGGAAACCCGCCTCGCTCTCCGCCATCAGCTCGCGCGGCACGGCGAAGTCCACGAACTCGGCCGTACGGGGCGACAGCTCCGCCCAGCGCACGACCGGCAGGGTCAGGACCGCCGCCGCCGCGGTCGGAAAATGCTCGAAGGCCCGGCTGCAGCCGCGGCGGACCCGGCCGTTGACCAGATGCCGGGCGAAGGCGGAGAGCCCCGGCTGATGCCCGATCACCAGAACGCAGTCCGCCTCGTCCGGCTGGGTCGAGAGGATCTCGAACATCAGTTCCGGCTCGGCATGGTAGAGCCTGGGCTCGACCGTCGGCTCCGGCAACGCCGGCAGCACCGTCCGCATGCGCTTCAGCGTCTGGCGCGTGCGCTTGGAAGAGGAGCAGATGACGCGGTCGGGCCGGTAGCCCGTACGCTCGAGCCAGCGTGCGATGACAGGCGCTGCGGCCTTGCCCCGCGCGTTGAGGGGCCGGTCATGATCGTCGAGTTCCGGGTCGGACCAGCTCGACTTCGCATGCCGCTGCAGAATCACGGTCTTCATGGATCGAAACTCTCGGCCCCGCCCGACCGTCCGGTCAACTCTATTTTGTGCAGTGCCGCATCGCACAATCGGGGCGGCTCCTTGGGGATAACGCGCTATCCCACGGGCCGGGAACCGACAAAGGCCGCCAGGTGAAAGGCCGCCTGCGCAGGTGCGATAGGTGCGCTCGCGGGGCAGGCGCGGCGGGCGAGGCAGCCGCGCTCCCGGCACTCGGTCCCTGCCGCACTGCGCACATGCGCGGCACAGGCCGCCGTATCGTAGCCCGCCTCGCCGAACGCATCGACCGGGCAGGCCGTCCGGCAGGGCGCGGCGCAGGGCGGACAGGGGTGGGGCCCCGGCGCGGGCATCCTCGAGAGATCCAGCCGGCCCGAGAAACCGAGCGCACCGCGCCAGGACGCATGAAGCCCCCGCGCCGGCGTCACCATCATGCCGATGGGTGAGGGCGCCGCCCCCTCCGCGCGCCCGGCCCAGGCCATGAAGGGCTGCCAGGGCGGGCCACCGAAGGGAAAGAGGGTGCGCGCGCCCAGGCTTGCCGCCGCCTCCCCGATCACCCGCGCGGACCAGCGGTCGAGCGGATCGGGCGCGCCGTCCGCATATTCGGGCCCCGCAGCGAAGGCGGGCCACATGGCGGCCCCCGCCGCACCGATGAGGCAGAGCGTCGCGATCCCCTCTGCCGCCTCTCCGGGTGCCGGGTGAAAGGCGCCCGTCACCATCAGCCCCGCCGGTGCCAGCGCCGCCCCCGCTGTCTCGAGCGTCGCCGCCACGCCGGTCACCCCCGCCACCCCTTCACCGCCCGCGGAACGGGAAGGCGAGGGTCCAGCCGAGCCGTGTCGGCCCCTCGTCCTGATGGGGCGCGAGCCCGATGGTCATCCCCTCATGCCCCCCCGCCGGCTGATCTATATAGGTGCCGAAGAGCCGGTCCCAGAAGCTGAGGTTGAAGCCGTAGTTGGCGTCGTGCTCCGCCCGGTCGATCGAATGATGCACCCGATGCATGTCAGGCGTCACGATGGCGAGCCGCAGCCTGCGGTCGAGGGCCTTCGGCAGCCGCAGATTGGCATGATTGAACATCGCGGCCCCGTTCAGCACCACCTCGAAGAGGATCACCGCGGCCACCGGCGCGCCCAGCGCGTAGACCAGGCCGATCTTGATCACCATCGAGAACGCGATCTCGAAGGGATGGAACCGGATCGCGGTGGTGACGTCGATATCCCGGTCAGAATGGTGAACGCGGTGGAGCCGCCAGAGGATCGGGATCTTGTGGCTCGCCACATGCTGCGCCCAGATCGCGAAGTCGAGCACGACGAAGACGATCAGCACCTCGAGCCAGAACGGCCAGTCGAGCCCGTTGAAGAGCCCCCAACCCCGCGCCGAGGCATCCAGCGCCGCCCCCGCCGCCGCAGCGCCGAAGAGCAGCTTCACCATCACGGCATCGATGACCGAGACGCTCCAGTTCGTCGCCCAGCGCCGCATCCTCGAGGCGACGAGGGCGCGCATGGGCGAGAATCGTTCGAAAAGCGCCATGGCGGCGAAGATGCCGAAGAACGCGCCGAGGCGGATGACGAGCTCGCTGGTCATGAACCCTCCCTTGCCCATCGTAGATAGCGCCTCGCGCCGCGCCGAAGAAGGGCACACGGCGCCCCGCGTCGGCAGGTCGCGCAGGCGTGACCGCTATTTCGGAAAGGTGCCGTCGATGCTGATGAGCGTGCCTGCGCCATGCTCGGTGAAGAGCTCGAGCAGCACCGCATGCGGCGCCCGCCCGTCGAGGATGACCGAGGCCTCCACCCCGCCCTTCACCGCAGTGACCGCGGTCTCGACCTTCGGGATCATGCCGCCCTGAACCGTGCCGTCGGCGATCAGCGCGCGCACCGCATCGACCGAGAGGGTCGCGAGCACGTCGCCCTTGGCGTCCTTCACGCCGGCAACATCGGTCAACAGGATGAGCCGCTTGGCCTTCATCGCCGCGGCGATGGCGCCCGCCGCCGTGTCGCCGTTCACGTTGTACGTCTCTTCGGGGCGGGCCCCGGCGCCAACGGGCGCGATGACGGGAATGTAGTCGGACGCGATGAACGTCTCGAGCACGCCGGGGTCGAGCTCCGACGGGTCGCCCACGAACCCCAGATCTAGCGCCTGCTCGATCGCGCTCGAAGGATCCCGCGGCCCGGTCGCCCGCCGGCAGCGCATGAGGTTGGCGTCCTTGCCCGAGAGACCGACCGCGCGCCCGCCCTGCGCATTGATCTCGGCCACGATCCTTTTGTTGATGCTGCCGGCCAGCACCATCTCCACGATCTCGACCATCTCGGCGGTCGTGACGCGCAGCCCGTTGCGGAACTCGTGCGGAATGTCGAGCCGCTTCAGCATCTCGTTGATCTGCGGCCCACCGCCATGGACGACGACCGGGTTCACCCCGCACTGCTTCATGAGGACGACGTCGCGGGCAAAGCGCTCCATCCCCTCCGCATCGCCCATGGCGTGCCCGCCGAACTTCACCACAACCGTCGCGCCCTCGTAGCGCTGGAGGTAGGGGAGCGCCTCCGAGAGGGTACGGGCGGTCGCGAGCCAGTCGCGTTTCTGGGCTTTCCTGAGGTCCATGGGTCGAGGCTCTCAAGGGTGAACGGGAAGGGATCTGCGCGCGCGCCTCGTGTCCTAGAGCAGATTGCCGCCCAACGGAACCTCGCGCGGCACCCATGGGCGAGCGGCACCGGTCGCCGGGGCGGGCCAGTCGGGGTCGCGCTCCGACGCCAGTGCGCCTCGGGACCGGGAAAGCGCCCGAACGCACCACGGTCGCGCATCGCGACCCACCCTTCCCCACCGCCACGCCGTCACGTCCCGTGCGGCGCAACGGTACCGCCGTTTCACCGCCGAGCGAGGATCGGCGACGCGGTACGCATCGTCCCGGCAGCCTGTGTGCCGCCCAAGAATTTTGTCCACGACATCCCGCGCCTTCGCCCACATCTTCGCAGCCCGACCCGGCGTCCCAGCAACGCCCTCGCAACAGGTCGGCCCTCGCATGCGGTCGGTCGGACATCCGGCCGCCGGCCAGCGATGTAAGCCTCTCTCGGAGCCGGCAGCGCTGTGCGGCGATGGCGCCGGGTAGCCTCCCTCCCACGGATCGCGGGGCGTTCGAGCGGAACACGCCTCGACGCTCCAGAACGCGCGAGCCGTTACGGCCCCAGCCACCCGCCCGGGCGGCGCCCAACGCCCGGCAGAAGCCGTGGTGACCAACCCCGACGCGCAGGCCAGCCCTCTACGGTCCACCTCGGCCCGACAGACCGTCGAGGATCTACCGGGCCATACCCCGCCCGCCCGATCAGATGCCCGCCGGCCGTGTCCCCTGAGCGTGGACCGTGGAGCGTGGAGCGTGGAGCGTGGAGCGCGCCAGGACCGCGACGCGACGAAGTGGTCAAACGGCTCTCGCAAACCCGTTAACCCTCGCCATCAGCGGTCATCAGAGAGGGGCCATCATGGCGCTCGGCGAGCAATTCACATTGCCCGCCCCCTACGACCGAAGCCATCCGTCAAACCCCGACTTGCCCAGAGCAGCCCCGCCGAGCGCCCGAAGATCCGCCCGCATCGGCACCCCGAATGGCAACGGCAAGCCGCAGCCTGCCAATGCCGTCGAACGCGCCGCGGCGAACCATAGCCTGCCGCCGCCATGTGGGGCGTAGCGGAATGCAGATACCTGCTGAAGCCTATCGGAGCGCAGCAGCATGCCGCTGCGTGCCGGTGCCGTTCAAAACCCGGCCGCAAGCGGCAGCTGGCGCCTTTCCAAGCGCTGCGACAATCCACAGCGCAACTATCCGTTCCGAGCGGCGATAACCCGCAGGCTGCTCTTACGGCGCTGCGCCGCTATCAGCCACACAGTTGTTCTTCTTTCGTCCACCGCAAAGTGCTTAGACTGGCGAAGGGAGGGGGCCGGGCCCGTCCCCCCGCGAGGCCGCTCAGACCGGCATCAGTCGGGCGATGGCGGCGCGCAGGAGCGGGATGCCCTCACCCGTTTCCGACGAGGTGACGATCAGCTCGGGATAGGCCGCCGGGTGCTTGCCGAGCGCCTCCGCCACCGAGGCGAGCACCTTGTCGCGCTCGCCCTTCTTCGGCTTGTCGGCCTTCGTCAGCACCGCCTGGAAGACCACGGCCGCGCGATCGAGCATCTCCATGATTTCCTCGTCCGCCGGCTTCACGCCGTGCCGGCTGTCGATCAGCACGAAGACACGGGCCAGCGTCACGCGCCCGGCCAGATAGGCGCGGATAAGCGCCTGCCACTGTTCGACCTTCGCTTTCGGGGCCTCCGCATAGCCATAGCCCGGCAAATCGACCAGAAAGCCGCGCGGCGCCTCCGAGGGGCCGAGGGTGAAATAGTTGATCTCCTGCGTCCGCCCCGGCGTGTTCGAGGCGCGGGCCAGCCCCTTGCGGTTCGTCAGCGCGTTGATGAGGGAAGACTTCCCCACATTCGAGCGCCCCGCGAAGCACACCTCCGGCAACTCCGCCTCGGGCAGCCCGTCGAGCGCCACGACGCCCTTCAGGAAGTCCACGGGCCCGGCGAAGAGCTTGCGCGCACTCTCGACCGCCTCCTCGCCCGGATCGGCCATGGGCAGGAAGGGCACCGGTTTCGGCTCGGGCCCCGTCACGCGGAAACGTCGTCGCCGATGGCCAGCGCGCCGCCCTCGATCACCGTCGCGTAGACGCCGAACTCCGTGTGCCCGCGCGCCTTGCGGAGCGTTGCGACCGTCGCGGCATCGTAGCGGCCCGAGACGGGCGAGGCCTCCGTCGCCCTGCAGCGCCCGATGGGCTCATCGACGCGGAAGCGAACCTCGCCGATAGCGATCTCGCGCCCGATCCACTCCTCCTCCTGCCAGGGCCCCAGCCCCTCGAGCCAGAGGTTGCCGCGGAACCGGCGGACCTGCATCGCCTGGCCCACATGATCGCCAAGGGCGCGGAGCGATGCGAGCGACAGGATCGAGACGTAGTTCTGCGGCATGTCCGAGAGGTGTTGCCCGTCCGGCAGCGAGGCCGTGCGGTAAGGCCCCGGCTGGCGCTCCCCCGCGACGGGTGCGATCCAGGCCGTCAGCGCCGCATCGCCCGCCTCGGTGCCGGGTGCCAGCGTGACGGATCCGTGCTCGGGATGGGAGAGCGTCAGGAACCCGCCCTCCTCGTCATACTGTGCCTCTGTCCGCGCCAGCTCGGGCACATGCGCCTGCACCACGAAATTGCGCCGCGCCACCCATTCCGGCGCCGCCGGATCGAAGGCGCTGGCACCATGGGCGATCGCCCAGCGCCGGTCATGTGGGAAGGGCGCACCGGCGGCCAGCGCCACCTGGTCGATCCGCTCCGCGCTGACGCCCTTGACCGGATGCCGCCAGATCTCGGCCAGTTGCCCCGCCATCGCCCGCTCCCCTACCGGCGCCGCCGGTTGCGCGCCTTGCCGCCGCCGGAGCCACGGCGCCCGCCACGGCGGCCGTTCCCGGTCGCGTCCTTCTGCGCGCTGCCGTCGTCGGCGCTGTCCGACCCCTCACCAGCATCCGCCTCCGGTGTCTCGGCGACCGTCTCGTCGGCGGCACCGCCGGCATCGCCGGCCCCTTCCGCCACCACGTCTTCGGCCGTCGTATCGGGCTCGGGCCGGTTCGCGACCGGCGCCGTCGGCGGCGGCGTGTCGTCCTTCTTGACCAGGCGCTTGAAGCTCGCCCTCACGTTCCCGAAGAAATCCACATCCACGCCCTGGCTGCGCATGATCAGGTACTGCTGCGTGAACGTCAGCACGTTGTTGGCGGTCCAGTAGATCACCAGACCGCTCGCGAAACTGCCCAGCATGAACATGAAGACCCAGGGCATCCAGGCGAAGATCATCTGCTGCGTCGGGTCCGTGGGCGCGGGGTTCAGCCGCTGCTGCATCCACATCGTGACACCCATCAGCACCGGGAAGACGCCGATGGAGATGATCTCGGGCGCCCAGCTCACATCGTAGGGCAGCAGGCCGAAGAGGTTCAGCCACGAGGTCGGATCGGGTGCCGAAAGATCCTCGATCCAGGCGATGAAGGGCGCATGCCGCATCTCGATGGTGACGAAGAGCACCTTGTAGAGCGCGAAGAAGATCGGGATCTGCACGAGGATCGGCAAGCAGCCGGCGGCCGGGTTCACCTTCTCCTTCTTGTAGAGCGCCATCATCTCCTGCTGGAGCTTCATGCGGTCGTCGCCCGCGCGCTCCTTCAGCTTCTCCATCTCGGGCTGGAGCTTCTTCATCCGCCCCATCGCCACGTAGGATTTGTAGGCGAGCGGGAAGAGAATGGTCTTGATGATGAGCGTGAGCACGATGATCGAGAAGCCCATGTTCCCGATGATGCCGTTCACGAAGTTCAGCACCCGCGCGATGGGCTTGGTGAGGAAGTAGAACCAGCCCCAGTCGATGCTGTCGACAAAGTTCACGATGCCGAGGTTTTTCTCGTACTCCGTGATGGTGTTGAGCTCCTTTGCACCGGCGAAGAGACGCGTCTCGATCGTCTCGACCGAGCCGGGCTCGATGGTCGTGACCGGCAGGCGCATCTCGGTGCGGTACTCGATGGCGCCCTGACCCTGGATCGCCTTGTAGACGGCGGTAAAGGGCTGGCCCGCCGGCGGGACGAGCGTTGTCATCCAGTACTTGTCGGTGAAGCCGAGCCAGCCGTTCTCGCTCACGGCCACGGCCTCGGCGAGCCCGCCCTCCAGCTGGTTCGGCGCCAACTCCTCAAGGTCGCCATAGCTGAGCTCTGACAGCGTCCCGTCGATCATCGCCACCACGCCCTCGTGGAGGATGAAGAACGGTGTCGTCTCGGGCGTCCCCCGGCGGGCGAGATAGCCGTAGGGGGCAAGGCTCACCGGCACGTCGGAGGTGTTCTCCACCGTCTGCGACAGCGTCAGCATGTACCGGTCGTCGATCGCATAGGTCCGGCGGAAGATCAGCCCCGCCTCGTTCGCCCATTCCAGCGTCACCGGGCTCTCGGGGGTCAGCCGGTCGCCCTCGGCCAGCGTCCATTCGGTGTTGGCGCCCGGCAGCTCGCCCGGATTGCCCCCCTGCGTCGGCAGCCAGCCATAGACGGCGTAGTAGGGATTGGGCCCCGCCGTCGGGTTCAGGAGCACCACCGTGTCCGAGCCCGGCTCGAGCGTTTCCCGATAGTCCTCGAGATGCAGGTCGTCGAGCCGGCCGCCGGTAAGCGCGATCGAGCCCGTGACGGCATCCGAGAAGATGGGAACTCTCTCGAAGCGGTCGAGTGCCGCGTTGCGGTCGAGCGACAGCGCCGCACCCATGCCCGTGGCCGAGCCCGTGCCGCCCGCGACCACGCCCTGACCCTCGGCGCCCGCCTGACCCTCCGCCACCGGCGGCTCCATCGGCGGCTCGGGCGGCGGGAACAGCGCATACCAGGTGAAGACCACGCCCATGGAGAGCACGGCCGCCAGTATCAGATTGCGCGTCTCATCCTTGTTGCCGTTGCCGAACATGCGCCCCTCCGGTCCTCACGTCCGCAGGCACTTATCGCCAAGCTCCGCGCAGTCCAAGGGGCAGCGGACAAGTCAGGACATCAGGCCGGCCTGTCGCCATCGAACCAGCCTTCGCGACGGGGCAATTTCGCCACGGGCGCGGCCGCATCGTCTACATGGGCGAGGAAGCGCGAATGGACGGGCCGGCGCCCGCCTCGCGTCTCGCGCAACAGCGCCCGCGCGTCGAGCCCAAAGGGCCAGAGCGCTCCGCACGCGGCGCGACACCAACCGATCGGCCACCGCGTGAGTTCACGGGCGCGAAGACGTGCCCGGTCGAGCGCTTCGAACCGCTCGATGCGAACGAGCGCCTTCGCTCCCGCCCGACATGGCCCACCGGTGCGCGTCCGCCGTGGCGCATCGTCGGGCGGGCCGTAGAGCATCTCACCGGGCAGCAAGTAGACAACGTCGGTTGTGACCTCCACCCAGGTATCCTCGCGCTCCCAGTCGGCCACGAGGAACACGTAGAACGGCCCGTCGGTCTTTGGCGCATCCTGTCGCATCGTCGGCGATCGTACCACCGGTCGCGCCTGCAGCGGAATAGAAGAGCTGCGGGTCGGGCATCTTGCTCGGGCGGATGTCGAGAGGGCGCGGAACGTTATTCGGCAATGGCAGGGTTTGCGCCGACCCTCTAGCATCGCATCGGCCGCATCGTCTCGCGCATTTCCCGCAGCAGCCTCTCGCGCACCTCGCAGAACTTGAGGCTCATGGGCGCCCTTTCGTGGGGCCGCGCGGGGATAGCGTCGGACAGATCCGGTATGCCTCGCTCCTGGCAGACCCGGCGCGAAAGCGCCCAAAGGCCGGGCCGGGTCAAGAATCGCGGCACGCGACCGGCCAAGCGATCAACCCGATTTCCCTTAGGCCCGCCGCACGGCGTCCCCGCAAGAACCGGTCCCGGCGACCAGCCGGGATGCCGCCTATTTCGATCCGTCGCGCGCCGGCGGTACCGGATCCCAGCCCTCGCCCCCGCCCGGCCGGCAGCGGACAAGGCGGCGAAGCGTGAGGCCCAGACCGCGAAGCGGCCCATGCGCGGCCAGCGCCCCGAGCGCATATTCCGAACAGGTCGGCCGGAAACGACAATGCATCCCCACCCAGGGGCTGAGGATCAGGCGATAGGCGCGGATCGGGAACGCGAGAAGCACCGAAACGGGCCCGCCCATGCGCGGCCCCCGCCAGAACGCGCGCTGTTCAGCCGGTCCGCACATCGCGGGGCCGACGCGGCTTTCGGGGGGTGTGAACGCGGGTGAGCGCTTCGCGGAGATCGTCGACCAGCGCCTCGAAGGGGCGGTCGATCGTGCTGCCGGGCCGGCCGATCAATACGTAGTCCCAGCCCGGCTGTCCGCCCTCGGGCAGGATACGCGCAGCCGCGGCGCGCAGCCGGCGTTTCGCCCGGTTTCGCGCAACAGCGTTGCCGATCTTCTTGGAGCAGGTGTAGCCGACGCGCACCGCCCTGTCCGAGAGCGGATCCGCCGGCTGGACTGCAGGCGCCCCCGCGGAGGCGCCTTCGCCGGGTCCGGCCCGGCGGCGCGCCTGCAGGAGCACGCCGGTCGCTGCATGCTTGCGCGCCCGGGCGGCGGCGAGGAAATCGCGCCGCTTCTTCAGGCTCGCCGGCAGCGCCATGGCGGCCCGGCCGCCGCTTAAGCCGAGAGGCTCTTGCGGCCCTGGCGGCGACGACGATTGAGGATCTTGCGGCCGTTCTTCGTCGCCATGCGCGAGCGGAAGCCGTGACGGCGCTTCCGCACGAGGCGGCTCGGCTGATAGGTGCGCTTCATCGCGTCTCTCCAAAAACGATGCCTGCGGCCGGCCATGAACGGCGGCGCAGGCTCTCCTGTCCGGGAGCCGCTGCGGATACCGGCGCCGCCCTGCGCTGTCAATGCCCGAACATCGCGCGCGCTCAACCCGTTCCGCGCGCCCCATCCCGCCCGGCGGTCGAAACATTTCAGCCGCACACACTAGCTTCAACCGCGCGTGAAAGGCATGGCCAAGCGCATCGAGGCGCCCTTTATCGCAGTTCACGCGACAGACGGGCGAGCGCGCCCCGGGCCATCGGGAGAGGATCCATGACGATGATCGAGACCGCAGAGCGTACCGGGCAGCCGGCAGATACCTCTTCCGAGGCCACCGACGGCAGGCCGCCGAAGGGCGGTGTCGCCCGCTGGCTGCCCATGGCGCTCATCGCGCTCGGCGCCGGTGCCGCGATCTTCTTCCTCGGCGACTATCTGAGCTTCCAGACGCTCGCAGACAATCGCGACGCCCTCCTGGCATGGCGGGACGAAAACCTCATCGCCACAGTGCTCGTCTTCGTCCTCGCCTATGCCGTCGCCACCGCGTTTTCGGTGCCCGGCGCGGTCTGGTTCACCATCACCGGCGGGTTCCTCTTCGGCACCTGGTTCGGCACGGCTCTATCGGTCACCGGCGCCACCATCGGAGCGGTCCTCATCTTTCTCGCCGCGCGCACCTCGCTCGGCGAGACGCTCAAGGACAAGGCCGGCGGCTGGCTCACCCGCATCGAGAAGGGCTTTCAGGAGGGCGCGGTGAGCTACCTGCTCATCATGCGGCTCGTGCCGGCCATCCCCTTCTTCATCGCCAATCTCGCGCCCGCGTTCCTCGGCGTGCCGCTGCGCACCTTCGCCTGGACGACCTTCGTCGGCATCATTCCCGGCGCCGCGGTCTACAGCTCCATCGGCAACGGCGTCGGCGCGCTGATCGACAAGGGGGAGACGCCGGATCTCGGCATCATCTTCTCGCCCGAGGTGCTCGGCCCGCTCATCGGCCTCGCGCTGCTCGCGGCCCTACCCCTCATCATCAAGCGCTTCCGCAAGCCCTGAAGCCCCACCCGAGCCCGGCAAGAGCCGGCAGGAGGCCGACCATGCGCGACACTCCCGACACACTCACCCCCGATCTCTGCGTCATCGGCGCAGGCTCCGGCGGCCTCTCCGTCGCGGCCGGCGCGGTCCAGATGGGCGCCAGCGTCGTGCTGATCGAGGATCACAAGATGGGTGGCGATTGCCTCAACTACGGCTGCGTCCCATCGAAGGCGATCATCGCTGCCTCCAAGAAGGCCCATGCGCACCGAAGCTCCGCTTCCTACGGCGTGGCGGCGAACGAGCCCGAGGTGGACTACGCGAAGGTGATGGACCACGTCGCCGGCGCCATCGCCACAATCGCGCCCCATGACAGCGAGGAACGGTTCGAGAAGCTCGGCTGCACGGTCATCCGCGCCCGCGGCCGCTTCACCGGGCCCGGGACGATCGAGGCCGGCGGGCACACAATCCGCGCCCGCCGCTTCGTTATCGCCACCGGCTCCTCCCCCCTCGTGCCCCCGATCCCCGGGCTCGACGAGACGCCCTTCATGACGAATGAGAGCCTCTGGGAGAACCGCGAGCTGCCGGGCCATCTCCTGATCGTCGGCGGCGGACCCATCGGGCTCGAGCAGGCGCAGGCGCATCGCCGCCTCGGCAGCCAGGTGACGGTGCTCGAGGGCGCGAAGGCCTTCGGCAAGGACGACCCCGAGCTCGCCGAGATCGCGCTCGCCAAGCTGCGTAGCGAAGGCATCGACATCCGCGAGGGCGCCAAGGTCGAGCGCGTCTCCGGCAGCACAGGCGCGATCACGGTCCACCTCGACGGCGGCGAGGCGGTCGCCGGCACCCATCTCCTGCTTGCCGTCGGTCGCGCCGCCAATGTTTCGGACATGGGGCTGGACGAGGCCGGGATCGAGCACGACAAGCGCGGCATCAAAGTCGACAACGGCCTCCGATCCCCCTCCAACCGCAAGGTCTACGCCATCGGAGACGTCGCGGGCGGGCTCCAGTTCACGCATGTCGCGAACTATCACGCCGGTCTCGTCATCCGTAACGCACTCTTCCGCCTGCCCGTCACGGCCAAGACCGAGCACATTCCCTGGGCCACCTATACGGACCCCGAGCTCGCACAGGTCGGCCTGACGGAGGCGCAGGCCAAGGAGGAGCACGGCGACAAGGTCGAGATCGCGCGCTTCGAGTTCTCCGGCAACGACCGTGCCATCGCGGACGGGACGACGGACGGCCTCATCAAGGTCATGATCGGCCGGAAGGGCAAGATCCTCGGCGCCAGCATCGTGGGCCCATCGGCGGGCGAGATCGTCCACCTCTGGGCGCTCGCCATCGCCAACGGGCAGAAGATCGGCGCCGTCGCCGGCATGGTCGCCCCCTACCCCACGCTCGGCGAAGTCTCGAAGCGCGCGGCCGGCGCGTACTATTCCCCCCGCCTTTTCGAGAGCGCTTTCGTGAAGCGCGCCGTCCAACTCCTTGCCAAGCTGGGCTGAACTCTGAGACACCAACCCCGGGGGCGCCATCCGCGGCCCCGGGACGGCGGAGCTGACGGTTGATCACGGGCATCTCGGCAAGGCTTCTGCTTCTCACCATCCTCGTCGTCATGGCCGTCGAGGTGGCGATCTTCGTCCCGTCCGTGGCGGAGTTCCGCCGCAGCTTTCTCGAGGAGCGGCTCGTGCGCGCGGAGATCGCGGCGCTCACCGTCATGGCGGCGCCCGGCGGACAGGCGGGCGCCAAGCTCCAGGAGGAGCTTCTCGACACCGCCGATGCGCTCAACATCGTCGTGCAGAAGGACGGCCGGCGCATCCTGGCACTCCAGGGCTCCGGCTTTCCGCAGCCGAGCGAGAGCTTCGACCTGCGCGACGCGACCTCCCTCGTGCTCATCCGCGATGCCCTCGCCTGCCTCCTCTTCAACAAGGAGGGCGATGTGCAGCGCGTCGTCGGCACGACGGGCGAGGGCATGTACGATACCGTCGAGATCACCTTCGAGGTGCAGGAGCTGCGCCGCGCGATGCTGGACTACGGCCTTCGCATCCTGCAGCTCTCGCTCATCATCTCCATCATCACCGCCGGGGTCGTCTTCATCACCGTGCGCCGCTTCGTCGTCGCCCCGCTGCTCGACGTGATCCGCAATGTGGAGCGCTTCCATGAGAACCCCGAGGATCCCGGGCGCATCATGCAGCCCAAGGGCAAGGCGGGCGAGGTGGCGGATGCCGAGCGCGCCATCGCCGCGATGCAGACCGAGGTGATCACCGCTCTCGGTCAGCGCCGGCGCCTCGCGCAGCTCGGCGGGGCCGTCGCCAAGATCAACCACGATCTGCGCAACATGCTCGCGGCGGGCCAGCTCATGACCGAGCGCCTCGGCGCGTCGGACGATCCGCTGGTCACCCGCGTCCTGCCCAAGCTCGTCGGCTCGCTCGATCGCGCGGTCGCCCTCTGCCAGTCGACGCTCGACTACGGCCGCGCCGAAGAGCCCGAGCCCATGCTGCGTGCCGTGGCGGTTGAGACGGTGCTCCGCGACGTGGTCGAAAGCCTCGGCCTCGGCGCCGAGACCACTGGCGAAAGCGCGCCCCCGGCGCCGGTCCAGGCATCGACGAGCGCGTCTGGCGGTCTGCCTCCGGTTCCGGCCGCGACCGCGGCGTCCGAGACGAAGGCCGACGATGCCGGGGCCAGCGGGCGCGATCTTGCCGAGGGGCCGGTGCGGGTCCGCTCCAGCCTGCCGGAGGGCGCCGTGGTGATGGCGGACCCGGACTTTCTGTTTCGCATCTTCGCCAATCTCCTCCGCAACGCCGTCGAGGCGATCCGCACCGGCCCCGGGCGCGGCACCGTCACCCTGTCGCTCGTCCCAGAGGAGGCTGCGATCAACACCGAAACCGGCCCCACGGCCAACGGCAAGGCAGACGAAGAACGCGCGCGGTCAACCGGCGCCTCTGCCGGCAAGGCTGCGGGCAGCTCGCTTCGCACCGCCCCCTCCCCGCTCTGCCGCCTCCTCGTCAGCGATACCGGCCCCGGGCTGCCGGAGAAGGCGCGCCAGAACCTTTTCCGCCCCTTCCGCGCAAGCACGCGCCGCGGCGGCACCGGCCTCGGCCTCGTGATCGCCGCCGAGCTTGCGGAGGCTCAGGGAGGCCGCCTCTCCCTCGTCGAGAGTTCCCCAGCCGGGACCACCTTCGCCCTCACCCTAAGAAGCGCCGCCGCCGCAGCCGACCTGCCCCGCTCCGCCTGAGCGGCGCCCACGCGGGGCCTACGGATCGATCGCGCCCGCAAGGCCCCGTCCGAGCCCGGCGCTGGCGGCGGGAGGCTTCGCATTCGCCGAGGAAGCCGTCGACAAGGGGCGGCGGCGAGCATTGCCGAGGAGCATCGTCCCACTGCAGCGATCCGGCGCTGGAGGACGTGGCGGATTCTTGCATGTAGCCCGCGCAGCGCATCCGGGCCGCGCAATCTCGTCCGCCGCGGTTATGGCCACCGTATTCTGCCGCACCTCCCGCGACAGGGCGATCCACCCCGGACGCTTACGCCGATGCCTCCGCTGCGAACCGCCGAAAGGATAGACCGCAAGCGCGTCAGCGAGTCGGGGCGCCGCGCGAGGGCTTGGCTACGGCCACCATCCTCCGCCGATCCTGACGGCGCCTGCACCCTCAGCCCGGTTTCGGATCGCCCCGCCAGAACGCCCTGGCGCCCGGGTGGAGCGCGATAGGCAGGTCCTCGGGCTCCTCGGCGAGCCCCGCATGGACGAGTGCATCGGCAACCAGCCAGGCATGGCTCGCCGGCAGGTCGGGCGCTGCGAAGAGGCTGTAGTCGGCCTCGATCGCGGCGATGCGGGTCAACGAGATGGGCACGTAGTTCTCGAAAGGGGTCGCCGCAGCCGACATCGCCATGGCCTCCGCCTCCGGCAGCACCGCGAGCAGGAGCTGGCCCGTGCTCATCAGCTTCGCGATCCGCTGCGCGCGCGGCCCGCGGGCGACCCGGGCCCGCGCGTCGGGCAGCTCCTCGCCCAGCGCCACGACAATTGCCTGCGCCAGCACGTAGGTCTGCGCATCACCGCGATGGGCACCGACCAGCAGATGCTTCTGGCGGTAGACGACCCATTGGCGGAACGGCGTATGCGCCGTCGCAAGGCCGGGAGAGAGCGCGACGGCAAGCGCGCTGGCGAGCACCATGCGTCGGTCGGGCTGCATCCGCTCACTCATCTTCGACGAACACATCCTCGTTCAGCACCGCCGTCATGACGTAGTTCGGCACATCGACCACCTGGCCGACCCGCAGATCCACGGCGACGCTCGCCAGGATGTAGGCCTGCTCCCGGGTCAGCCCGCGCTCGCGCATGATGTGGTCGATCATCTGGCGCAGCGCATGACGTGCGGCGATCGTCAGGTCCTCGGAGAGGTTGCTCAACCCCACGATCGGCTCGCTGTCGAGATAGCTGTGATAGCTGGGCACCTCGCCCGCGTCCTTGAACGGATAGCCGATTGTCTGGTGGAAGCTCGAGGGCTCCATCGCCTTGATCTGCGCACCGCCTTCGACCTGGGGCGAGACGATGTCCGCGCCGGCGCCCTTTCGGACCGCCACCCTCACGGTCACAACGGCACCGGTCTCAATGGCGGTGCCGGAAACCTCGCCATCGCCCTGGGCGTAGTGGACGTCACCGATGAAAAGACCGCAACCGTCGATGAAGCACGGGATCAGGATCGTGGTGCCCACCTGCATCTGCTGGACATCCATGTTGCCGCCGTTCTCGCGGGGCGGGATGGTGCGCAAACAGTCCTGCGCGGCACTGCCTTGCGGGCCGCAGAGCGCGGCGGGCAGGGCGCCCGTGGGCTCGGGCGGCAGCGCGATGCCGCCGACCGCGGCCAGGTCAGCCTCGCGCGCCTTCCAGGCAGCGATCTCCTCGCCCCCCGGGAGCGTGCCGATGGAGCCTGTGAAGGCCTCGTAAGGCACCGCGATCCCTGGCATCGCCTCGGAGACGGCCCTTACCCGGTCGAGCCTCCAGCCGACGAAATAGGGCTCGGTGAACTCGTCGCGCAGGAACCCGAAGCCCGGAACGATCACGGTATAGCCGAACTCGTCCGGCGCGATGTCGATTATGGTGACGGCGAGGACGTCGCCGCGCTCTGCCCCGTCGATGGCGACCGGGCCCGTCATCGGATGCACGCCCGACAGGTCGAGGGCCGCAACATCGTCGGCATTGCTGTCGAGGGTGAGATCGCTGTCGAGCGCGTCGCGGGTGTGGAACTCGACATAAGCGCCCTCTGACGCGGTGGCGACGGGCGCGATGTCCGGGTGGTAGCGGTTGAAGCAGTTCGGATCGTCGGCGCAGAAGGCACCGGTCTTGCCGACGACCACACGGTCCTGCCAGCGCACCTCCGTCGTATCGGCCCCGGCGACGCTGAGGCCGAGCGTGAGGGCGCCGACCAGAGGCGCAACACATCTCGCAGAGGCTGTTCTGGCGGTCATCGCTCTCTCCTGTCGCTTGTCGGTGCCCCTGCTTGGGGCAGTCTCCAAGTCGAGACCCGGCCGGTGGAAAAGGCAAGCCACCGGCAGCAAACGAAGATCAAAAATCCCGGCCCCACGGGGGTGCGACGGGCAATTGCAGATCCCGAGCGTCTATCGGCGAAGGGCCGCGTCGGCGATCTTGCGGGATCCGACAGAACCGGATCCTGGCCACGGGGCTCCCGAAGCCATCCCTTCGCGCAGACGCCGGACCGCCTGGCAGTCGAGCCGGAGGCGGCTGTGACGGCCACCGGGTTCCCCTGCCTCCCCGCACCGACCCGACACCGAAGGTCCGAAACCCCGCCCCCGCGCCATCGCGGGTCAGTCGAGCGGTTTTCTGAGCGTGAAGACGCCCCTCATGTCACCCTCCCCGAAACCGCGCGCCCGGTCCTGCGGATAGAGCGCGTCGAGGACGGTCGCGACCTCCGGTGCGATTTCCTCGCCGCCATGGCATTGGAGACAGACGGCACCGGTCGGGATTGCCTTCACCATCCGGAAGACGCGCTGCCCCCCCTCCTCGAAAATCCCGGCCTGCGCGAGGCTGCCCGCCGGCTCTCCCGCCTCGACACGGCTCAGGAACGTCTCGATCGCAGCGGCCGTATAGGCGTCCGGCGCGTTGAGCGGATTGCGGAGCCTGTGGCTCGAGCGGGAGATGGTCCAACCGTCGCTGGCCTCGGAGACGGTTGAAGCGATCTCGGGCGCGCGCAGCTTGCAGACCTCGACGGCGTTGACGGCGCCGCCTGCCTCGATCGCGGCGACAAGCTCCGTTTTGAGGGCACCGCCGAACGCCTCGATCAGGCCCTGCCCGTGCGCTTTCATCGCGTCAATGTCCTGCGCTGGCGCCAGAGCATTCAGCGTCAGGACGAGTGCTGCGGTCGTCAGGGTGAGTTTCATCGTTCGGGGCTCCGTTCGGGTCGGGGAGGTCCGGCGACCTTTCGGACGCCGCTCCGTTCAAGGCCGTGCACGCGATCACTCGGCGGGAAGCGTGGCGCGCTCGCGCCCGAAGCGTTCCGGCAGAAGGAGGGCGACGAGGACAAACACAAGCCCGAGCGCAACGCCGACCACGTCGCCCGGCAGACCGGTCAACCCGCCGAAGTCAGCGCCCGGCACGGCGCCGATGGTCACCTTTCCGCCGGCCAGAGGCTCGAGCAGGCCCGTGTCGCTGACCGCGGCGTGACTGGCGATGTAGGCTGCGGCACCCAGCAGGCCGCCAGCCAGGAACGCGAGCGCGTCGCGACGGCCCGCGCCCGCGGCGACGATGCCGGTGCCCGGGCAGTAGCCGGAGAGCGCCCAGCCGAAACCGAGGAGAAGCCCGCCCAGGAGCACGCCGAGATGGGTGGTCTTAACGGACATGTGCCCGACGTCGACAAGGCCGAGCATCTGGCCGCCGAACATCAGTATCGACCCGGTCCCGATGGCGAGCAGGATCGCCTTCATGAGCCGGAGATCCTTGAGGCTCAGCATGCGGCCGATGACGCTCGGGTTCGAGGCGCCGATGCGGTCAAGTACGGCGCCGAAGGCGCCACCGATCAGCAGGGCAAGGACGATCTCCATAGCTCAAGCCTCCTTGTCATAGAGCCACAGCGCCGTGGGGATTGCCGCGGCGAAGGCACCGGCGGCGAAGACGAAGCCCGAGAGCGCCGTCTGCATCATGCCGGACATCATGTGCCCGGACGTGCAGCCCCCGGCGAGACGGGCGCCGTAGAGCACGATGAAGCCGCCCACGAAGGCTGCGGCGGCGCGCCGGACGGCGCTTTGCCCGAAATGCGCGCGCCAGAGCGCCGGCACCCGGCGCTCCGCGGCACCGATCCCCCCGCGCTGCCATGCCGACAGCGCACCGCCGAGCAGCATCGCGATCACGAAGACGAAGCTGTAGACGAGCGGGTTGGCCACCGCCTTGGCGTACTTGCCGTCGGATTTCGCGAGGTAGGGGTTCGACGAGGTATAGCCGCCGTCCGTCTCCGTCACGACGCCGGGAACGAAGGCGTCCCAGAGGATGCCGTCCAGGATCACGAACTGCGTCGAGACGCCGATCGGTTTGACGAGGAGAACGGCCAGAAAGAAGACGAGGCCGAGGGAAAGCCCTCCAAGCTTCCAGTCGAGTGTCATGCTTGCCTCCACAGGTAGAATCACATTCTGACATTCATATTTATCTATCTTCCAGATTGCCGCCTTGATCTCGATCAGACACAGCGCCCGACAGCCATCGCTGATCTTCCCGAGGGGCCGGCCCGGACGTCGGACACCTGCGCCGGTAGCGCGGCCCTTCGCGCTGGCCCTCAAGAGGTGGCGCAGCGCATCGACGGCATCGCCAGGATCCGGCCGCCACGTCGTCCTTAAGCGCCACCGATCATGGAACTTTCGCGGCGCCCGACAGCGGGCTATTTGCCGCAAGGGTGGCGGGACTGACCTCCGTCGTCGGCGCATTCTTCGTGAAGGACTATCTCTCCCTGAGCGCGCGCCCTCTCGCCGGGCTCACCTTCTGGCTGGGGCTGCGCTGGGTCCTCGAGATACGGCTTTGCGATCTCGTCGACCTGTTCCGGCGGCGCGAGGCACTCCTCGTGCTGCTCGGCGCCGGGCACATCGTCGTCGCCGTAATCGGCGTGACCGCCCCGATGACCGCCATCTTCGTCGCGCAACGTTCTGCCATACGGACAAGCGACTGAGATTGCCGGGGCGCCGTCGACACTGCACGATCAGGCGCTGAAACGGCGTGGACCTCAGCCCGAGGCGAAGCGCTCCACCGGATGGGCACCTCTATCGGAAGGGGCAGCGGGCGCGGGACCCAGTTGTGCATTGCATCATTCCCTGATGCGCCGCATCATTCACGCATGAAGGATAGCGGCGCGAAGTTGCGCATCATCGTCGTCGAGCCTGACCCCGATCGCGCGCACCAGTTCATCGATGTACTGCGCGACGCCGGGGATCTCGACGTCACTGTCATCGGTGAGCCGTCCGGGCTCTCTCGCCGGATCGCGGAGCTCAATCCGGATGTCGTGCTGATCGACATTGCGAATCCCAGCCGTGACAGTCTGGAGGAACTCACCATTTCCGCGGCGCCGACCGAACGCGCCGTGGCGATGTTCGTCGACCGCTCGGACGACGCCATGACGACGGCGGCCGTTGAGGCGGGCATCAGCGCCTACGTCGTCGATGGCCTGCGCCCCGAGCGCATCAAGCCCGTGCTCCATGCCGCCGTCGCCCGCTTCAAGATGGTGAGCCGGATGCGGCGCGAGCTCGAGGCGACCAAGGCCGCGCTGGCCGAGCGCAAGATGATCGACCGAGCCAAGGGGCTTCTGATGCAGACCAAGGGCATCAGCGAGGAAGAGGCATACGGGCTCCTCCGCCGCACCGCGATGGACCAGGGCAGGAAGATCGCCGAGGTTGCCGCTGCCCTCGTCACTGCGGCCGAGCTTCTGCGATGACCGGAACGATCGATATCGGCTTCATCCCGCTCGTCGATGCGGCACCGCTGATCATCGCGCGGGAGATCGGCTTCGGCGAGGAAGAGGGCATCGAGCTCGTCCTCCATCGCGAGCCGTCATGGTCCACGTTGCGTGACAAGCTGGCCTTCGGCCGGCTCGATGCGGCGCATATGCTATCGCCCGTGCCCGTCGCCATGTCGGTCGGCCTCGGCGGATTGCCGAGCGCGGTGGATGCGCTTCAGGTCCTGTCCGTCAACGGCACGGTTGTCGGCGTCAGCCGCGCGCTTTCGGAGGCAATGCGGCGGCGCGGCCTGCCGGACGACATCATGGCCGCGGCCGCCATCGGGCGTGCATTGATCGACGTCGCTCCCAGACCGCTGAAGGTCGGCGTACCGTTTCCGTTCTCGATGCATGCCGAACTTCTGTTCTACTGGCTGGGCGCGCTCGGCCTGCGCGCACCGCAGGAGCTGATCGTCCGGACCGTGCCACCGCCCAGGATGGCCGAGGCGATGGAGGCAGGCGAAATCGATGCGTTCAGCGTGGGCGAGCCCTGGGGCTCGATCGCGGTGGAGCGGGGCATCGCCGATATCGTGCTCCCCGGCTGCGCGATCTGGCGCTTCGCGCCCGAGAAGGTCCTCGCCGTGCGTCGGGCCTACAGCGAGGAGGCGCCGGACCGCGCAGCCAGGCTGATGCGCGCGATCTGGCGCGCGGGGCGCTGGCTGTCCGATCCCGACCACCACATGACTGCCTCAGAGATCCTGGTGCGGCCGCACTACCTGAACGTCGCACCGGAGATCGTCGAACGCGCGTTCGAGGGTCGTCTGGTCGTCTCGGCCACCGGCGAGGTGCGCCAGATCCCGCGGTTCATCGAGTTCTTCGGTGGCGCCGCTCAGTTTCCGTGGCGAAGCCAGGCGCTCTGGATCGCGACGCGGATTTCCGAGCGGCTGGGCATCGACCCTGCGGATACCGCCCAGGCGGCCCGCAGCGCCTTCCGCCCGGATCTCTATCGAGCGAATCTCGGTCCCGTCGGCGCCGATCTGCCGGGCGCGTCAGAGAAGCTGGAGGGCGCGCTCGACACCGAAACGCCAGTCTCCTCCAGCCAGGGCCGCCTCTTCATGGGACCGGACGGCTTCTTTGACGGACGGATTTTCGATCCTGAGCCGCTTTGATGGGCAGATGTCTGCCGCTCGTTTGGGCGGTTGTGCTTTCTTGACCAAATCGCGATTTTCGACTTGCTGCAGCGCAAGATTTTCCGCACCACTTATGCGTGCAGCGGGCAATGGCGTCCGCCGCGAGAAGATCCCCCGAAGCTGAGGGTACTGGGCAAGGCCGCCCGTGTCGCACCGCGCAAGACCTGCGCGCGCGAGACGGACGGCTTTTTGTGTTTTTCAGCGCGCGGATCGCACACCCCCCGCACCGCGCCAACCCATGGAGACAGGACGATGCAGCTTCGCGCCATCGCCGCCCGGCTCACCGCCGCCACCGCCATTGCCGCCGCGCTCGGCGCCCCTGCCTACGCCCAGCTGCTGGAGCTCGAGAAGGACGAGCTGACCTTCGGCTTCATCAAACTCACCGACATGGCGCCGCTCGCCGTGGCCTATGAGAACGGATATTTCGAGGACGAGGGCCTCTTCGTCACGCTGGAGGCGCAGGCGAACTGGAAGGTACTGCTGGACGGCGTGATCGACGGTCAGCT
>JBCCDG010000060.1:0-23737 GCA_039030915.1 Pseudomonadota bacterium | reverse complement strand
CGCCTGCACATGCGAGGAGGCGTGCCGACGGTCATCACCTCCCCAAGATACCTGCCGCACCGGCGCCTGCATATCAGGGTGGAACGTGATGCAGCACAGCCGCATCACTCTGCAGCGGCAAGCGCGCCCGGTTTTCCTGGTGCGTAGGCGAGGTTGGGCGCAAGCCAGCGCTCTATGTCCTCGACCGACTGGCCCTTGCGGGCCGCATAGTCGGCCACCTGGTCCCGCCCAATGCGGCCGACGCCGAAATAGGCACTTCCGGGATGGGCGAAGTAGAAGCCCGAGACCGCCGCGGCGGGCCACATCGCACAGCTTTCGGTGAGCGTCAGCCCGGTATTCTCGGTTGCAGCCAGAAGCTCGAACAGGATGCGCTTTTCCGTGTGGTCCGGGCAGGCGGGGTAGCCCGGCGCGGGGCGGATGCCGCGATACTGCTCCCGAATGAGCGCTTCGTTGTCCAGCGCTTCGTCCCGCGCATAGCCCCACAGCTCGCGGCGGACCTTGGCATGGAGCCACTCCGCCATCGCCTCGGCCAACCGGTCGGCCAGCGCCTGGGCCATGATGGCGTCGTAGTCGTTGCCCTCCGCCTTCAGCCGGTCCGCGATGGCATGCACCTCGGGCCCCGCGGTCACGGCGAAGCCGCCGACCCAGTCCGCGATGCCTTCGGGGGCCACGAAATCCGACAGGCAGTAGCTCGCCCGATCCCCGGACTTCGCACCCTGCTGGCGAAGCATGCGGAAATGGGCAGCCACCTCGGCCCGGTCCTCCCCTGTCCAGACGGTGATGTCGTCGCCGTCGCGATTGGCAGGCCAGAGACCGGCGACAGCCCGCGGGCGGAACCAGCGCTCGGCCACGATGCGGTCCAGCATCGCGGTGGCATTGGCGTGAAGTTCCCGGGCCGTCTCCCCCGCCACGGGGTCTTCGAGTACCGTCGGAAACATGCCCTTGATCTCCCAGGTCCAGAAGAACGGGGACCAGTCGATGAAGGGCACAAGCTCGGCCACGTCGACGTCGTCGAAGGCGCGCACGCCGGTAAAGGTGGGCCTGGGCGGCGTATAGTCGGCCCAGCCGCCGTCGAAGGCGTTGGCGCGCGCCGCCGCGAGCGGGGTCACGGCCCGCTCCGCGGTTGCACCGCGGCCAACGAGCTTGGCCTGGGCCTCGGCCACCTCGGCAAGGTATTGCGGCTTTCTCTCCTTCGAGAGGAGGCGGGAGACGACGCCGACGGCCTTTGACGCATCGTCGACATGGACCACGCCATGCGCGTATTCGGGCGCGATCCTGAGCGCGGTATGCTTTTTCGACGTCGTAGCCCCGCCGATGAGGAGGGGGATATCCATCTCCGCCTCCCGCATCGCGCCGGCCACATCGACCATACGGTCGAGCGAGGGGGTAATGAGGCCCGATAGACCGACGATGTCGACCTTCTCGGCGCGGGCCTTCTCGATGATGTCCTCGGTCGGCACCATCACGCCCATGTCGATCACGTCGTAGTTATTGCAGGCCAGCACGACGCCGACGATGTTCTTGCCGATATCGTGCACGTCGCCCTTCACGGTCGCCATCAGGATGCGGCCCTTGGACGAGGTGTCGCCCGTGCGCTTCTTCTCCTCTTCCATGAAGGGGATGAGATGGCCGACGGCGGTCTTCATCACGCGGGCGGATTTGACGACCTGGGGGAGGAACATCTTGCCCTCCCCGAAGAGCTCCCCGACGATGTTCATGCCGTCCATGAGCGGGCCCTCGATGACCTCGAGCGGCTTGTCGGCCTTCTGGCGCGCCTCCTCCGTGTCCGCGATCACGAAGTCGGTGATGCCATGGACGAGGGCGTGGGAGAGGCGGGCCTCCACGGGCTGCTCCCGCCATTTGGGGTCGGACTTCTGCTGGGCCTCTCCGCTGTCACGGTACTTGTCGGCGATGGCGAGGAGGCGGTCGGTGGCGTCGTCGCGGCGGTTGAGGAGGACATCCTCCACATGCTCGCGCAGCTCCTCCGGAATGTCGTCATAGACCGTGATCTGGCCCGCGTTGAGGATGGCCATGTCCATGCCTGCGCGGATGGCGTGGTAGAGGAAGGCCGAATGCATCGCCTCGCGCACCGGATTGTTGCCGCGGAAGCTGAAGGAGACGTTGGAGAGACCGCCGGAGACGAGGGCGCCGGGCAGCCGCTCCTTGATCATGCGGGTCGCGTCGAAGAAGGCGACGGCATAGTCGTTGTGCTCCTCGATGCCTGTCGCGACGGCGAAGATGTTGGGATCGAAGATGACGTCCCAGGGATCGAAGCCCGCGTCCTCGGTCAGAAGCCGGTAGGCGCGCTCGGCGATGGCGAATTTGTGCGCCGCGGTCTCTGCCTGACCCTCCTCGTCGAAGGCCATGACCACGACGGCGGCGCCATAGCGGCGAACGGTGCGGGCCTGCTCGAGAAACGCGGCCTCGCCTTCCTTGAGGCTGATGGAGTTCACCACCGCCTTGCCCTGCACGCATTTGAGGCCGGCCTCGATCACCTCGAACTTCGAGCTGTCGATCATCACCGGCACGCGCGAGATGTCGGGCTCGACCGCGATGAGGTTGAGGAAGGTGGTCATCGCATGCTCGGCGTCGAGCAGCCCCTCGTCCATGTTGATGTCGATGATCTGGGCGCCGTTCTCGACTTGGCTCCGCGCGACCTCGACGCCGGCGGTGTAATCGCCCGCCATGATGAGCTTCTTGAACTTTGCCGAGCCGGTGACGTTCGTGCGCTCGCCGATATTGATGAAACGGCTCTGGGCGGCGCCGGGGGCCGCGCCGCCGCTCATGCCGCCGCCCCCGCGGCCGCCTCGAACATCTCGAGGCCGGAGAGGCGGAGATGCTCGGCCTTGGGCGGCAGGCGACGAGGCGCCTTGCCCGCGACCGCGCCTGCGATGGCGTGAATATGCTCTGGCGTCGTGCCGCAGCAGCCGCCGACGAGATTGACCAGCCCCGCCTCGGCCCAGGCCCCGAGATGCGAGGCCGTCTCCGCCGGCGTTTCGTCATAGCCACCCATTTCGTTCGGCAGGCCGGCGTTCGGATAGGCGCTGATGCGGACGTCCGAAACCTCCGCCAGCGCGCGGATATGGGGGCGCATCTCCGCCGCGCCCAGCGCGCAATTGAGCCCGACCGAGAAGGGGCGCGCATGGGAGACGCTGACCCAGAATGCCTCCGGCGTCTGGCCCGTCAGCGTCCGCCCCGACCGGTCCGTGATGGTGCCCGAGATCATGACGGGCGGCACGTCCAGCCCTTCGTCGCGCAGGCTCTCGATGGCATAGAGCGCCGCCTTGGCGTTCAGCGTATCGAAAATCGTCTCGACCAGCATCAGATCGACACCGCCGGCGATGAGGCCGCGGGCTGCCTCGCCATAGGCCGTGGCGAGCTGATCGAACGTCACCTTGCGCAGGCCCGGATCGTTCACGTCCGGGCTGATCGAGGCGGTCTGGTTTGTGGGACCGATGGCACCGGCGACCCAGCGAGGGCGTGCGGGCGTGGCACGGGCCTCTGCCGCCTGCCGTGCGAGGCGCGCCGCCGCCTCGTTGAGCTCGAAGGAGATGTCCTCGAGCCCGTAGTCGGCCTGGCTGATGCGGTTGGCGGAAAAGGTGTTGGTGCTGAGAATATCGGCGCCAGCCTCCAGAAACGCCTCGTGGATCGTGCGGATCATCCGGGGCTGCGTCAGCGTCAGAAGCTCGTTGTTGCCGCCGACATCCTGGGCGTGGCCCGCGAAGCGCTCGCCGCGATAGGTCGCCTCGTCCGGCTTCTCGGCCTGGATCATGGTGCCCATGGCACCGTCGAGCACCAGAATGCGCTCCGCGGCGTGGGCCGCAATGTCTCTCGTCATGTCCTGCTCCCTGCGCCGTACCCTCCGGCGCACACGGCTGATGCACGGCGCGAAGCCGCCCCTCGCGGCCCCGCGGCGCGCGGCGATCCCCTGTCGGTCAAGCGTGAGGCGGTATCATAGAATGGTTTGCGTCGGGTTCCAAATGCCGCTGTCGGGTGCAGGCGATTGCGCTCGAGCCCGCCGGCTGGAATGAAGGCAGGGCAGCCGTGCGGGGAGGGTGAGAATGACCGAGATGATCTACGTGCTGAACGGGCCCAACCTGAACCTCCTCGGGAAGCGGGAGCCGGAGATCTACGGTCGCGACACGCTCGACGATGTTGAAAGACGCTGCCGGGCACTTCTGCCGGAGGGTTATGCGCTCGAGCTCCGGCAATCGAACCATGAGGGCGAGATCGTGGACTGGATCCACGAGGCGCGGGAGGCAGCGTGCGGCATCGTCATCAACCCCGCCGCCTACACGCATACCTCCGTCGCGATCCTCGATGCGCTCAGCACCTTCGAGGGGCCGGTGATCGAGGTTCATATCTCGAACGTCCACAAGCGGGAGAGCTTCCGCCACCACTCCTATGTCAGCCTGCGGGCGGATGGCGTGATCGCGGGGCTCGGCATCGAGGGCTATGAGGCGGCCGTGCGCCGGGTGCTGAACCTGACGAGCGGGACCGCGGGGAGCGCGGCCGGGGCATGAGCACGCCTGTGCGGCTGGCGGTCGCGGGGGCGGGGCTGGTCGGACGACGGCATGCGCAGGCGATCCCGGCCGCAGGCGCGCTGCTGGCAGGGATCGCGGACCCCTCGACGGAGGCGCAGGCGTTCGCCGCAACGCTCGGGGTGCCGTGGCATTCGTCTCTGGAGGCACTGCTGGCCGCGGGTGGCGTGGACGGGGTGATCCTGGCGACGCCCAACGCGCTCCACGAAGAAGGCGCGATCGCCTGCGTTTCGGCAGGCGTGGCCGTGCTGGTCGAGAAGCCGATCGCCGCAACGGCAGCGCAAGGACGCCGCATGGTGGCGGCGGCGGACGCTGCCGGAGTGCCGCTCGCGGTCGGCCATCACCGGCGGCACAACCCGATCGTTGCCCGCGCGAGGGCGCTCATCGCGGAAGGTCGGCTCGGCACCATCACCGCCGTCCATGGCAGTGCCTGGCTCGCGAAGCCGGATGCCTATTTCGAGGCGGCGTGGCGGAGGGAGGCGGCCGCTGGCCCGGTGCTCGTCAACCTGATCCATGACATCGACCTCCTGCAGCATCTCGTCGGGCCGATCGCCGAGGTGGCCGCCTATGAAAGTCGCGTCGTGCGCGGCCACGCGGCGGAAGACACGGGCGTCATGATGCTGCGCTTCGCGGGCGGCGCGCTCGGCACCCTCACGGTTTCGGATGCGACGGTCGCACCATGGTCCTGGGAGCTGACGGCGCGGGAAAACCCCGCCTACCCGCCGACCGCCGAGGACTGCTACCGCATCGCGGGCACCCACGGCGCGCTCGCACTGCCGAGCCTCACGCTGTGGACGGATGGCGGCGCGCGCGACTGGTGGGCGCCCATCGGGGCGACGCGCTTTCCCCACGGCTCGGCGGACCCGCTGGTCGCGCAGGCTGCGCAGTTCGCCGCCGTCGCGCGCGGCGAGGCCGTGCCGCTCGTCAGCGGTGCGGCGGGGCTTGCAGCGCTCGAGGTGATCGAGGCGATGAAGCGCTCGGCCGCGGCAGGCGGAGCGCCGATGCGCGTCCCCGGCCATTGACCTCAGGTTTCGGGATGCGAGGATCGGGCGGTCAAGGAGGCCGCGCATGTCAGAGATCGACTTCGGGGCGCTCGCGCCACTGGCCGGCGAGGGCGACCGGGCCGGCAGGCTCCGCGCCGCCATGAACCACGGCAACCGCGCGCTGGTGCAGGCGACGCCGGCCGGCCTCATCGGCGTAATGCCGGCGCTGGCGCTGCACCTGGCCGATGGGCTCGGCGTCCCGCTCGAGACCGCCGACTACCATGGCGCGCGGGAGATCGTGGAGAGCGCGGGCGAGGATGTCTGGGACGTGGCCTTCCTCGCCATCGACCGCTCGCGCGAGACGCATATCGCCTACACCCGGCCCTATGTGGTGATCGAGATCGCCTATGCGGTGCGGGCGGGCGAGGCGGCGGAGCCCGAGGCGCTCGATCGGGACGGCGCCACGATCCTCGCCGCGCGCGGTACGGCATATGATCTTCACCTGACCAAGACGCTCACGGCCGCCGAGATCCTGCGCGATACCACCCCGGCCGATACCTTCCGGCGCTTCGTGGCCGGTGAGGGGGACGCAGTGGCGGGCGTACGGCAAAGCCTCGAGGAGGCGCTTGGCGCGACACCCGGCATCGTCATCCAGACAGCCCCGGTGCTCTCCGCCGAGCAAGCCATGGTGCTGCCGAGGGCCCGCGCCGCGCTTCTGCCCGCGCTCGACGCCTATGTGGCGGCAGTGAAGGCAGACGGCACGGTACGCCGCGCGCTCGAGGCCAGCGGTCAGGGCGGCCTGCGCATCCCCGACTGAACCGCCGCGCAGGAGAGCGCGTGCCGAGGCGTCGCCCGGGCAAGCCGGCGCAATCGCCCCGACAACGGACGCGGGCTTGTCACCCTCCGCTGTTCTGGGAGGGCAGCGGGCGCTGACCGGTTCGGCGGCGCGGCCCATCCCGTTCCTGCGGGCCTCAGCCGGCGGGCGCCAACGCATGGGCGGCGAGGCGGTCGTGGAGGCGGCGAGCGGGGGCGATCAGGCGCTCGAGATCGGAGGTGAGGAGTACGCCTTCCTCCGGCGGTGGCGCGAAGCCTGTCGAGCTCTCCACCGCGCCGTACCAGTGCCTGGCCCAGACGCCGTCGGTTTCCCGCGGGCCGGCGGGCCAAGCGAGCATCGCCTCGTCGAAGGGGAGGCCGAGGGCCGCGCACAGGGCCATCAGCGTCCCGCGCGGGCGGCGGCGGATCGCGGTTGCGTCTACCACCGGCGGGGCTCTGCCCAGAAGCGTTGTGCAGTGCTCAAAGAGCGCCGCCTGACGCTCGACACCCAGATCGTCGAGCGTGAAGGCCTCACGCTTGGCCGCATAGCTCGCCGCCACCTCGGCCGGGTCCCGGATCAGGAAGGCGACTGCGGCCCCCTCCAGCCAGTCGAGCCCGATCCCCGGCACCATGTGATGCGTCATGTGCTTCTCGTATCGGACGCGCCCCGGTGCGGGCGGCGCCGCACAGGCCCGGGCCACGCGGCGCCAGTCCGTTTCGCCTGCGGCCAGCACTTCTGCACGCATCGGATGATCGACCCCCGTCTCGGCGAGGAAGGCGGCATAGAAGGGCTCGTCCACCACGTCCGTATCCGCCCGCGCGCCAAAGCTTCGCATCATGGCGGTCGAGAGGTTGCGGGGGCCTGACCACATGACGATGCGCATCAGCCGGCACCCACATGCGAGGCCACGAGGGCGCGGTAGAGGTCTTGCAGCCGTTTCGTGACCGGGCCCGGAATGCCCCCGCTCATGGCCCGCCCGTCGATCTCGGCGACGGGGGTCTGCGCGCCGAAGGTACCGGTCACGAATGCCTCCTCGGCACCGTAAGTCTCCACCAGGCTGAAATTGCGTTCCTGAACGGAGATGCCGTTGGCGCGGCAGAGATCGATGGTCTTCCCGCGGGTTATCCCGTTCATGCAGTAGTCGCCCGTCGAGGTCCAAACCTCGCGACGGCGCACGATGAAGAAGTTGCAGGAGTTGGTGGTGTTCACGAAGCCATGCGGATCGAGCATCAGCCCTTCGTCCGCCCCGGCCTTCTCGGCCTGCACCGCCGCCAGCACGCAGTTGAGTTTGGAGTGGCTGTTCAGCTTGGGGTCCTGGCTCATCGGGAGGCCGCGGACCTGGGGCACGGTGGCGAGGCGCAGCCCGCGCTCCTGCAGCCGGCCGACGGGCGCCGAGTGTTCGGCGATGATCACCATCGTGGGGCCGGCGCGGGAGAGGGCGGGATGTTGGAAGGGCCGGCTCTTCACCCCGCGGGTCACCATTAGGCGGGCATGGGCATTCTCGGTCATGCCGTTCGCCGCGCGCACCTCCTCGAGCGCGGCGGCCACGCCGGCGCGGTCCCGCCCGATATCGAGGTCGATGGCGCGGGCGGCCTCGAAGAGCCGGTCGAGATGCTCGTCGAGAAATGCCCAGCGCCCGTTGTAGAGGCGCAGACCCTCCCAGACGCCGTCCCCCAGCATGAAGCCGCTGTCGTAGACCGAGACGGTCGCTTCGGGCCGGGGCTTCAGCATGCCGTCGACCCAGACGAGGATCCGCTCGTTCCGCGCATCGGCCGCCGCTTCGTGAGTCGTGCCCGCCTCTTCGTTCATCGCTCGCTCCACCGTCCCAATGTCTTTCAGGCGCTACCGCGCAGGCGTCCGTGTCACCTTGCCGACGAAGATCGGCAGCACCAAGCCCGCGATGGCCCTGATCTCCCCTGGAGCAAGAGGCCGAGCCGGGTCGCACCCACCGACGCGCTCCGCGCCGGGCAGACGGTGGCCGGGATGCCGACCGCGACAGGCGAGGGGCGCGGCGTGGAGAAGTGACGATGGGACGATGCCTGCGGCGACGAAGCTGGTTCCTGACATCGGATCGCATGGGGCGGCGTGACCGACGGGACGGCGCCGAGATACAACGCGGCTGGGCGGTGCCGTTGTGACAACCCGGTACCGGCTCCCGGTCGCGTGCGCCGGCGCAGCGTTCGGCCGCAGGCGCTTCCCGACCCGCCGCAGGCCGGCACCCTTGCGCTGTGCGGCGTCAGGTCCGGCGGCGGGGGAAGGCCATCTCCGGGCGGTAGCTTTCGAAGCTCTGGAGCGTCTGACGGTTCACCTCCGCTTGCCAGCGCGAGCCGGGAACGACGGCGGCGATGCAGGGATGCGACACACGGAGCGCCTCGGTCCCCGCCGTCTCCTCGATGGCGATGGCGGCGAGCCCGGCGACCACGCCGCTCTGACGTTCCACGAGATCGATGGCGCCGCGCATGGTGCCGCCCGTCTCCACCCATTGGTCCACCAGCAGGACGCGGGTGCCGGGGGCGAAGGCGGGCAGGCGCATCTCCATGCCCTGCGTGCGGCCCGAGTAGTTGGTGAACACCACCCGGTCGGTGTCGACGCAGAGCTTGCCGGCCTTGCGGATCGGAAGAAAGCCCCTGCCCCTGCGCGCCGCGATGGCGGCGCCGAGGACGAAGCCCATGGCATCGAGCCCGCCCACCACGTCGAAGGCGATGCCGTCGAGATCCGCCAAAAGATCGTCGAGCAGTGCGTCGAAGGCCTCGGCATTGATGTAGATGGAGGTGGGGTCGAGCCAGGCGAAGCGCTCCCCCTTGGTGTTGGGCGCCATCAGGCGGAGATACCAGCGGTCCTCCCGCGGTCCGGGGTTGTCTATGCTCACGCCACGCGCCCCCCGCCCAGTTGTCGCGTCACGCGCACAAGGGCGGACAACCGCGCCGGATCGATGGTGTAGAAGTCGCCCTCCCGATTTATGCCGGTGGCGACGAGGAAGGCGTCCACATCCGCATAGCGCGGGGCATTCGCCGGCGTGACGCCGGAAGCGAGCGCGAGCGGCCGGTCGCCGATCGCCGTGCGGAAGGCGGCGATCTTGGCGTCGTCCGCCGCCTCGCCCGTTGCGACGCCGGAGGTGGTCACGACGTCCATATAGCGCGTCGCGAGAGCCGCCGCCGCACCGTGGTCGGCCTCGGCCACCCGGCGCTGTTTCTTGAACGCGGTTCCGCCGAAATAGAGCCCGCCCCAGCCGCAGCCCGCCCGCGCCGCGGCAATGGCCTCCGCCTCGGGCTGCACATCCGAAGCCTCGTCGATCCGCGCATCGTCGGCCCAGTAAGCATCGATGACGGCGCCCTCCTGCGTCAGGCGGGCGAGCGTCGGAAATGCGTCCTTGCCCGTAACGGCCAGGAAGTTGACGCCGATCCAGTAGGATGGATGCGCCGCGCGGGCCGCCTCGATGATGGGAAGAAAGGCATCGACGCCGAAATCGTGATTGATCAGGAAGCAGCCCGGCGCCCCTTCGCCGATGGCGATCGCGATGTTCTCCCGCGTCCTTGCCGCATCGAGAACATGGATCACGGGCAGCACCACAGGCCCCGGCGCCTTGAAGTGCTTGTGAAACGCCGCGCGCGTCATCGACACCCCGCCAAAGAGGGGGTGGCGGCACGATCCTTGCTTGCGGAAATAAGGGGAAGCACGGTCATGCGCCGAAGTTTCCCGGCGACGCAACACCGTTGCAAGATGAAAACGTTCCGGGCTTGCCTCTGCGGGAAGCCGCGCGTGAGATGGGCGATCCGGAGCAGGAACAGGAAGGTGAGTAGAATGACCCGAGTGACGTCCTCCCGCGGCCTGATCGCCCCCTCGCGCCGCGATGTCCTGCGCTACGGTGCGGCCGGCACGCTTGCGGCGCCCTTTGTCGGGCGCGCCTGGGCACAGACGACCGAGATCAACATGCTGGCCTGGTACGGCCATGGCGAGCCCGACATCGTCGGCGCGTTCGAGGAGGCCAACAACGTCAAATTCGTGCCGAAATACTACGCGGGCGGGGACAACATGCTGGCGCTGATCGCGCAGTCGCCCCCGGGCACCTACGATGTGATCCTGTCGGATGCCGAGTTCGTCCAGCAGCTCAACGCCGCAGGGTATATCGAGCCGCTGGAGGCCGCGGACTATCCCTTCGATGACATGCTCTACGAGGACTTCACCAAGTTTCCCGGTCACTGGGACGGCGACACGCTCTACTCGATGATGGTGCGCTTCGGCCATCTCGGCGTCAGCTACAACACGACCGCGATCTCCGCCGAGGAGGCGATGAGCTACAAATGCTTCTGGAACGAGAGCGTCGCGGGCAAGGTCGGCCATTTCGACTGGCACCTGCCCTCGCTCGGCATGATAAGCCTCTATAACGGCAATGGCGCCGACCTCTGGAACCTCGACGACGCGAAATGGGAGGCGGTGCAGGAGACGACGATGAGCCTGCGCCCCCAGGTCGGCGGCTATTTCGACTACGGCGGCACTTTCAACAGCCTCAAGAACGGCGAGATGCTGGCGATGTGCGGGATCGGGGACTGGATCACCGGCGTCCTGGAGAAGGACGGCGCAAAGGTCGCCTCCGTCATCCCCGAGGAGGGCGGCATCCAGTGGACCGAGAGCTACTGCATCGGCAAGGGCTCGGCCAAGGCGGACCTGGTGAAGACCTTTATCCAGTACATGCTCTCGCCCGAGGGCCAGGTGAAGTCGGCCCAGATGGCGGCCTATCCCGGCAACTGCATCACGAAGGGCGGGCGTGCGAGGCTGAACGAGGTGGACCCCGCGGAGGCGCAGCGCACGCATCAGGTGCCGGATGACCCGATGAACCCGATCACGCTGATCGAGACGGGCCGCATCCACTACCGCGACATTCCCGTCAACCAGACGCTGGAGGACTGGAACGACTTCTGGTCCGAGTACAAGAACGCCTGACTTGCGCGGTGGCGCCGCTTGGCGCAACACGCCGTGGGCGCGACCCGGGGCTTCCTGAGCGCTGCGGCGAACGCAGGAGGTCCCGGGTCAAACCCGGGACATCTTGCACCCATGATTGCCGACACGTTCAGCACGGGGCATGGCCAGGATGAAGCTCTTCGCCCTCACCTTCCGGCTGCCGCTCCTTCTCTGGTCGGCGCTCTTCTTCATCGGCCCGCTCCTCTTCATGGCGGCGATGTCGTTCTTCCTCGTGAAGAACTACCGCATGGTCGAGGCCTTCGAGACCGTGAACTGGGTCAAGATGTTCGGCCGCGGGTACTTCTGGGACAGCTACTGGCTGACCCTCGGCCTTGCCGGCACGGCCGCGCTAAGCGCCTCGCTCCTCGCCTTTCCGGCAGCTTACGCGCTGGCCTTCCGGGCGAGCGAGGCGCAGCGGCGCTGGGCCATTTCGCTCCTCATCATCCCCTTCTTCACGAGCTATCTCGTCCGCATCTTTTCCTGGTACGTGATCCTCGCCGAGCAGGGCGTGGTGAACGCCATCATCGGCTGGGTCGGCCTCGGTCCCTTCACGATGCTCAACACCATGTTCGGCACGGTGGTCGGTTATCTCACCCTCACGCTGCCGCTCGTGGTGATCCTGCAGACCCTCGCGCTGGCCAGCGTGCCGCGGAGCCTTATCGAGGCGGCGCACAATCTCGGCTGCCCACCCTTGCGCACGCTGCTCACCGTGATCCTGCCCGCGGCGAAGACCGGGCTGATCGTGGCGGCGCTGATCTGCTTCATCCTCAGCTTCGGAGACTTCGTGAGCCCCTATTATCTCGGCGGCTCCAAGCCCCCGACCCTGCCGATCCTGATCATCGACACGACGAAGTCCGGCCAGCAATGGCCCCGCGCGGCCGTGGTGGCGCTCGTCATGATGGCGACGCTCATCACCATCGCCTTCGCCGCCGTCACCGCCGCCTATGCCAAGAGGGCGAGCCGATGAAGCGAAACGCCGCCCTCGGCTGGGCGCTCGGCATCTATGTCGGCGCGATCTTCGTCTTCGTCTTCGCGCCCATCGTGTTAAGCATGATCTTCTCGTTCAACTCGGACAGGTTTCCGACCATCCCGCTCGGCAGCTTCACGCTCGAATGGTACGAGACGGTCTGGGCCGATCCGGATGTCTGGACCGCCGCGGTCAACAGCCTCACCGTCTCGCTCTCCTCGGCCGCCATCGCCACGACGATCGGCTTCGCGACGGCCTACACCGACTACCGCTTCGGCTTCCGGTTCAAGAGCGGGTATCTCGCCCTTGCGCTTCTGCCGCCGACGATCCCGCTCATCATCCTGGCCCTCGCAAACCTCGCCTGGTTCTCGAAGATCGGGCTTTCGGGCAGCCTCTACGCGATCGTCGCCGCGCATTCGGTGCTCACCGCGCCCTTCGCCATGGCGATCATCCGGCTCCGGCTCAACCAGATGGATGCGAGCCTGGAGGCCGCGGCCTGGAACCTCGGCGCCAGCGAGTGGCGGGCGATGCAGACGGTGATCCTGCCCTTCTGCCGACCTGCCATCGTGGCCGCCGCCTGCCTCACCGCCGCCGTCTCCTTCGACGAGTTCACGATCGCCTGGTTCGTCTCGGGCCTGAACAAGACCATCCCCGTCCATGTCCTGGAGATCGTGCAGGGGAATATCGACCCGCAGGTGAACGCCATCGGCAGCATGGTCTTCGCAACCTCCATGCTGCTGGTGGGTCTCGCCCAGCTCCTCTTCATGTTTCGCCCGGGAGAGAAGCGATGACGCCGCTTGTCGAGCTTGCCGGCGTCGAGAAGCGCTTCGGCGCCTTCACCGCTGTCGAGGCGATGAACCTGCGCATCGGGCGGGGGGAGTTCCTTGCCATCATGGGCCCCTCGGGCTGCGGCAAGACCACGACGCTGCGCATGCTGGCGGGGCTCGAAGCGCCGAGCGCGGGGGAGATCCGCCTCGACGGGCGGCTCATGAACGACGTGGCCCCGCACGAGCGGGACACGCCGATGGTCTGGCAGTCCCTCGCGCTCTTCCCGTTCCTCAATGTGCGCGAGAATGTTGAGTTCGGCCTGCGCATGCGGGGCGTGGCCGCGGCGGAGCGCCGGCGCCGGGCGCGGGACTGGCTCGAGCGCCTCGGCATCGGGGAATTCGAGCGGCGCAATGTCGAGACTCTCTCGGGCGGGCAGCGCCAGCGCGTGGCGCTCGCACGGAGCCTCGTGACGGAGCCGCAGATGCTGCTCCTCGACGAGCCGCTCTCCGCCCTCGACGCTCACCTCACCATTCGCATGCAGGGCGTGCTGACCCGGCTCCAGCGCGACCTCGGCATCACCTTCGTCTACGTGACGCATTCGCAGTCCGAAGCCTTCGCCATGGCGGACCGGGTGGTGATCATGAACGCGGGTCGGATCGCCCAGACCGGCAGCCCGCGGGACATCTACCGCGCGCCGGCAGACCGGTTCGTCGCCGAATTCATCGGCGCAAACAACATCCTCTCCGGCGACGTCGCGGCCGTGGAGGGTCGCCGCGTGATCATCGAGGGGCCCACAGGCCGCTTCACGCTCGATGCCAACACCCCACCTACGATCGGCAGGGCCGCGAGCTTCGTGATCGCGGCCGATCGCGTGAGCATGGGGGACGTCGCGGCGGAGGCGGCCGCGAACCGCGTGACCGCCCAGCTCATTTCAGAGGAGTTCGTGGGCTCGATCGTCACCCTCTTCCTCGAGGCCGGAGACGGCACCGAGTTCAAGGTGCAGTTGCAGGAGCGCGCCCTCTCCGAACTCGGCCTGCGCAATGGCGACACGGTAACGCTCAGCTGGCCGCCCGAGGCCGCGCATCTTCTTGGAGACAGCCGATGATCGCCAATCCCATCCCCTGGCCGGGCGGCGCACGCTGCGCCTGCGCGATCACCTTCGACATGGATGCCGACAGTCTCATCCACATCTCCCGGCCCGAGGACGCGCATGACCGTCTCTATCCTATCAGCATGGGGCGCTACGGACCGACGGTCGCGATCCCGCGCATCCTCCAGACCTATCGCCGCCTCGGGATCAAGCAGTCCTTCTTCGTGCCCGGCTGGTGCCTCGAGCAGTACCCCGATGCGGTCGAGGCGATCCTCGCCGATGGGCACGAGATCGGCCATCACGGCTATCTGCATGAGGATCCGGTGGAGGCGCCGGATCAGCGCGTCTGGTTCGAACGGGCGATGGAAGCGCACCGGCGCATCGTGGGGCGCGCCCCGCGTGGCTATCGAGCGCCCGTCTACAACGTCACCCAGGAAGTGATCGACCTGCTCGTCGAGCACGGGTTGCGTTATGATAGCTCGCTGATGGCCGATGACATTCCCTACCGCATGGAGGTGCGCGCCCCCGGCCGTCCGGGCGCGCTCTGGGAAATGCCCGTGCATTGGGGAACGGACGACTGGCCGCCCTTCGCCCACTACGCCGAGATCGGCTACATGATGCCCGTCAAGGCGCCGGCGGAGGGCCTCACGGCCTTCTGGGAGGAGTTCGAGGCGGCCTATGCGGCGGGCGGCTTCTTCATGATGATCGCCCACCCCTTCCTGACCGGCCGGCTCGCCCGCTGGCGGCTGGTGGACCAGTGGCTCGAGCGTACGCTGACCGAGCGGAGCGTCTGGTTCGCGCGCCTCGAGGATATCGCGGGCCATCTCGACGGGCTGATGGCGTCGGGGGCGTGGGCGCCCCGGACCGAGGTGCTGCCCTACTATGAGGGCCCGGTGCTGGACCGATGCTGAACCGTGCCCATCAGTCGAGCCCGGGACATGTCGCGCCCGCCGCAAACGCCCGCGCCTCGCGGCGCAGCCATGGAGTGACGTCATGCTGAGCGAGACCGACCGGAAGTTCCTGCGCATCGCCTACGAAGAGGCTCTCACCGGCTTCGAGGAAGGCGGCTGCCCCATCGGCTCCGTCCTTGCCCGCGGTGAGGCAGAGGTCGCCCGCGGGCGGAACCGGCGGGTGCAGGCGGGCGATCCCATCGCGCATGGCGAGATGGACGCGCTCCGCAAGGCCGGCCGCCAGCGCACCTATCGCGACACCACCCTCTACACCTCGCTCAGCCCCTGCATGATGTGCTCCGGCACCATCGTGCAGTTCGGCATCCCCCGCGTCGTGATTGCCGAGAACACGACCTTCGGCGGCAACGAGGCCTTCCTGCGCGCGCGCGGCGTCGAGGTGATCGTGGCCGACGATGCGGATTGCATCGCCCTCATGCGCCGCTTCATCGAGGAGCGACCCGAGCTCTGGGCCGAAGACATCGCGGAGGACTGATGGCCTACGACCCGACCGCGCCGGACGGCCCCGCACCCAGCATCGCAATCGCGCCGGACGGCCGTCCCGTCGCGGGCGCGCGCTACATCGTGCCGGCGCGCGAGGGCCGCGCCGCCCGCCTTGCCGCAGGTCAAACCCTCACGCTGATCACTCCCGAGGGCACACAGGTCTGCGACTTCTTCGCCCTCGCCGCAGAAAGCCCTGCGGAGATGCTCTCCATGGAGCACTGCCGAACGGCCCTCGGCCGCATCTATGTCCGGGAGGGCGACATCTTGGTCACGAACCGCCGCCGCCCGGTCCTGCGGCTGATCGAGGACAGCTCGCCCGGCGTCCATGACACCCTGATCGCCGCCTGCGACCATCCTCGCTATCTCGAGCTCGGTGCGACCGGCTACCACGCCAACTGCGCGGACAACTTCCGCGCCGCCCTCGCCGCGATCGGCATGGAGGCGACCCATGTTCCCGCCCCGCTCAATCTCTGGATGAACATACCGGTCGATGCGGCGGGAGGCTATGCTTGGACCCCGCCTGTCGCCCGCGCGGGCGATCACCTCCGCTTCGTGGCACTTATGGACTGCATTGCCGTAATGTCCGCCTGCCCTCAGGACATGACGGCCGTGAACGGCGCCGAACCGCGCCTTTCGGCACTCCATTTCGAGGTCGCCGCCGCATAGCACCTTCCCGCTGGTGACCTTGGAGACGCCCGGCCCGCCTGCTAGGGAGCGCTTTCGCCCATGGGAGCGGATCTAGGCACGGGCACGAAATCCAGCCCGTTTTTTCTATGTTCACCAACTCCAACCTACGCTGACGTGGGAGGGCGCGGGCGCGGGGACATTGCGCCCGAAGGCTGAGCGCCGCATCGCGTCTGGCGCGCCGCTCCGCACCACGGAATGTCGGGGTGTGGTCGAGCGACGGTCCGGGGGCCGACGCTATGTCAATCGGCTTAGAGGTCTCGCCGTTGCGAGAGGGAGGGGATATTGGCCAGCATTGCGCACAGCCTGAACGACGCCATCGAACTGCACAGGCTTCGCGCCGAGTGGCTCGGCAATGCGCGGTCGGATCTCGTTGCAGGGCTCGTGGTGGCGCTCGCGCTCATTCCTGAGGCCATCGCCTTCTCCCTCATCGCGGGCGTCGATCCCAAGGTCGGGCTCTATGCCAGCTTCTCCATCGCGGTGATCGTCGCCATCACGGGCGGTCGGCCCGGCATGATCTCCGCAGCGACGGCAGCAACGGCGGTGCTGATGGTCACGCTCGTGAAGGAGCATGGGTTGCAGTACCTCCTCGCCACCACGGTGCTAGCGGGGCTTCTGCAGGTGAGCGCGGGATTTCTCGGCCTCGCGCGCGCAATGCGCTTCGTCTCCCGCTCCGTGATGACCGGCTTCGTCAACGCGCTCGCCATCCTCATCTTCATGGCGCAGATCCCCGAGCTTGTCGGCGTGCCCTGGGCGACATATCCGCTGGTCGCCGCCGGCCTCGCGATCCTGTACCTCCTGCCCCGCCTGACCAAGGCGGTGCCGGCACCCCTTGTCTGCATCGTCGCGATCACCGGCGCGGTGCTGGCGCTCGACATCGATATCCGGACGGTGAGCGATATGGGCGCGCTGCCCGACAGCCTGCCGATCTTCCTGCTGCCGGACATACCGCTCACGCTCGAGACGCTGACGATCATCCTGCCCTATGCCACCGCCGTCGCCGCGGTCGGGCTCCTCGAAAGCCTGATGACCGCCTCCATCGTGGACGAACTCACAGACACGCCGTCGGACAAGAACCGCGAATGCGTGGGCCAGGGCGTCGCGAACATGGCCACGGGCTTTCTCGGCGGTATGGCGGGCTGCGCGATGATCGGGCAGTCCATAATCAACGTCCAGTCCGGCGGACGCGGCCGGCTGTCGACCTTCTCGGCCGGCATCTTCCTGCTGATACTCGTGGTCTTCCTCGGCGATCTCGTCGGCATCATCCCGATGCCCGCCCTCGTCGCCATCATGATCGTTGTCTCGATCGGCACATTCTCCTGGAGCTCGCTCAAGAACCTCAAGGAGCATCCGGCGAGCTCCAGCATCGTCATGGTCGCCACGGTCGTCGGCGTCGTCGCCACGCACAACCTCGCCATCGGCGTGCTGATCGGCGTGCTCCTCTCCGGCATCTTCTTCGCGGGCAAGATCGCGCAGATCTTCCGCGTGCGCTCCCAGCTCTCGGAAGACGGGCTGACCCGCACCTACACGATCGAGGGCCAGGTGTTCTTCGCCTCGGCGGACGACTTCATGGCGGCGTTCGATTTCACGGAGGTGCTGGATCGCGTGGTGATCGATCTCGGCCGCGCGCATATCTGGGACATCTCCAGCGTTGCCGCGCTCGACATGGTCGTGCTCAAGTTCCGTCGCGAGGGTGCCGAGGTGGAGATCATCGGGCTCAACGAGGCGAGCGAGACCATCGTCGACAAGCTCGCCGTGCACGACAAGCCGGGTGCGCTCGACGACATGCTGGCGCATTGAAGGGGCTGGGCCGGTGACAACGAACATCCTGACCTGCATCGACGGCTCGATCTATTCGGCGAGCGTCGCCGATCACGCGGCCTGGGCTGCGATGCGCCTCGGTGCCGGCGTCCAGCTCCTTCAGGTGCTCGGCCGGCGCGAGGCGACGTCGGAGGACCGGTCGGGCCGGATCGTGGCCGGCGCCCGCCGCCAGCTTCTGGAAGAGCTCGCCGCACTCGACGCCGAGCGCGCCAAGCTCCTCAGAAGCCAGGCCCGGCTCGATCTCGAGGACGCGGCGGAGCGGCTGCGCGAAGCGGGGGTGGAGGAGATCTCGCCCCTCCTCCGCCATGGCGATCTTCTCGAGACGCTGAACGCGCTCGAGGCCAATGCCGATCTCACGGTAATCGGGAAGCGGGGAGAGGCGGCGGACTTCGCCAAGCTCCATCTCGGCTCCAATCTCGAACGCATCCTGCGCTCGGCCCGGCGGCCGGTACTCGTCGCCTCCCGCGCCTTCCAGCCTATCGAGCGCTGCCTTGTCGCCTTCGACGGGGGAACGTCGTCGATCCGCGGCGTCGACGAAATGTCCCGCTCCCCGCTCTTCCGCGGGCTCGCCGTTATCGTGGTGATGATCGGCGAGGAGACGGAGGCGAACCGGCGCAAGCTCGAGGACGCGGCCGCACAGCTCAAGGCCGGGGGGCTCGAGGTCGACACGCGCCTCCGCCAGGGCTCGCCCAACCTCGCGATACCGGAGACGCTGGAGGAGACTGGCGCAGACATGATGGTGATGGGCGCCTACGGACATTCGCGCCTGCGCACCCTTGTCATCGGCAGCACCACGGCTGAGATGATCCGCGCCTGCCGTGTGCCCATCCTCGTCTACCGCTGAGCACCGCGATCGATCGTATCCGGTCGCCGTGAGGTCTCACCGCAGATCACAAGCGCGATCCGGTCGCGCAAAAAAACGGGCGCGCAGACGTCGAGCCAGTCCTCGAGGATCGTGACGCCGGAGGACTGCGAGGAGAGGTTGGGCTCCCATGGCGGGGGTTGTTCCTCAATCACCACCACTGCGCGCCCCGTCTGCGCAACGGCCGCCTCGAGCTCGGCCACGATCGCGCGCTGCACGCGGGCGGTTGACTGTACGCCTGGGTCGAACTGCGCCCAGTAACTGAGCGGCAGATGCCCGGTGACGGCGTAGTGCGAAAGGTTGCCGCCGAAGCCCTTGTCGTGGCGCGCGTTGGCGGAGTGGAAGCGCTCCCCGGGCCGCAACGTCGCCTCCAGCACGCGGTGCAGGTCTTTGTGCCGTTCCTCGATAACCAGGCAGCCATAGGGCGGCTCGAATGCGTTCGAGAGCGTACAGGTTTCGGCGAGCGTCGGTTGTCCCGTGCTCGGTATCAGCAGGCCCGTGCCAGGCAGCGCGACAAGACCGCCCACGATACCGACCGCGGAGAGCGGCCCGAGGATGCGCCTGGGCAGGAAGCGTTCTGCCAGGACGGTCCCGAGATAGGCGGCCAGCGCGAGGGAGACGAGGAGGGACGGGAAGGCATGGGTCGGATGCGTTCGTACGATGTTGAAGGAGTAGAGCGCCCCCGTGACCATAAGCATGTAGAGCACCCCATCCTTCTGGCGCGGCGCGAGGATGCCATCTCGGAGGAGCGCCGCGAGGTAAATCGCGCCCGCACCGCCGATGATCCAGATCGGCGCGTAGCTGAAGAGCGCCTCCCGCCCCGGCGGCCATCCGAACGGGGGAAAGGGCAAACCGGCCGCAGCCCGGTAAGTGCCCGCCCCGATCTCGTCGAGATCGGCCATCGCGGCGGCCAGTGCCCCGTCCGTCGCAAGCTCGTAGGAGATCAGCGCTAGGGCAACCGCACCGATTGCCACGAGAAGACCTGAGCCGAAGCGTGCCGCCGCCCCTGCGTTGAGCGCACCGTGATTGGCCAGGTGAAGGGGCGCGGCGGCGAGAAGCCCGGCGAGAAGGATCGCGCAGAAGACGGGCCGGATGAAAAGGAGCGGCACGAGCAGCAGCATATGCGCGAGCGCGACCCTGAACGCCCCTGAAGGACCGGTATCACCTGAGGGCCGTAGCAGCATCGCCATGAGGAAGAGCGCACAGAGGCCGAGGGCCATCCGCCCCGGCCAGAAATAGACGTCCGCGATCTTGAGGGAGACAGCGGTAAGAACCGCCAGCAGCAGGAGCGCCGCGGCAAGGCGCGTCCGGTCGCGCCATGGCTCGAGCAGCGATGTGAGGCCCAGAAAGGCGAGCGCAAGGAATGAGATGTAGTAGAGCCGAGGCGCAAGCAGGTTGCCCCCGAAGGCCGAGTAGAGCGTCTCGCCCAGGATGTAGTGGAGCGGCCCGTAGGTCGCGTGGAAGTCCTTGCCCGGCCAGAACCCGTCCGCGATGAGCATCCCGAAGGTGATGACCACGCCTTCGTTGTAGGGATCGAAGCGCGCCGTCTGTAGCGCCAGCACGACCAGCGGCGCAAGGATCACTGCGGCGAGGTAGAGTAACCGCATCCCGCACGATCCCATGTCTCGAAATCAGACAGCCCGAACGCACGAGCTGCAGCGCGGCGACCAAATTGCTTCAGGCATTCGGGAAATCCAAGCACCGGGGCCGCGGCGGAGGCGCGCATCTGCGCTCACGTAAAGGCCTCCGCCCATTCGGGATGCTTCTTGCGCTCCGCGTTGATGAAGGGGCAGAGCGGCATGATCTTGAAGCCCTCCGCCTGCGCATCCGCCACCATTCGCTCGGCCAGCGCGCGGGCGACACCCTGGCCGCGCATGCTGTCCGGCACGCCCGTATGATCGGCGATCACCAGCGTGGGGCTGGCGATGGAGTAGGTCGTCTCGGCCTCCCCCGCGATGCCTTCGACGGTCGCGACGTAGCGGCCCTTCGAGCCCTCGATATGGCGTTCGATCTTGACGGTCATCGCCTCTCTCCCCTGGCATGCAGGCGCAACATGACGCCCCATCCCGGGCGCTGCAATCGGCCTCGCCCGCCGGCCTTCGGACGACGCGGGAACCGATCACGGTGGACGCTGCACATATCGAACGCGATTGCGGGCCGTTTGCTTGTCGAACCGTCTTCAGCCCGGCTGGGGAGCGATCTCCCCCGAGGACCTGTAGCCGAGATAGCTGCGCTGCATCGCGATGTGGTCGGCGATGAACTTCGCATCGTGCCAGACCCCCCAGATGAAGGAGGAGCCGCGCCGCGAGAGCCAGGGCAGCCCAAGGAAGTAGATGCCCGGCTCCGCCCCGACCCCGCGCTGGTGCCTTGGCCGGCCGTCGGCGTCGAAGGTGTCGACCTCGAGCCAGCCGAAATCGAGCGCATAGCCCGTGGCCCAGATGATCGTGCGAACGCCCGCCTCTGCGAGATCGAGCGACAGGATGGGCTGACGCACACAATCGGGATCGGGGCCGATGGCGCGCGCTTCGGGCTCCTCCGGCAGATCCAGGCCGTTTCGCTCCACATAGGCGTCTGCCTCGTCGAGCAGCGCCAGATACTTCGCGTCGCCGCGGGCGATGTTCTCCGCCAGATCCGGTGCGAAACGCATCGCTCCACCAGCGTAGCTTCGGGTCATGCCGAGGAGCACGATGCCCTCTGCGGCCAGCCGGCGGAAATCCACCGTCTCCCCACCGCGGGCGCCACTTACCGCGATGGTTACATGCTCGAGGCCCGGTTCGAGCGCCGCCGCCTCCCATTTCCCGAGGACACCCAGCCACCACACGTTGTCGCGCCCGCGATAGCGCCGGGGCGGACGGTCATGCGGGCCGACGGAGAGGTAGACCCGCCGCCCCGCGCGGTTCAGGTCGTCCGCTATCTGCGCGCCTGAGGAGCCGGCGCCGACCACCAGGACCGCCCCCTCCGCCAACGCGGCCGGATTGCGATAGGCGCTGGAATGCATCTGCATCACGCCCGCCGCCGCCGGCGCTACGGGAGGGATCAGGGGCCGCTGGAACGGGCCGGTTGCGGCCACCACGCGCTCGGCCTCGAGCGCACCCTCAGAGGTCTCGACGCAGAACCCAGGCCGCCCCGCCAGCGACGAGACGGACCTCACTTCGACGCCGCAGCGGATCGGCGCCTCGATCTTCTCGGCGTAGGCCGCGAAGTAGTCCACCACCCGGTCCCTTGCCGGAAAGGCGTCGCCGTCGATCCCGGGAAAGGCCATGCCGGGAAACCGGTCATGCCAGGCCGGGCCGTTGGCGACGAGGCTGTCCCAGCGCTCGGACCGCCAGCGCTCCGCGATCCGATGGCGTTCCAGCACCAGATGGGGGACGCCGGCGTTCGACAGATGCTCGCTCATGGCGATACCCGCCTGCCCCGCACCGACGACCAGCGTGTCGATCCGCTCAAGCGTCATTCAGGCGCCCTTGCCCCGGATAGCCCACCCGGCACGGGCCGCGGCATGGCGATGCGCGCTACTCCGCAGCCTGCGCATGGCAGCTCGCCGTATTCTTCGACCAGGGAAGATCGCGCAGGTTCGAGTCGTCGAAGAACCCCACCGGCATCAGCTTGAAGCCGCAGGTGATGCAGGGCTGGACGGGGTAGTCCTCCGGCCGCGGCATGTGATGAAGCCCGAAGACATGCCAGGCGACGATGTCGGTCTCCACAACCGGGCTGTCGTCGGCGATGAAGGCCGGCAGGCCGTCGGAGCCGTCGCTGCCGTTGACAAACTCGCCCGCGGGATAGCGTTCGGCCGGGTCGAAAGCCGTCACCCAGAGGTCGTTGTAGGTGTAGCCGGCCCGCCGGCCGGACGGCCCCTCTGGCGAGAGGAAGGGTGTGACCGTGGACATCGGCATGAGCTTGTAGGCGGTCGGCTGACCGACCTTGTTGGTGCGGTTAGCGCTCTTGAACTTCCAGTACCGATGCGTGGCAGGGTCTGCCTTCCGCGCCGCGCCCGCCTCGGTCTCGAGAAGCGTCTCGTGCAGGCGGTAGGCGTTACCGTAGGGGTTGCCAGGACCCTTGGGCTCGGCATGGGTGTTGCACTCGACCACCGAGTTCCTGTCCCCGTCCACTGCCATGTCCAGCCGCGCGCAGAAGGTGTGCTGATGGATCTGGCCGAGGACCCCGGGGGCGACTTCGACGCCGTAGTCCCCCGGCTGGCCCGGCAGGCAGGCCGTCGTGTTGATGATCCCCGTCGCCTTGAGCTCGAACTCGATGGTGCCGTCCATCATCAGGTACCAGTAGTATCCGTATTCGTAGTTCCCGACCGTCGCGATGGTGGAGATCACCAGCTTTCGCGCGCGGCGCACCTCGGTGCGCTCCAGCCGGAAGTCGTAGTGCTTCCAGGCAACGCCCATATCCTCCTCGTGGATACAGATCGCGTTCTTGATGATCTCCACGTCGCCGTCACGGCCGTTGAGGGTGGCGTCGAGATACTGGATGGCGCCGAGGCAGTCGCAGCCGAGCTCCAGGGAATTCACGAGGCGCCCGATTCCGTACTCCCCCACATCGAACACGTTCTTGCGCGGATGCGCGCCGTGCGGCGAACCATAGGGCACCATCATCTCGGCGATCGAGGCGCGGTAGAGCACCGGCCGGCCGGCAATGCTGAGATCGTGCAGCGTCAGGCCCTCCCGAGCGTTGAAGCCGATCTGCACGCTCCAGTCATGCCAGGTGAGCCGGTTGCCCTCGAGCTGGAAGCTGACCCCCTCGGGCTGCACCACATCGATGGGGCGCAGATCCTGGCGGACCGTCGTCTGG
>JBCCDG010000059.1:0-23911 GCA_039030915.1 Pseudomonadota bacterium | reverse complement strand
GGACCGGGCGCGGGATGTTCTGGGCCGCCTTCTTGCCCGCATCCTCGAGGACCAGATCCAGATGGTCGCGTACCGTATCGCACACCCCCCGCGTCAACGCGACCCCGCCCACCGGCGCGATCGCGTCTACCCGCCCGCGCAAAATCCCGTGCAGGCAATGGCGAGCGCGCCCGAACCTGCGTGGCTCATCGGCCCGCTTGAGCCGCGAATAGCCGACGATATCCGCCGCAAGGATGGTCGATAGGCGTCGTTTCACGGCGCGGGGCTTTCGGTTCATTGATCTGCGCGGCGATTTTAGCACAAGAATGCGGCGGCGGCATGCGGTGCGCGGGACCGATCCGCCCAGGCCCGCGCATTGACAGGTCCCTGCCGCCACCCAAGGCTGGCGCGATGCCGCGTTGGCACGCCGTCTGGGCCGCAGGGGAGCTGAGACCGATGGGAAGGAAGAAGGATCCCGCGCCGCTCGGCAAGAAGCGCTACGCCAGGGCGCTCGAGGAGCTGCAGGTCGAGCTTTGCCATCTTCAGGAATGGGTGAAGCAGAGCGGCGAGCGCGTGGTCGTCGTCTTCGAGGGGCGGGACGCTGCGGGCAAGGGCGGCGTGATCAAGCGCATCACTGAACGGGTCAGCCCCCGCGTCTTTCGCACCGTCGCCCTGCCGAAACCCGACGACCGGGAGGCGAGCCAGCTCTATATGCAGCGCTATATCCGCCACCTGCCTGCGGCCGGGGAGATCGTGCTCTTCGACCGGAGCTGGTACAATCGTGCGGGTGTCGAGCGCGTGATGGGCTTCTGCTCGGAAGAAGAGGCCGCGCGCTTCCTGAAGCTGACACCCATCTTCGAGCGCTACCTGATCGACGATGGCATCCGCCTCATCAAGTATTTCTTCGACGTCAGCCGCGAGGTGCAGGCGGCGCGCTTTCGCGACCGCGCGAGCGATCCGCGCAAGCACTGGAAGCTGAGCCCGATGGATATCGAGAGCGCGCGGCGCTGGTGGGCCTACAGTTCGGCCTATGCCGAGATGATCGCCGCGACCGACACCGAGGCCGCCCCGTGGATCCGCGTGCCGGCGGACGAGAAGCGGCGTGCCCGGCTCAACTGCATCGCCGACCTCCTGGCCCGCATCCCCTATGCGGCGGCCGACTTCGACGCTCCCGCCTTTCCCGAACGCGGCCGCCGGCCCGAGGGCGTCCCCGAAAGCCTCCCGTTCCAGCACCAGGTCCCCGCGCGATTCTGAACGCGCGAAGGGCGATCCCGGCTTTTCCGCAAGCGGGCCCGGGCCGATGCGCGCCCGGGCCCGCTGCGGCGCAGCCGACGCTGTGAGCCACCATGCGTCGCGCCCGCGCCCACCCACGTCACGCTAGCGTCGATGTTGCGAACATTCGGTCAACAATGCGCTTCGGGCGCCTCATTTGCAGCGTCTTGCATAGCCGTTGGGCAAGAGCCTCGGCGGCATGCGGCTCAGCGGCGCTGAGGGGGTGAGGCGCGGAGGGCGTGTATCGGCGCGACACGACGCCCCCCCGCCATTCTCCTTGTGCCGACGCGGCCTGCACCGTCTCAGGCGGGCTGCGGGGCGTTCCAGGGGCGGTCGCGGACAGGGAGGTGCACGATGGCCGAGAAGACGCCGAGGACGATGGCCGCGATCCAGACCGTGTCGTAGCTGCCCGTCGCATCATAGGCCCGCCCGCCGATCCAGACGCCGAGGAAAGAGCCGACCTGATGGCTGAGAAAGACCACGCCGTATAGCGTACCGAGCGCGCGCGTGCCGAACATCGTGGCCACGAGCCCCGAGGTCAGCGGCACGGTCGAGAGCCAGAGCACGCCGATCATGGCGGAGAACACGATCATCGAGGCCGGGCTCGGCGGGATGACGAAGATGAAGACGCCGATCACCACGGCCCGGAGCGCGTAGATCGCCGAGAGGATCCAGGGCTTCGGGTAGCGCGCCGCGAGCTGTCCCGCGAGGAGCGTGCCGACGACATTGGCGAGCCCGATGACCGAGAGCGTCGCGGCGCCGAGCGTTACCGAGCCGCAGACCTCGGCCACATAGACCGGAAGATGCGCGGTCATGAAGGCCACATGGAAGCCGCAGACGAAGAAGCCGAGCGTCAGCAGTACGTAGGAGGAATGAGCGAAGGCACGACGAAGCATCGTGCCGATTGCCACCTCCGGGTCGGCCGTGCTGCCCGCGGGGATTTCGGCCTTGAGATAGGGGATGCAGAGACCGATGGGCAGGAGGAGGAGACCCATCACCGCGATGGTCGCCTGCCAGCCGTAGCTGGCCGTGATCCAGCCCGCGAGGAGCGGCAGCGCCATCTGGCCGAGCGAGCCGAGGGCGGCGGTCAGCGCCAGGGCCTTGGCGCGCCGCTCCTCCGGCACCGCGCGGCCGACCACGCTGAGCACGAGACCGAAGGCCGTGCCCGCGACACCCATGCCGACCAGCGCGCCGGCGCCCAGATGCTGCATGAAGGGCAGGTAGCCCACCGCCGAGAGCGCCATGCCGGCGCAATAGAGCCCTAGCCCGAGCCAGAGCGCCCAACGGTCCCCGTACTTGTCCGCCAGCGCACCGAAGAAGGGCTGGGCCAGACCCCAGACCATGTTCTGGATCGCGAGGCTGAGCGAGAAGACCTCCCGCGGCCAGCCGAATTCGGTCGACATCGGCTCGAGCACGATGCCGAAGACCGAGCGCACCCCGAAGGAGAGCGACAGCACCACGGCACCCGCGGCGATGATCACGCCCGTCGGGCTCAAGAGCGGCGCGCGGGCGGCGGCGGGGGCGGACATGAGGCATCTCCTCCTGAGGCATCCCGTTCTGGCGCGGCGGCCGGGCGGGGGTCAAATGCCCGATTGTGAGGCGGGTCTGCAGCGTTCTTGATGCGGGTCTCGGGCACGGGCCCGCGCCAGGCGGCCGGAGCGGGATGCGGTGCAACGCACCAGCCCCACGCCGGGCTGGCATCGGGCAGGGCGGCCGGGGCATAAGGAGAGTTGAGCCCCGCCCGCCGCCCCTGCCTCGAGGAGCGCGATGCAAGACGGTCCCGCCCCCGCCGCGCCGAAGACGGCAGATCCGACGCCGCCGGCGACGCCGCTCGCGCGCTATCGCGCGCTGGTGGCGGACGGCACGATCCATTCCGACCCGGCGCAACGCGCGGCGGTGGAAAAGCTGCAGCTCCTGCATGTGCGCCTGCGGGGCTATCAGCCCACCAAGAAGAAGTCGGTCGCCCGCGGCTGGTTCGGCTTTGCCAAGGGCGCGCCGCACAAGTTCATCACGCTCTCCGGTCTCTATCTCTATGGCGGGGTCGGGCGCGGCAAGTCGATGCTGATGGACCTCTTCTTCGAGACGACGCCGGTGCGGCCGAAGCGGCGGGTGCATTTCCACGCCTTCATGCGCGAGGTGCATGCCGGCATCCATATCGCGCGCGAATCGAACGTCTCCGACCCGGTGCAACCGGTGGCCGAGGAGATCGCTGAGGGCGCTACGCTCCTGTGCTTCGACGAGTTCCAGGTCTCGGATATCACGGATGCGATGCTGCTCGGCCGGCTCTTCGAGGCGCTCTGGGACCGCGGCGTGGTGATGGTGGCGACCTCAAACCGACCGCCCGACGATCTCTACAAGGACGGGCTCAACCGCCAGCTCTTCCTGCCCTTCATCGCGATGCTGAAGGAGCGCTGCGACATCATCGAGCTCTCGAGCACCACCGATTATCGCCGGGATGAGGCGAAGACGCCCGCGCGCTATTTCAGCCCGCTGGGGGCGGAGGCGGAGGCCGCGATGGATGCCGCCTGGGCCGCCGAGATCGGGGACGAGGAGGCGGGGCCCGTCACCCTTTCCGTGCATGGCCGCCGGGTCGCGATCGCGGCCGCGACGGAGACGGCGGGTCGTGCGAGCTTTGCCGCGCTCTGCGAGGCGCCGCTCGGCCCGTCGGACTATCTCGCCATCGCCGAGCGTTTCCAGGTGATGCTGATCGACGGGGTGCCGGCACTCGGTCGCGCGAAGAACAACGAGGCGAAGCGGTTCGTCACGCTCATCGATGCGCTCTACGAGGCGAAGAGCCGGCTCTACCTCTCGGCTGCGGCGCCGCCGGACGCGCTTTACCGGGAGGGCGCGGGCAGCTTCGAGTTCGCGCGCACGGCCTCGCGGCTAGTGGAGATGACGGCGGACTGAGGGCGGACCGAGGGGGCGCTCGCCGCCCTGCCTTTTGCGCGGGGCCTGCGTACCTCGTCCCGCGGCATCCCCTGCGGGATGCCACGGCCCTCGGCCCGCCCGCCCCGGGGGCCCATTTCAGGGCGCTGTCGGCGCGCTCAGCGCTTCATCACCATGTCGATCACGTCGTCGAGCGGGGAGCCGTCGCCGTCGCGGTCGAGCATCCGGAGAAGCGGGCCGAGGGCGCCGCCTGCCTGCCCGCCGTCGTCCACGCTGGCGCCCTTTGCCGTGCCGCCGCCCAGCATGCCCATGACCGTGCCGAGGATGCCGCCCCCGCCCGATGTGCTACCGCTGCTCCCGCCGAGCATGCCCGAGAGAAGGTCGTCGATGCTGCTGTCCGGCGTCTCGCGCTGCATGCCGCCCTGGAGCGCGGCGGCGAGGCCCGGCAGGAACGCGCCGGCCTTCTCGGGTTCGGCGCCCGCGCGCTTCGCGGCCTCCGCCGTCAGCGTGTCGGTCGCGGCCCGCGAGCCGAGGAGCTGGTCGAGGAAGTTCCGCCCCTCGGCCTGCGCCTCGGGCTCTGCCGCGCGCTCGGGCGCCTCGAAATAGACGGCCTTGTCCTCGCCCCGCAGCGGGGAGAGCACGCGGTCGAGCTCGCCCGCCTCCGCCCGCCGCTTGGCCGCGGTACCGATCGCGGGCGCCACCATGTCGGCGAGATTGCGGGCGGTCGCGGCGTCGAGACCCACCTGGGAAGCGAGCCGTTCGATCCCGCCATCGCGCTGGAGCTGGGCGAGCATGTCCCTGATCGACATCGGGCACTCCTTTCGCTTGGTTGTGATGCGCCACCCTAGCCTCAGAGCGTGACACAGGGTCAACGGGCAGGCTACTCGACCGTCACCCAGTCGATGGATGGCAGCTCGATCCGCCCGCGCGGCTCGCCGAGCGCGTCGAGCACGTTCTCCCAGGGGCGGAAGCCCGGATGGGCCCCCCCGCCATCGGGCATGCGGGCCTTGGCGCGGGCGAGGCGCTGGCCCGCCTCGGCCCGGAGGGCCGCGGCGCGCGGGTCGTCGGCCTCCTTGGCCGCGGCCGCTGCGGTGAGAAAGACGAGCGCCCTCTCCCAGTCGGTGAAGGGCTCGGTCACCTTGCCGGCCGCCTCGATCAGGTCGGCGGCATCGACCAGCGCTTCCGCCGCGAGCGCGGCCTGGCTTTCGCCCTCCGCCGCGAGGCGCCCCTGCTGGAGCCGGAGGCGGATATAGCGCACCGGGACCTCGCGCCCGCCCGCCGCCTCGGCCTGCGCAATGGCGGTGCCGAGTGCGGCGATGGCCTCGTCGGTGAGGCGACGCTCCTCGGCCGGGTTCGGCCGGCGGCCGAGATAGCGCCCATCGGGCCCCCGCGGGCGCGTCATCGCCTCGAAGGCCGCCACATAGGTCTCGACCGCGCGGAGGCGGCCCGCGGGCAGGGTGTCGGCCGTGAATGTCAGCCCGTCCAGCGTCGGGCGGACGCGATGGCCCGCGAAGTCGAAGGCGATCCCGGCCCAGCGGCTGTGATTGCCCGGCAGCCGCTCGCCCGTCGTGAACCAGAGCTCCGCCGGCTTGCCCGGTGCCGCCCGCGCGATGCTGGCCATGAGCCCGTAGGCCTTCACGATCGTCCGGCCGAAGCCGCGGCGCGCATCCCCGCCGACGGTGGCGGGCACCTCGGCAAGGAGCGCATCCTCATGGTCCGCCAGCAGGTCCGCCGCGGCCCTCAGATGCAGCTTCGGGCCCGTCAGCACGGCCTCGACCCGCTTCTTGCGTGCCCGCGTCTCCAGGAACTTGCCGGGGCTGGCCGTGAAATGCGCGCTGCCCGCACCCAGATCGTCGAGCCGCTCGACGATGTCGGGATGGATGAAGTGGTTGGACTGGGCCAGCATCGGCTCGTTCCCGGTCTCGCGCACCCGCGCGCCGCCCTCCGCGTCGTCCCGCCCGTTGAGCTCGATGCGAAGGCTCCGCCCGTTCGCGGCGTCGGAGACGAGGACGGTCCAGGACGCGAAATGTCTGGTCTCCTCCGCAATCCTGATTGCGTCGCCCAGCGTCCGTGCCTCGCGCAGGATGCGTTGCTGGAGAAAGGGCGCGATCGTCCGGTTCTCTCCGCGCCGGCCTGTCGAGAAGGTGGTCGTCGACATCTGGTGGAGCGAGCATGCGATCCCTGCCTCGTTCACGCCGGAGATGCCGCCGGGATAGATCAGCCCCGCCGTGCCGAGCGCGGCATAGCGGCAGCGGATGCGCGGGTCGTGCGGCCCCCGCTCGTCGACGAGATGCACCACCGGATGCCGGTTCCAGGTGAAGAAGGCGCCGTCGAAGCTCCGCCCGTGGAGCCCCAGCCCCTCCGCTGTCAGCGCCGGCGCGACCGCAAAGCCCGTGCAGCCCTGTCCCACGCGCATGCTGCCGAGATGGCGGGCGACGAGGCCGATGAGCGTGGCGGGCGGCGTGTCGTCGAGCGCGTCCGGGTTGGTGTCGGCATAGCGCCGCAGCGCCGCCTTCAGCTGCCGGACGACGCGCGCCAGCTCCCCCGGATCGCCGAGCGCCCTGGACGCACGCGCGACAAAGCCCGTGGCGAGGTTCCCGGCCTCGATGGCGAGGCAGGCCATCCGGATATCGTTCGACGAGAACGGGTTCGGCAAGCCTGCCTCACGCGCGCCCTGGCGAAAGCCGAGCTCGAGCTGGCGGATCCCGTCCTGGAGCTCGCCGGGGCTCGCCGTCGCGATGCCTTCCACGAAGTCGAAGAAGAGCGCACGGGCCGCGATATCCGCGGCTTCCCCGCCTGCGTCGGTGTCGACGCGGATGGTATCGACGATCTCGCGCACGACCCCGTCCTCGACCTCGCGGGCGAGGAGCGCGCCGTGGTCGAAGGCGAGGCTTGCGAAGGGGCCCTTCTGGAGAAGGGCGTGAAAGCGCTTGCCGGTCTCGCTGACCTTCCAGGTCTCGAGCCGGCTGCGCCCGCCCGGGGCCTCGCGCTCGGCAATCTTCGATGCGGGCATGGCACGCTCCCGACAGTCACTGTTCCAATGCGGTACAGCCTAGCGGAGACGTGGCGGGCGCTGTCGTGAAAAGCCGCCGCCCCAGCGTGAGCGGCATTCACGCAGCACGGCCTCGCCGACGGCTCCCGGAGCGCGGGCGCAGCGCTCCATGCCATCGCGTGGTGCCGCGCAACCGACCGCGGCTCGCGGCGTTCGCCGTCGGATCAGCGCGCGGCCTCGCGCAGACGGGTGACCTCGGCCTCCAGCTCCGCGACGCGGCGGGTGAGGGTGCCCGTCACTTCCTCGATCTCGGCCAGCGTGAAGCGCTCGGTGATGTGCTGCGGGCAGTTCCAGTCGACCCCCTCGACCTCGATCAGCATCGCGCGTTCCACCTTCGCCCGATAGTCCGGCAGCGCCACCTGTTGCAGCACCTCCGGCTCCTCGCTCGCCCGCGCCCGGCCGAAGATCTTGAGCCGCCCGCGCCGGGCGTAGTCCATCAGGAAGAGCGAGACGCGATCATCGCCCGATAGGTTGCCGAGCGTCACGTACTGGCGGTTGCCCCTGAAATCCGCGAAGCCGAGCGTTGTCGGCCCCAGCACCTTCAGAAATCCCGCGGGCCCGCCGCGATGCTGGATGTAGGGCCAGCCGGTCTCGCTGACGGAGCCGAGATAGAAGCTCTCCCGCGTCGCGATGAAGGCGGCCTCGGCATCTCCGATCCGGTCGTTGACGGCCGGGCCGCCCTCGAAGCGGGTGTAGAGCGCCCGGCTCCCCAGACGCTCCTGCTCGGCGCGTACGGCCGGGGTGAAGGCGATCTCAGCATAGGCATGGGCCATCGCGCCCTCCCGTTTCTGACGGCGGCCCCGCTGGCCGCGTCCGGACAAGATGGCGATGGCGTGCGGCCCCGCAACCGGGCAGGGCTTGCACGGGTCCCGTGCGCGCGGCGCAGGAAAGGGCGGGGCGCGTGTCTACCCGGCCTTGGACGTTGCGGCGGCGTTCTTTGCCGGGGGCTTCTTGGCGGCCCCATTGTCGGAGGCTTCCTTTGCCGGAGCTTTCTTGGCCGAAGCCTGCTCTTTCTCCGCCGGCACCAGCACGATGTCGCCGCCCTCGTCGCGCAGCTCCGCGATCACCAGTTCCCCCTGCGTCTCATGCTGGAAGAGGAAGCGCGCGAGCGGATTGATGAAATAGGTCTCGATCCTGTTCCCGATGCCGCGCCCGCCATCGTTGAGCTCGGTGGTGCAAAGATCGAGGAGCTGGTCATGCGCCAGATCCTCCAGCCGCACGGCCACCCCGTGCATCTCCTCCACCGCTGCCGTGACGCGGTCGAGCACGCCGTCGAAGATCGACGTGGCAGAACGCGGGTTGATGAACTCGAAGGGCACGATGTTCTGCCCGATGCGGTTCATCAGCTCGGGCCGGCGCAGCTCCGTCTTGAAATGGTGGCTCACCGCGTCGATCAGCTTGCGCTCGACCATGTCCGGGCTGTCCGACGGCAGGATGACCTGGCCGGCATTGGAGGACTTGTCCGCCCCCTGCATGCCGACATTCGAGGTGAAGATGATCAGTGCTTCGGAGAAATAGCCCGTCTCGCCGCGGCTGTCCGTAAGCCGGCCGTCGTCGAGGATCTGGAGAAAGGCGTCGAGGATGCGCGGATGCCCCTTCTCCACCTCGTCGAAGAGAAAGACCGAGAAGGGCCGCTCGCGCACGGCATTGACCAGCTCGCCACCGTCCTCGTGCCCGGGCGCGCCCGGTGGCGCGCCGATCAGCCTGGCAATGGACTGCTCGTTCATGAACTCCGACATGTCGAAGCGCTGCATCGCCGTCTCATCGCCGAACAGCACCTCCGTCACAGCCTTCGCCAGCTCCGTCTTGCCGGTGCCGGTGGGCCCGACGAAGAAGAGAAGCCCGCGAGGCCGCCCGCCCTTGCGGGTCGTGTGTGCGCCCGAAAGGCCCATGATCGAGCGGACGAGGATGTCGTAGGTCCGCTCCACCGCGCGGTGCTGGCCCTTCACGCGCTGCTCGATCAGCGGCTTGGCGCCCTTAACGCGGCTGCGCATCACGGGGCTGGTCCAGGGATCGCGCGCGGTGCCGATCAGATAGCTCCGGAGCGCCTCGCCCAGCCCTTCGATCCCGCGTCCCGCCGTGCGCGCCAGCCGCGCGATGCGCTCGAGGTCCTTGAGCTGCATGCCGTCGCACTGCACCGCGACTTGCTCGATACGCTTGGCGCGTTCCCCCGCCTCGCTGTCGCTCGGCAAGTCCTCGGTGATCTTGTCGAGAAAGGTCGCACGATCCGAGAGATCCGGCATCCCGATGATCAGATCGCGCAATCCCGGATTGCCTGTGGAGAACCATTCCGGCACGTCGCCCGACCGCTCCACCACCCAGAAGACCGGGTTCTGCGGCGGCCAGTCCCAGCCCTTCTGCGGCCGCGCTTGCGGCTTCCCGCGCGAAAGCTGGTCCATCGCGACGAAGAGCGCGTCCGCCTGCGCCGCCGACGTGCGCATCAGCGCGGAGGCGTAGTCGACCATCAGCGCGAGGCTCAGCCGGCTCTCCCGCGCCACCTTCGTCGCCAGCGCCGCGAGGGTGGCCGGCGTCTCGGCCCGCTCGCCGAGCGTGATGCCGCACTTCGCCAGCACCTCGCCATAGCGCGCGTCGCAGCCTTCATGCAGGCGCAGCCCGTCCACCGGGTCGTGCACCAGTAGGGCGCCCACGCGGCGGCGGCGCAGGATGTGCCAGAGCGTCGCCTCGAAGGAGAGGAACGTCACGCCTTCGGGCCCCGCGGCGGGATAGAGGTCGCGCACATTGCCCGAGAGCACGAAATGCGAGCGGATCGTGACACCCGTGGACAGCTCCTCGTACCAGGCCGGCGGCGTATGCTCCCGCGTCGCGTTCGGTGCTGTGGACTGGTCCTGCACGGTCGTCTCCCTCGCTTACGCCGCCCCCGCGGCAGAGAACAGATGCTCCGCGCCGACGGCTGACGCCGGCGAGTGTGGATCACGCATGTTCAATCTTCGGTTTCCGCCGTACCCCTAGGCAGCTCCCATCGCGGTTCGTGACAGCGCGGCATGGCCTAATTGCGGCGGCGGCTAGGCGGCCGGGCGGCGACGGCCTGAACGAAAAACGCCGCTCCCCCAGGGAGCGGCGCCGCATCGTCTCAGGAGCAGGGGGTGCCCGGTCAGGCGAACCACCAGCGTTCGACCAGCTTGTGCCCGTCCATATCCCAGTTCGAGGCCATGTTCGCCCCGCGATCGAGCTTGGTGGAACGGGCGAAGACGTAGGACGAGAACATCGGAATGACCGAGCCGCCATCGTCCCTCAGAATGCGCTGCATCTCGCCATACATCTCGCCGCGCTTGGCCGGGTCGAGCTCGGCGCGCGCCTCCGTCAGGAGCTTGTCGAAGCCTTCGTTCGACCAGTGCGCCTCGTTCCAGTCCGCGCCCGACTGATAGACCTGGCTGAACATCCAGTCCTCGGTCGGCCGCCCGCCCCAGTAGGAGCCGACCCAGCCCTTCTTCATCCAGACATTGGACCAGTAGCCGTCCGCCGGCTCGCGCACCACGTTGATCGTGATGCCCGCCTTTGCCGCGTTCTCGGCATAGAGGCTGCCCGCATCGACCGCGCCCGCAAAGGCCGCTTCGGACATGTGCAGGTCCACCGAAAGGCTGTCGAGCCCCGCCTCTTTCAGGTGGAACCTCGCCTTGTCCGGGTCGTAGGCGACCTGCTCGAGTTCCGTGTCGAGATAGGTGTTCGCGGGCCCGATCGGGTGGTCGTTGCCGAGCGTGCCGTAGCCCCGCAGGATCTTCTGCAGCAGATCTTCCCGGTCGAGGGCAAACTTCAGCGCCCGGCGCACATCCACATTATCGAAGGGCGCCACGCGCGTATCCATCGGCAGCGTGAAGTGCTGGTTCCCGTTCGTCTGCTCCACGGCGACGCCCGGGGCGCGCTTCAGCCGCTCGACCGTCTTGAGATCCACGCGGTCGATCACGTCGACCTCGCCTGTGAGTAGGGCGTTGATCCGCGCCGCGGCATCCGAGATCGAGAGCTGTTCGATCCCGTCGAAATGCGCCCGGTCGCTCTTCCAGTAGTCGGCATGCTTCTCGTAGGTCGAGCGCACGCCCGGCTCGAAGCTCGTGATCTTGTAGGGCCCGCAGCCGATCCCGTTGGCCCAGTCGATCTTGCCGTCCGCGCTCGGCAGGATGGCGAGGTGATAGTCCGACATGATGAAGGGGAAGTCGGCGTTGCCGCCGGCGAGCGTGAAGACGACGTTGTCTCCGTCCGCCTTGATGTCCTCGATCTGGCCCACGATGCCGGCCGCGGCCGATTTCGCGTCCGGTCCACGGTGGTAGTTGATCGAGGCGACCACATCCTCCGGCGTCACGTCCTTGCCGTTGTGGAAGGTCACGCCCTTGCGGATCTTGAAGACCCAGCTCTTGGCGTCCGGCGTCGCCTCCCAGCTCTCTGCGATCTCGGGGGTGAGGGCGTTGGTCTCATCGATCTCGGTCAGGTAGTTGCAGTAGGCGAAGGCCTGGCCGATGGTGAAGTCGTTCTCCCAGACGCCCGGGTCCAGGTTGTCCGTGGTCGAGCCATGCGCGCGGCCGATGCGCATGATGCCGCCCTTCTTGGGCTCGGCCGCGAAGGAGCGCGGCGCGGAGGCGAGGGCCGCGCCCGCAGCGCCGAGCTGCATCAGGCGGCGGCGATTGAAGCTGGTCATGATGGTCTCCCTGAAGATGACGGCTTTGCCGCCTTTATCTCGCACACGCTAAGCGCAATGCTGGGAGGAACATTCGCCATTTTCGCCGCCGCTGCCAAGCACAAGGGCACGAGGCGGCCGGGGTGCCACCCGAGCCGCCTGCCCCGGTCGCAGGGGCCTCAGCTCTCGAGCCAGGCCTTGTCGAGGTGCATTTCGCGCGCCTGGTGGCGCTCGTAGCCCTTCAGCTCGGGCACGTGGTGCAGGTAGAGCTTGCGCCAGTAGGGCTGGATGATCACGCCGCTCTCGCGCAGCATGGTCTGCAAGCCTTCCATGATGCCCCGCCGCTTCTCCGCGTCGAAGGTGCCGAGCGCTTCGTCGAGTGCGGCGTCGAATTCGGGGTTCGCATAGCCCGTCTCGTTCCACGCCTCGCCCGAGCGATAAGCCAGCGCCAGAACCTGAACGCCGAGCGGCCGGCCGCCCCAGTCGGTGGCGGAGAAGGGATAGCCCGTCCAGTTGTTCCAGAACGTCGCGCCGGGGATGACCGTGCGCTTCACGTTCAGCCCTGCCGCCCGCATCTGCCCGGCCACCGCATCCATCGTCGTCCGCTGGAAATCCCCGTCGATGGAGACGAGGTCGAATTCCGTCTCCCCGTGCCCGGCCGCCTGCAGCGCCGCCACACCCGCCTCCGGATCATGCGCCGGCGCGCCGATATCGGCGTATTCCGGATGCATGGGCCCCACGTGATGGTTCTCCGCAACCAGTCCGCGCCCGGCGACGCCGAGCGCCATGACACCCTTGTTCGCGACGATCATCTGGATGGCGCGGCGCACCTCGACATTGTCGTAGGGCGCGGCGTTGACGTTCATGCGGGCGACGATGGTCTGCGCCGTCTCCTTCTCCTTCTTCACCAGCCCGATGGCGTCGAGCTGCTCGATCAGGTCCGCCGGCGTCTCGTCGTTGACATGCGCCTCCTCGGCCTCGAGCGCGTTCAGGGTCGCCGAAGGGTCGGTGCCGAAATCGATGAACTCGATGGCGTCGAGCGGTGCCTCGCCGCCCCACCACGTGCCGGTCTCGCGCCGTTTCACCCGGGCCATGACACCCACCTCGATCTCCTCGAGCTCGAAGGGACCCGTGCCGATGGGCGCGGTCGCGAGGTCGCCGCCTGCCTCGTCGAAGCCGCGATGCACGATCAGCGCGGGGTAGTCCGAGAACGCGGGAATGAGCGAGATGTCCGGCCGCGGCAGCTTCAGCACCAGTGTGTGATCGTCCACGATCTCGGCCACGCCCTCGGCCAGTTGACCCGTCTCCTCGTCGATCAGGGAGGACATGGCCGTGGCCATCGAGTTGCCCTCGACCCCTTTATCGCACCAGCGGGCGATGTTGTAGGCCACGTCCTCTGCCGTGAACGCGTCGCCATTGGTCCAGGTCACGCCCTGGCGGAGGCTAAGCCGGTAGGTCTGCGCATCCTCGCTCACCTCCCAGCTTTCGAGGAGCTGGCCCGAGAACGTGAAATCCGGCTCCCACCGCACCAGCGTCTCGCAGAACTGGCGGGCCACGTTGGCCATCTCCGGCCAGTCGTATTTCCGCGGATCGTCGATGTTCTTGACCAGCATGGCGACGCGCAGCGTGCCACCCTTCACGGGCTCGCCGTCATCCGCCCGTGCCGGCGCCGGCAGCCCGAGCATGCCGTAGGCACCCGCGGCGGATGCACCCAGCACGCTCGCCAGCGCGACGAATTCCCGTCGGTCCATCCGGCCCGCACGGGCCTCCGCCGCCAATGCGTCGAGAGTCCCCCCGCGGGGGGCGTTCGGTTTCATGGCCATGGGAGCCTCGCTTTCTGAGAGGAGCCCGCAGCCTAACCGCTGCGGGCAGCTTGCCAACCTGCATCGGTGCAGGCGGTGATGCGATGCGAGACGAGATAGGGCCTTAGAGCGTGCGTTCGACCATCATCTTCTTGATCTCGGCAATCGCCTTCGCCGGGTTCAGACCCTTCGGGCAGGTGCTCGCGCAGTTCATGATCGTGTGACAGCGATAGAGGCGGAAGGGATCCTCAAGATCGTCCAGCCGCTCGCCCGTCGCCTCGTCCCGGCTGTCGATGATCCAGCGATAGGCGTGGAGCAGCGTGGCCGGGCCAAGGTAGCGATCCCCGTTCCACCAGTAGCTCGGGCAGGAGGTGGAGCAGCAGGCGCACATCACGCATTCATAGAGCCCGTCGAGCTTCTCCCGGTCCGCCTCGGACTGGCGCCACTCCTTCTCGGGCGCCGGGGTCTTGGTCTCGAGCCAGGGCTTGATGCTCGCATGCTGCGCGTACCAGTGCGTGAGGTCGGGCACGAGGTCCTTCACCACCGGCATATGGGGCAGCGGATAGATCTTCACCGGCCCGTCTATCTCGTCCATGCCCTTCAGGCAGGCGAGCGTGTTCGTGCCGTCGATGTTCATCGCGCAGGAGCCGCAGATCCCCTCGCGGCATGACCGGCGGAAGGTCAGCGTCGGGTCGACCTCGTTCTTGATCTTGATGATCGCGTCCAGGACCATCGGCCCGCAGTCCTCGAGGTCGATGGTATAGGTATCGACCCGCGGATTGTCGCCCGTATCCGGATCCCAGCGATAGACGCGGAACTCGCGCGGCTTCTTCGCGCCCTCGGGTTTCGGCCAGGTCTTGCCGACCTTGATCTGGCTGTTCTTCGGCAGGGCGAGCTCGACCATCGGAGGCTCCTTCAGTCTTGGCGGATAAGGCCGGTGTTGTGGGCGTTGCGGAACACGGCGCGGTAGCCGTGTTCGCCAAGCACCTGCATCACGTCCTCTTTCCAGAGTGGTGATGCCACGTGCTCGATGAGGATTGCACGGGGGTGAAGCGACGCAGGGGCCTCGCTGAAGAACGGGATCAGCACCCGGTCCTCCGCCCCTTCGACATCGATCTTGAGCGCGCCGACGGCGCGGATGCTGCGTTCGTCGAGGACGGCGTGGAGGAGGTCCGTCGTCACCTCCACCATGTCTTCCGTGCCGGCCACGAGGGACTGGACGCGCTGGCTGAAGGCGCCGGCTTGCCCCCTTTCGCCCAGCGCCACGCGCGCGAGGTCGATGGGCACCGCGGCCTCGGCCACCCCGGCCCGGGCCATCAGGATGTTGGCGGCGAGCGTATCGTGCATGAAGGGGTCCGGCTCGAAGGCCAGCACCCGCCAGCCCAGGCTCGCGGCCCAGAAGCTGTAGGCCCCGGCATTCGCGCCGATATCGAGAAAGAGGCCGTCGCGCTGCCCATGCTCGGCAAGGAACGCGAACTCCTCCGCCTGATAGCGCTCGGGCGCCAGCAGCATCAGCCGCGCGCTCTCCGACCGGGCCGGGTAGAAGCGCAGCGGATACCCGCAATAGCGCGCATCGATCGGCCCACCGGTTATCTCCGCCAGCTTGAGCGTGACATGCGCCCGCACGGTCGAGCGCAGGAAGGGCGCCCGTCGCGCTGCCCGGATCAGCCGTTCGCCGCGCGCGCCGGGGTCGTATTCGCCCCATGGCTCCGGCGCGATGACCGTCTCCGCCGCCAGGGCGCGGAGCTGCCGCATCGCCGGCCGGCGGAGCCGCTTCTCCAGCCGCTTCGCCAGGCCCTGCGGCGGCAGCGTCTCCTCCAGCGTCGCGGGACGGGCGGCGGAGGGCAGGGGGGCGGCAGCCGCGCTCATGCGGGCTTCACCCCGATGAAGAGCCGCTCCCCGCGATTGAGCGCGTGGGTTGCCACATCCGGTTCCTCGGCCACAAATTCCTCGAGCGTGAAGCCCGCCTCCCGAATACGCTCGCGCACATCCCGGCCGTAGAAGCGTAGATGGTCCGGATCGCCGTAGTAGCGCCGCGCCTCCCGCTCCGGCAGGCGGCCGAGCTCCAGCGTCTCGTCCCAGCCTTCGATGATCGGCAGGCTGAGGACCGCGCGCCCGCCGGTGCGCAGCACTCGGAAAAGCTCCGCCAGCGCCGCCCGGTCATCCACATGCTCGAGCACGTGATGCGCGATGATCATGTCACGGTCGCCCGCCGGCAGCTTCATGCCCGTGATGTCGAGCTGCAGGTCGAACCGGTCGTTGAGGTCCGCGGTCTCGTAGAAGCACCCCGCCGCCCGCGCGATGTCGCGCATCCAGGGCTCGGCCGCGAAATGCAGGATGCGCAGGCCCGGCCGCAGCGGCAGCGCCCGCTTCAGCCAAAGCGCCATCAGCCGGTGCCGGGGCCGGCTGTCGCAGGCCGGGCACCAGGTCTCGACCTTGTGACGCACGGGCGCAAAGCGGCCGCGATGCCCGCAGATGTTGCAGTGCCGGTCCTCCGCGCCCTCCGCCGCCTCCGCGAACCAGCGCTTGGCCTTCTCCACCCGCCAGGCGCGGATGCGCTCGATCTCCTCGGCCGTGCGGCGGCCGGGCGGTGGGAAGGCCGGGGGCTCTGGGGCAGGCGCCGCCATCACCGGTCCGGATACTTCTGCTTGTAGGCCGCGATCTTGGCGATGAGGTTTCCGGTGGCGAAGGTGAAGGCCGCGGCCCCCATGGCCGCCAGCACGAAGTTCACCGCCATCGCCTCCAGCACATGCGCCCAGAAATCGGGATGCGGGAACAGCGTCTCGATGGCCATCGCCCAGAAGGCCGCCAGCACGCCAGCGACCCCGGCCGCCGCCGGCAACACGATCCGCAGGGGCGCGCCCGCCCCCGAAGCCTGAGCGGCAATGAAGCTCGCAACCGCGATCGAAACGAGGACGCCTGTCATCACTGCCTCCAAGCCCCCCATCCGGGGCGTTGCCTCAGTAGACGCGCGCCTTCGGTGCGATGCGCTTCAGCGGGATGCCGCCCGCGTTCTCGCCGGTCAGCGGATCGGTATGCACGGGGCGGTAGGCCAGCGTGGTCGTGCCGTCCTCGCCCACCCAGGCAAGGCTGTGCTTGCGCCAGGTCTCGTCGTCGCGCTCGCTGTAGTCCTCGCGCGCATGGGCGCCCCGGCTCTCCTGCCGCGCCTCGGCCGAGTAGACCGTGGCCAGCGCGTTCGGCAGGAGGTTCGCCAGCTCCAGCGTCTCCATGAGATCCGAGTTCCAGATCAGCGACCGGTCCGTGACCGAGACATCGTCGAAGAGGCTGTCGACCTTCGAGACCCGCGCGCAGCCGGATTTCAGCGTCTCCTCCGTGCGGAAGACGGCCGCATCCTCCTGCATCGCCCGCTGGAGGCTGAGGCGTAGCGAGGCCGTGCCGACCGAGCCCTTGGCGTGGCGCAGCCTGTCGAAGCGCTCCATCGACTTGTCGACGCTGACGGCATTGATGTCCGGCACCGCGGTCTTCGGATCCACTACCTCGGCGGCCTTGATGCCCGCCGCACGGCCGAAGACCACGAGGTCGATGAGGCTGTTGGAACCGAGACGGTTCGCGCCGTGCACGCTCGCGCAGCCCGCCTCGCCCACGGCCATGAGGCCTGGCACGATCCGGTCCGGGTCGTCCTGCGTGGGGTTCAGCACCTCGCCCCAGTAGTTCGTGGGGATGCCGCCCATGTTGTAATGCACCGTCGGCAGCACCGGAATGGGCTCCTTGGTGACGTCGACGCCGGCGAAGATCCGCGCGCTTTCCGAAATCCCCGGCAGCCGCTGATGCAGCGTCTCGGGCGGCAGATGGTTGAGGTGAAGGAAGATGTGGTCCTTCTCCGCACCCACGCCGCGGCCGTCGCGGATCTCCATGGTCATGCAGCGGCTGACCACGTCGCGGCTCGCCAGATCCTTGTAGGTCGGCGCATAGCGCTCCATGAAACGCTCGCCTTCGGAGTTCGTGAGATATCCTCCCTCGCCCCGCGCGCCCTCGGTGATCAGGCAGCCCGCGCCGTAGATGCCGGTTGGGTGGAACTGCACGAACTCCATGTCCTGGAGCGGCAGGCCGGCCCGCGCCACCATGCCCCCGCCATCGCCGGTGCAGGTGTGGGCCGAGGTGGCCGAGAAATAGGCGCGCCCGTACCCGCCCGTCGCCAGCACGACCATCTTGGACGAGAACCGGTGGATCGACCCGTCCTCCAGGTTCCAGGCGATCACGCCGACGCAGGTGCCGTCATCGTCCATGATGAGGTCGGTCGCGAAGTATTCGATGAAGAACTCCGCGTCGTTCTTGAGGGACTGGCCATAGAGCGTGTGCAGGATCGCGTGCCCGGTCCGGTCGGCGGCCGCGCAGGTGCGCTGCACGGGCGGCCCCTCGCCGAACTCGGTGGTGTGTCCGCCGAAGGGGCGCTGGTAGATCTTCCCTTCTTCCGTCCGCGAGAACGGCACGCCGTAATGCTCGAGCTCGTAGACCGCCTTCGGCGCCTCGCGGGCGAGATACTCCATCGCATCCGCATCGCCCAGCCAGTCCGACCCCTTCACGGTGTCGTACATGTGCCATTGCCACGAATCCGGCCCCATGTTGCCGAGGCTCGCCGCGATCCCGCCCTGTGCGGCCACCGTATGCGACCGCGTCGGAAACACCTTGGTGATGCAGGCCGTCTTCAGCCCCTGCTCGGCCATGCCCAACGTCGCCCGCAGGCCCGAGCCGCCGGCGCCCACCACGACGACATCGTATTTGTGGTCCGTGTATTCGTAAGCGGACATCCGCCTGCTCCTTCTTGTCTTTCCCGGGCGCGCCGCGGCGCGGGCTGGGGCGATCAGCCGGTGAAGGCGATCTTGAGGACGGCGAAGACCCCGGCGACGCCACCCAGCCCGCACACGGCCATGGCCGCGATATGCCCGGCCATCAGCTGTCCCTTGTCATGGATATAGTCCTGCAGGACCACCTGCAGCCCGAGATAGAGGTGGTAGAACGTCACACCGATGAAGAGCGCGGCGACGATCGCGTGAAAGGGATCGCCATAGAGCGCCAGCATCGCGTCCCGCCCTTCGCCCAGCACGCCCGCGAAGGGGATGACGAAGAGGATCGTGAGCGGCACCAGCGCGTAGGAGGTCAGCTTGATCGTCCACCAGTGGTGGACGCCGTCATGGGCGGAGCCGAGAAAGGCGGCGCGGGCGCGGGGTGTACGGTAGGACATTGGCACCTCCCTCAGCTTGCGAACGCGATGAGAAGCGTGATGACGGCGGTCCCGGCCAGGATCGCTTGGCCCGACTTGTGGACCTTCTCCATCCCGAAGCCGCGCCCCGTGTCCCACCAGAGATGCCGGATCCCGCCCAGCGTGTGGTAGACGAGCGCTGCAAGCGAGCCGAACATGATCAGATCGCCCACGAAGGACGTCACGTACCACTCGACCGTGGCGAAGTAATCGTCCGACGTTGCGGCGGCGAGGAACAGCCAGACGGTCAGCAACGCGCCCAGCGTCAGCCCGATGCCCGTGATCCGGAAGAAGATCGACATCGCCGAATGGAGCTGCGGCTTGTAGATCGAAAGATGCGGGCTGAGCGGGCGATTGCCCCGGTTGACGTCGGCCATCATGCCTCCCGTTGCGGAAATAGTTTCCATTCCGGGCAAGAGGGATAAACCCCGCCCGCGCCGCTGGCCAGCCCTCAAATGCCGCACCTGCGTAATGATCCTGCGTGCCGGCGCAGGGGCGTTCACGCGATGTTATCCAGTCCTCGCTAGATCTGCGCCGAGTGGAGACGGAGGACGGACATGCGCAGGCTCGTGATCGCCGCGATCGCCGGTGGAGGTATCTACGCCGCGCTCGGCAGCGCTTTCGCCGTCGATGTCGACTTCAACGGTGTCGTCAACAACAACTGCTCGCTCACCGTCAACAGCAACGGGACGCTCGACGTCTCTGCGGATGGCGGCATTCTCGGCTCGGAGGAGGGGGCGGGTTCCGCCGCGACCATCGAGGTCGTATCCTTCGGCGCCAACACGCTGACCGTCGGCGCACCCAACGTCACGAACGCGCCCGGCGCCTACGACAACAGCGGTGAGGTCGTCGAGGTCCGCTATGTCGGCGCCGGCGGGCTCGCCGCGGTCAACCAGGCCTACACCAGCACCTCGAGCAACAACTCGATCGGCGCCACCTCGTCCTCGAGCGTCAGCATCTTTGCCCGGATCAACAACGCCAACTCCTTCCCCACCGGCAACTACACAGTCAGGACCACGGTCACATGCTCGCCGTGAGGCGGATCGCCGCCACGCTCGCGATCATCGTTGGTCTCTCCGCAGGCGGTCATGCCGCAGCGCAAACGGCATTCTGCCAGATCCTGCTCCGCGAGGGCGGGCAGGTCACCGCTTCCGTCACCGGGGAGCGCCTCTCGAGCGCAATCCCCGGCGGGATGTCCAGCCGCGTCGAGGTAGATGCGGTCGGCAACTTCACGGTCAGGGTCGACCCTCCCGTCCTCGTGCAGGCTCCCGGCCCCTACAACACCACCGGGCAAAGCCTCGAGGTCGCCTATCGCGGGCTCGGCGGCCTCTCCGGCGTGAACCAGTCCTTCACGCAGAGCAGCACCAGCTTCAACACCGGCCTCTCGATCATCGCCGATGTCCTGATCGACGCCCGTCTCAACACCCCCGTCGGCTTGACAGAGGGGAACTACCGGATGCGAACGGTGCTGACATGTTTCTGAAGACGGTACTCGCATCCCTCGCAGTCATGGCGCTGGCAGAAGCCGCCGCCGCGCAAGGTCTCTCGCCGATGCGCAAGGACGGGAACACGCCCAGCGATCGCAAGGGCTTCTACCTCCATGTGCACAATCCCTACGACCGCGTGATGACCTTCGATCTCCGACCCATGGAGTTGGATCTTGAGACAGAAGCTCTCAGCGCCGAAGCCCGGCCAAGCCGGATCCGCATCGGTCCCAAGCGCCGAAGGCGTGTCGTCTTCGTCTTCGACATCCCCGAGATGGCGGTGGAGCGGAAGGTCGCGCTCTGCGTCATGCCGGCGGATGTTCGGGGCAGCATCCTTGCTCGCGTGTGCGGCACTTACACCGGCCGGCGCAGCGCGCGCTGAGGGCGGGCTGTTCCTGCCGAGCGCGCCGCGCGGCTCGGGCGGCTCCGACACCATCGAATCCGCGACCGGCACGCGCTGTTCGCAGTCGATCAACAGCTCGGGGCCCTATCTCGACCTAGGCCTCGCCCTCAATTCCGAGAACGAGGATCTGTTCGGCTCGAACCGCTTCGACGACGACAGCGGGGTGAACGCCCTCGGCTATGCCCGGATCGTCATCCCGCTCGGCCGCCAGCCCGAGCGGATCGACTGCATGCGCCTCTACGAGCTCGAGCTGAAACGCCTCCGCCAGGAGATCGAGATGCTGCGCATGGGCCTCGAATAACCGCCGCGCCGCCCCCCGGCCGCATTCGGGGCCGCGCCGCCACCCCTCCCCGGCGCCACCAACTGCGCCGCCGCGCTCGGGAAGGGTGCGGCCCCTACCGCCGCCCCTACATGTCCAAGAGCCGGCGGGTCGCGCCATCGGCCAGGTTCTGCGCCGATACCGGCCTTCAGCACCCGGTTTCGCAGCGTCATCGCCCATAGCGGGCATTGACGCGCGCGCCAATCCCGCCCCCAATACCGGCCGGAAACCGTATCCACAGGGAGAAAACCGGGCATGAACCGCTTCGTCGCCGCTGCCGTATGCCTCTTCGCCACGCCAGCGTTCGCCGCCGATCTCGACATCTGCGTGGAGGGCGCCTACCCGCCGTTCTCCGAGACCACCTCCTCGGGCGAGGTCGTCGGCTTCGACATCGACATCGCCAACGCGCTCTGCGACGAGATGGGCAAGTCCTGCGAGATGGTGCAGACCGAATGGGACGGCATCATTCCCGCGCTGCTCGAGGGCAAGTGCGACGCCATCATCGCGTCGATGTCGATCACCGACGAGCGCAAGCAGGTCATCGACTTCTCCGAGAAGTACTATCAGACGCCCGCGAAGTTCATCGCCTCCGACGCGTCCATCGCCAACGGCATCACCGACACGCCGGCGGGCCTCGAGGGCAAGGTGGTGGGCGTCCAGCGCGGCACGATCCATCAGGACTTCATGGAGGGGGAGTTCCCCTCGGTCGAGCTCAAGCTCTACGGCACCCAGGACGAAGCCTATCTCGATCTCGCCGCCGGGCGCATCGACGCAGTGATGGCGGACTCGATCGCCATGGATGACGGCTTCCTCAAGACCGAGTCCGGCGCCGGCTACGCCTTCTTCGGCGGCTCCTACGCCATTCCGAAATACCACGGCAACGGCGCCGGCATCGGGGTGCGCCAGGGCGAGGAGGATCTGCGCGACAGCTTCTCGGCCGCGATCGACGCGATCCGCGAGAATGGCACCTACGAGCAGATCCAGTCGAAGTACTTCGATTTCGACGTTTACGGAGCCGGCGTCTGACCCGTCCTCCACACGCCCACGCGGGCGCCGTTGGCCGAATGGCCATCGGCGCGCCGTTGACGCTCGCTGCAGGTGGTCCTTTGTGGGGGACCACCGTGGCCATCTCGCCATCGCCCGCGCCGGCGTTCGCATGAGCGAGCTTGTCGAATACGCGCCGCTTCTCGCCCAGGGCACGGGCGTCACCGTCGCCCTCGCGATCCTCAGCCTCGCACTCGCCACCGCCCTCGGCGGGCTCGGCGCCGCCGCCAAGCTCTCGGGCCGGCGTCGATATGCCTGGCCGGCCGCGACCTACACCACGCTCGTGCGCGGCGTGCCCGATCTCGTCCTCATCCTGTTGATCTACTTCGGCGGCCAAAGGCTTGTGAACACGGTTGGAAATGTCCTCGACCTCGATCATATCGAGGTCTCGAAGTTCGGTGCTGGCGTCTTCGCCATCGGCTTCATCTATGGCGCCTACCTGACCGAGACATTCCGCGGCGCCTACCAGTCGATCCCGAAGGGACAGAGCGAGGCAGCCCGCGCGCTCGGCGTCAGCCGGATCGCCGCCTTCCGCTCTGTCGTGCTGCCCCAGCTCTTGCGCCTGGCTCTCTCCGGCTACGCCAATGTCTGGATGGTGCTGGTAAAATCGACCGCCGTCGTCAGCGTCATAGGCCTTTCGGATCTGGTCGGTCTGGCGGACAAGGCGGGCAAGTCGACGCGACAGCAGTTCTGGTTCTATCTCGCTGTTCTTCTTGTGTATTTGGCGATCACGATCATATCCGAGCAGGTGCTTGGCCGGGCCGAGAAACGGCTCAATCGCGGGCAGGAAGCCCGGGGGGCGCCGGCATGAGGATCGACCTCGTTTTCGAGAACTGGGCGATGTTTGCCGAGGGTGTCTGGATGACGCTCCAGCTCACCGCGCTTGCGCTCCTCATCGGTTTCCTGATCGCGCTGCCGGCAGGGCTCGCGCTGCATCGGCGTACGCGTTCGGGCGTCTTCTGGCGGGGGTTCGTCTATGTCTTCCGCGGCACGCCGCTCCTTGTGCAGACCTATCTGATCTATTTCGGCCTCGCGCAGTTCGACTGGGTGCGGGCCGGTCCCTGGTGGCTGATCCTGCGTGAGGCTTGGTGGTGCGCGCTCATCGCTTTCTCCCTGAACTCAGCGGCTTACCAAGCCGAGATCCTGCGCGGCGCCTTTGGCAACGTACCGCGGGGGGAGATCGAGGCGGCCCGTGCGCTCGGGCTCTCGGCGCGGCTCGTCACCTGGCTCGTGCTCCTGCCCTCCGCCTTCCGCCGGGCCCTGCCGCAATACGGCAACGAGGTCGTCTTCATGCTGCACGGCAGCGTCGTAGCCAGCGTGATCACGCTGCAGGACATCCTCGGGGCGGGGCGCACGCTCAACGCCCGCTACTACCTCGCCTATGAGGGGTTCCTGACGGCAGCGGTCCTCTACATGGCGCTCACCTTCGTGCTGGTCGGGGTCTTCCGGCTGCTGGAGAAGCGCTATCTGCGCCATCTCGGGGTGCGGAGCGAAGGTAAGGCCGTGCGCAAGCCGCTGGCCGCAGCCCTCGATCCGGCAGCAGCCCGCTAGGGGTGCCGGACCGATGGGGGTGAAGGCTATGGTTTTGAAGAGGGCGGCATCGGGCTGAAAAAGCGGGGGAAATTCGCCTGCATGCCCGCCCCGAAGGCGCAGGAGCCTGCGGTGCGGATCGTCCCCGGGCTCGTTCAGAGCCCGTCCCGCATCCGTTTCACGGCGGCGGCGATTTCCGCACGGTCCTTGAGGTCCGGCCGCTCGTCGCGGGCGGAGGAAAAGGACTGGCGAGACCGTGCTGGCATCCTGATCACGCTGAACGCTGCGAAGG
>JBCCDG010000058.1:0-24277 GCA_039030915.1 Pseudomonadota bacterium | reverse complement strand
TGAGCCTGCCGCCACAATTGTCAGCGAAGCTCTCGCAGGAATTTGGAGATGGTGGAGGGGGCTGGATTCGAACCAGCGTAGGGATTCCCCGACGGATTTACAGTCCGTTGCATTTGACCACTCTGCCACCCCTCCAAGGGCGACCCCAGGGCGCGGCGGATTGCGTTGCCCTGCGGTGCGCTGGCGTTTAGGACGGGCGCTCCGCCGGTGTCAACCTCGCCGGCCGCGGGCGATTGATAAAGGCCGACTGCGGGGCTTATGGGTCAGTTGCCGGATGGGTTGCTCGTTGGCGCATCGAGAGCCGATGGAAGTGCCGCCGCATGTTCCGGTCCCTCCGATGGCCTCTTCCGATGGCATGCGGTCGAGGTGCCGGTCCTCCTCACCGCTGCGGCTGAGGATGACTCTACGATGACAGTCTCACTGCGGCGGAGAGCGCCGTGAAGGTCGGCGCTCTTGGAGCCATGTGCGGCTTGGCGTTCGCCTCATGACGTCGACGATGCGCTGCGTGTGGCGTGCGGTGGCTGGCGTTCATCCGACGTCCTTCCCGGCGTCGGCACCATGGGGCTTGCGCAGCGGCGGCCCGTCGAGCGGTCGCTTGCGGGCGCCGTGGATTTCCGGTCGGGGAGGGCGTCGGCGACGACGGCTCGCGGATCGCGGCGCTCCCGCGAAACGCGGCTGGAAAGGTCTGCGGGCCCGTCCTCTCGCCCATGATCCCGTCCCGGCAGGTGCCGGAGCTCCCGGGAAATCCAGCGCGGGGCAGGGCCGTAGGGACGCTCTTCGGTCGGCGTCCGCAGACGCTCCGAGCCTTCGCAAGATCGCGGCGGGATCGGCGGCACGCGGTTGATCGAGATCCTCCGCACAGAGCTCGAAGACGCTTGCGATCAGGCGCAGATGGCGGCGTTCCGGCTGCGTCGTCGGGGTGATCCCGTAGCGGCGATCCATCCGCTCGATCGGGAGCGCGATGAGGCGTGGGTCGGCCAGAACGCAGTCTTCGAGCATGACGCCGATCCCCACACCGTGAAGAACCGCCTCCTCGACGAACGGAAAGGTCCCCGCCTTTAATAGCGGTGGGTGGGGCCGGCCTGCCGCTGCGAAGGCCTCGAGCGGGACGCGCCGCGTCAGGGCGCCATCGTCCGGCACCACCATCATCTCGGTTTCGAGAGCCGCGAGGCCGATCCGGTCGAGACGCGCGAGCGGGTGGTCCAGCAGCGTGTAGACGCGGTAGCCGACATCGCCGAGCGGGAGGCTGGCGAGGTAGTGACCGGAAGGCGGATCGGTCATGAAGGTGAGACCGGATCGGCGGTTAGCGAGGCTGTCTCGCACTTGGTGACAGGTGGCGAAGCGAAGATCGATGTCGATCCCGGCATTCGCGGGTCCGATATCTCGTCATCATGAGCTCGATCAAGCTTGCTACCCGGGCGGTGCGACGGAGAGAGGCTAGTCACGATGTCCTGCAATCGGGGACGGCGCGCTCTCCGGCACGCCGGTCCACGTCGAGAACCTCGGGGCCGATCTCGGGCTTCACCTGTCCGTCGCCGACGGGCGCCACCGGCTGATCGCCCGCACGGATCACGAAGCCCTCGGCAGTGTCTCCGTGGTGGCGCACTAGAACGACTACTTCTGGCCGCGCATCGTGATCGCGGGCGACCGGGATCTCTTCACGCCGCCGCTCGGCCTGCGCGAGCTCAAGGGCGACGCGGACGGCGACAACTTCGGTCCGATGATGGCGACCGCGACGATCAACGTCGCGCCGCCGATCGGAATGCGGCGGCAGATGGCCCGGTTCCGGGCGCCCTGCATTGGCTGCGGCACTGGATTCGGGCACCGGTCGCATGGCTAACCTGAGCCTGCCTCTAGGGCGCGGACGATGGCACTTCTCCCCCGACAGTACGAGCAGCATCCGCCGGCTCGACAAGGGTCAGGCGCGGAGGCGTTCGAGGCGTTGCCAGTCGAAGGTCAGGCCGTGGCCCGGCCGGTCGGGGGCAGTGGCGTGGCCGTCCTCTATGGTGAGCGGGGTCGCGAGGTAGTCTTCGAGGCCGAAGCCGTGGGCTTCGAGGTAGCTGCGGTTGGGGCAGGCGGCGAGCAGGCTCACGGTGATGTCGTGGGCGCCATGGGATGTCACCGGCAAGTGGAAGGCCTCGGCCAAACGCGCGATCTTTATGAACGGGGTGATGCCACCGCAATTCGTCACGTCCGGCTCCGGAAAGCTCACCCCGCCGGTCTCGATCAGCACCCGGAAATCCCAGAGCGATCGCAGGTTCTCTCCCGTCGCCACAGGCACGCCCCCCTCGCGGAGAACGCGGGCATGGGCCAGAGGGTCGTCCGGTGGGATCGGCTCCTCGAACCAGGTGAGGTCGAACCCGGCGAAGGCGCGCGCGGCGCGGATGGCCGCATCGGCGGTGTAGGCCATGTTGGCGTCGACCATCAGCGCCATGTCGGGCCCGAAGGCCTCGCGCATCGCCGCGATCTTCTCGACATCCTCGCGCAGCCGCTCGCGGCCCACCTTCATTTTGATCGCGCGGTGCCCCTTCTCCCGGTTCGCATGCGTCTGCTCGACCAGCGCCGGGGCGGAGAGATGGAGGTCGATCCCGCCCGCATAGCAGGGCACGCGCGGGTCATACCCGCCGAGCATCCGCCAGAGCGGCATCTCCGCGCGGCGCGCCTTGAGGTCCCAGAGCGCCATGTCGAGTGCCGAAAGGGCGAGGACCGTCGGCCCGCCCCGTCCGCCATAGTGAAAGGCCCACCAGAGGTCCTTCCAGACTGCTTCGATAAGATCCGCGTCCCGGCCCGCAACGCGCGGCGCCATCTCGCGGCCCAGGATGTCCGCGATGGCGCCCCCGTTGACCCCGCAGGTGAAGGTGTAGCCCACGCCCTCCGCCCCGTCCGCGTCGCGCACCCGGGCGGTGACGACCTCGAAGCCCTCCATCCGGCCGTGCATCGCATCCTCGAGCGCATGCTCTAGCGGGATGAGGTAGTGGTCGGCCCGGACGCTCTCGATCAGGGCCATCCGCGCCTCACAGGAACAGCGTCACGATGCCGGGCCAGATCAGCAGCACCGAGAGCGCCAGGATCTGGATGGCGATGAAGGGGAGGAACCCCTTGAAGATATCCGTGAGCGAGATGTGCGGCGGCGCCACGGATTTGAGGTAGAAGGCCGCGGGCCCGAAGGGGGGCGAGAGAAAGCTCACCTGCATGTTCATGCAGAAGACCACGCCGAACCAGATCGCGACCTCGCGCGCCGACAGCGTCCCGAAATAGCCGATCTCCTCCACCGGCAGCTTCAGCACGATGGGCAGGAAGACGGGCATGATGAGGAGAACGATGCCCACCCAGTCCATGAACATCCCCATGATGAGAAAGATCAGCATCATGACGAGGATGATGCCCATGGTCGGCAGCTCCGCGCCCACGATGAGGTTGGCGACGTAGTTCGGGCCGCCGGCGAGCGTGTAGGCCGCGGCCAGCGAGGCGGCGCCGATGGTCACCCAGATGATCGTGCCGGTGGATTTGAGCGTGCGCATCACGCTGTCCCAGACCACCCCGAAGGTCATCTCGCGGCGGAGGAGGCCGATCACGAAGACGGCGACGACACCCATGCCAGCCGCCTCGGTGATGCCCGTGATGCCGCCATAGATCGAGCCGAGCACGACGCCGATGACGACGATGGGGGCTACCAGCCCCTTGCCCATGCGCCAGCCTGCGATGGTCCGCTCCCGCCCGATGGCGAAGAGGCCGACGCCGACTGCCAGCGCACCGGCGCCGAGAAGCCAGGGGATGTCGGCAACCATGCCGAGGAAGATCGGGTCCACGCCCTCGGTCACCGCGTTCTCTCCCGTCAGCGTCAGGAAGAACGCGCGGAGGAACAGGATCGCGCTCGTCCCGGCCACGAGACAGCAGAGAAAGCCCCCGAACATCAGCGCCTTCTCCCGGCTCTCCGGATCGTTCGGATCGGGCTCGGGCAGGGGGGCTTCGTGCGGGCGGAGCTGCGTCCGGGTGATGATGTAGATGATGAAGAAGGAGGCCAGCATGAAGCCGGGCAGGAAGGACGCGGTGAAGAGCGCCTTGATCGAGGTTTCCGTCACCAGCCCATAGAAGATCAGGACGATGGACGGCGGGATCATGGTGCCGAGCGTGCCGGAGGCGCAGATCGTGCCGATGGCGAGGTTCTGGTTGTAGCCGAGGCGCAGCATCTGCGGCAGCGCGATGAGGCCGAGCAGGACCACCTCGCCCCCGATGATCCCCGACATCGCGGCCATGATGACCGCCATGATCGAGGTGACGATGGCAATGCCGCCCCGCGCGCGGCTGAGCCAGACATTCAGGGACGAGTACATGTCGCGCGCGATGCCGGACCGCTCGAGCAGGGCCGCCATGAAGATGAAGAGCGGCACGGAGATGAGCACGTAGTTCGTCATCTGCCGGTAGACCGCCTGGCCCAACACGGCGAGCGGGCCCCGCCCGAAATCCGAGAACAGAAGCTCCGGCCCGAAGCGCATGACCAGCGTGGCGACGGCGAGGAAGGCGGAGGCGAAGCCGAGCGGCATGCCGATCGCCAGAAGGAAGAACATCGCGATCAGCAGGATCAGGCTCATCGTCCCGATATCGGCGACCTTCATCCAGGCGAAGAGTTCGAGAAACTCCATCTACTTGCCCTCGACCGAGCGGCGGATGCGCTCGATCTCCGCTTCGTCGATATCGTCCGCCGGGGAATGGTGCTCCGGCGCGCGGTTCCAGTCGGCGATGAGGTTGGAGATCGCCTGCACCGCCACCAGCGCGATGATGATGAGGATTGCGGGCTTGAGCGTGGCCGGCAGCGGCGGATCCCAGGCGGTGCCGAAGGTCTCCCAGCGGTTCATCTTTTCCCAGGCCTCGTTGAAGCCGCCATAGATGACCGCGAAGGAGAAGGCGCAGATCAGGATCGTCGAGAGAATGTCCGACGCCTTCTGCAGCCAGCGCGGCATGACGTCATAGATGAGGTAGATGCGGATATGGCTCCGCTGCTGCATCGCGTACTGGCCGGCGAAGAGGAACAGGAAGCTCGCGATCCAGAGCGAGAGCTCGTTGGCCCAGAGCGTCGGCTGGGCGAACACGTAGCGGGATACCACTTCGTAGAACATCACCAGGACGGTGAAGACCACGCCCATCATGGCGAGCCGCGACGTGACCAGCGAGAGGATGTCGAAGAACCCCTGCGGGCGGGACTCGATGGCGCCGATCGTGTCCGAATAGTAGAGCGATCCGGAGAGCAGCGCGGCGATCAGCAGCCCCAGCATGACCCAGACTTCCGCGCGGCCGTCCGGACGCAGCATGTCGTGCATGCTGATGGGCGCCTCGCGCCAGAAATGCCCGGCGATGAGCCACACGCCCATCACGACGGTCAGGCCGCAGAAGACGATGGCGGCGGTCCGGACGGGGCCGCGGAAGGGCCCGAGCCAGACGCTCTCGCTCTCCATGGAAAGTCTCCCGACAGAGGAGGGGGAGGTGGCCGGCGCGCTCCTCGGGCGAGGAGGCGCCGGCCGGCTTGCCGAAAGGCGAAAGGTTACTCGGCGACGAGGCCGAGCTGACCGAGATAGGTGAGGTGGCTCTCGACGAGCGCCTTGGCCTCATCCGTCGTGGCGAACTCCTTCCACGCGGCCTGAGCCGCCGCACGGAACTCCGCCAGATCCTCGTCCGACCATGCGTAGAGCGTGACACCCTGTTCCTGCAGCATGGCGGCCGCCTCGGCGTTTTTCTTCTCGAAGGTCAGCGCGGTCTGGAGCGCCAGCTTCTGCATCGCCGTGTCCATGATCCGCTTGTGATGCTCGGGCATCGCGTCCCACACGTCCTTGTTGCAGGCCAGGTGGTCCGACGGCATCGAATGAAAGCCCGGATAGTTCGCGTGCTTCACGATGTCATAGAGGCCGAGGCCCACATTGTTGGCGAGACCCGAGGCGTCGGCGCCGTCGATGATCCCGGTCTCGAGCGCCGTGAAGATCTCGGTGAAGTCCATCACGATGGGCGAGGCGCCCAGCTTTTCGAAGATCTTGGTCTCCATGCCCGGCGGCGAGCGGAACTTCCAGTCCTTGAAGTCTTCGGGGCTTGCGATCGGCTTGGAGGAGGCGAAGCTCTCCTGGCCGTAGACCCACCAGCCGACGAGCTGCATGCCGTACTCGTTATAGAGTTCCTGTGCGGCGGCGAGGCCATCGCCGTAATAGAGCCACGAGAGCTGCTGATAGGGTGTCGCATAGCCGCCCATGATGTCGCCCACGAACTGGAAGGCGGGGTTCTTGCCGGTCTGATAGCTGCCGCCGGTCATGTCGCAGTCGAGAATGCCGTTGGCGGCGGCATCGAAGGTCTCGACCGAGGCCACGACCGAGGAGGAGTAGAACATCTCGACCGTGATCTCGCCGTTCGACATCACCTGGATGTCGTCGACGAACTGGGCGGCGAGCTTGCCCGAGACCGTCTCCGGGCCGTAATGCGTCTGAATGCGGAGATTGGTCGACTGTGCGGCTGCGGCGCCGGCGAGCAGGGCCGCAACGCTGGCGGCACCCAGGATGGTGCTGAGTTTCATGGTTTCCTCCCCTTTGGCGGACCTCGTGTTTCGGGTTCCGTTCAACGGATTCGCAGTCCGCATTGTGAACGGTATACCATTTATGAGCGCACATAAATGCTCGGGCGTCGACAGGTCCGACATTTTGGTATACCAAATCGAAGGCGCCCGCAGGATCGTTGCGCGGCGCCCGCGCCCTCTCCCGGCGCGCGCAACGGCAACGGAGCGACCATTGGCACGGCCCGCCCTGTCCCTCGAGATCGCGGACCGGCTGCGGCGGGATATCCTGCGCGGCAGGCTCGCGCCCGGCCAGCCGATCAAGGAACGCGAATACGCGGTCGAGATGGATGTGAGCCGCACGCCGATGCGCGAGGCGATCCGGCTGCTCGCCAAGGAAGGGCTCGTGACGCTCCGCCCCGCGCGCAGCCCCGTTGTCGCCCGACCGTCCTCCGAGGAGATCGTGGGCGCGGCGCAGGTGCTCCGGGCGCTCGAGGCGCTGTCGGGCGAGCTTGCCTGCGCGGCGGCGAGCGATGGGGAGATCGCGGAGATCCGCGCGCTCCTGACCCGCCTGAACGCGTCGGTGGAAGAGGACGACCCGCTCGCGCTTTTCGAACGCGACATGGCGCTCCACGTCGCCATCGCCCGCGCCTCCCACAACCCCGCGCTCATCGAGACGCATGCGGCCTTCCTGGCCCGGCTCTGGCGCGTGCGGTATCTCACGGGGCGCAGGGCGCGGAGCCGCAGTCGCGTGCTCCGCCAGCACGACGCCATCGTCGCAGCACTCGAGGCGCGCGATCCCGAGCGGGCGCGGGCCGAGATCGAGGAGCATCTCGGGGATCTCACCATCAATGTCCGCGCGGTCTACGAGGACGAGACCGCGCCGAGCGCAGCCGTGGAAACCGAGCGCGCCTGAAGCGGCGGCCCTGCGGGAGCCATGGGGCGGTGCGCCGGCGATCGAGGGAGGGCACCGATGAAGATCGCGTCCGTTCATACGCACCGGCTCGTCCACCGGCTGGAGACGGCGTTCGAGAGCGCCTCGGCCAGGTTCGAGACCCGCGACCATCTGCTGGTCGAGATCGCCTGCGACGATGGCACCGTGGGCTGGGGCGAATGCCTTGGCCCCGCGGTGCTGAATGCCGCCGTGGTCGAGGCGTACGCGCCCCACCTCCTCGGCCGCGACCCGCTGGAGACGGAGATCCTCTGGCAGGCGCTCTATCACCGCTTCCGCGACCAGGGGCAGCGCGGACTGAGCCTCACCGCGCTTTCGGGCATCGACATCGCGCTCTGGGACATCAAGGGAAAGCGCTTCGGCGTGCCGGTCTCCACGCTCCTCGGCGGCCGGGTGCGCGAGGATGTGGCCGCCTATGCCACCGGCGGCTTCCGCCCCGCGGGCGGGGACCGTGCGGCCTGCGTTGCCGCGGAATGCGCCGGCTACCGGGCGGAGGGGTTCGAGGCCACCAAGATCAAGATCGGCTTCGATCTGGCCGAGGACCTCGCCACCATTCGTGCGGTGCGCGAAGCCATCGGGCCCGGAATGCGCCTGATGATCGACGCGAACCATGGGTATGACGTGACCGAGGCCATCGCCCTCGGCCGTGCGGCAGCGGCATACGACATCGACTGGTTCGAGGAGCCGGTGCTGCCCGAGCAGCTCGGCGCATATCGCGCCGTCCGCGCGGGCCAGCCGATCCCGGTCGCGGGCGGGGAGACGTGGCACGGCCGTTTCGGTTTTCGCGACCCCTTCGAGACGCGCTGCCTCGACATCGCGCAGCCCGATATCTGCGGCACCGGCGGCTTTACCGAGATGCGGCGCATCGCGGACATGGCCGCCCTCCACGGCATCCGCCTCGTCCCGCATGTCTGGGGCACGGGCGTTCAGCTTGCGGCCTCGCTGCAGTTCATGGCGGCCCACCTTCCGGACCCGCCGCGCCCGGAGCCGCTGGCGCCGCTGCTCGAGTTCGACCGCACGCCCATGCCCTTCCGCAAGGCGATCCTGACCCGGCCCATCGAGCATGACCGGGGGCGGGTCCGGGTGCCGGAGGGCCCGGGGCTCGGCATCGAGATCGACCGCGACGCGCTCGCCCGCTTCGCACCCGCCTGAGGCTGGCGTCTTCACCGCCACGACTGCCGGCGCCGGGCACCGCCGACTGCCCTGGCGGCGGCCGGCATCGCAGCCGACAGGCTTCGCCCCCGCGAGTGCCCGTCAGCCTCCCGCGCGCCCACCTCTTCCAACGGTAGTGTGGACCGAGTCGCCCCAACGAAGCGCTAACGCCACGGGTGCATCCTGCCCGGCGTCTCTGGCTGGCGTCTCTGGCCTGGGGGCTCTCGCCCAACGTCTCGGGCGCGGCGCCTTCGGCCCGGGGTCTCTGGCTTGGCGTCCCTGGTCCGGAAGGCTGCGCCCCTTGCGCGCCGCACGCATGGCGCCGTGCCGGGGACGGGGCCCGTGCGCCCTCGGGGCCCGTATCCTTCGAAGCCTTCCTTCGCCGCAGCCGAAGCCCGCGCATTGCACGTGCATCCTATCCGCTTGCCGCTAGGATGCCTTCAAACCGGAACGGGGAGGCCAACGCCATGGAGCAGCTCAAGAAACCCACAGCCGAGCCCGAGGCGGCGGACCGGCGCGTGCGCGAGCGCGTCGAGGACATGCTGGCCCGCCTCCGGGAGGGGCGTGAGCAGGTGGCGCTCGACTATGCCCGCGAGCTCGACAAGTGGGAGGGCGATCCCGTGCTCTCCGAGGAGAAGAAGGCCCGCCTGATCGAGACGGTGCCCGAGCGCGCGCGGGACGATATCCGCTGGTCGCACGACCGCGTGCGCGCGTTCGCTGAGGCGCAGGCCGCCTCGATCCGGGAGTTCGAGCTGACACCGGCGCCCGGCATCCGCCTCGGCCAGCGGCTGGTGCCGGTCTCCGCCGCCGGGTGCTATGTTCCGGGCGGGCGCTACGCCCATGTCGCCTCGGCCATCATGAGCGTGACGACCGCGAAGGTCGCGGGCGTCCCCTTCGTTGCCGCCGCATCGCCGCCCCGGGGCGAAAGCATCGATCCCGCGGTCGCCTTCGCGCTCGACCTCGCGGGTGCCGACGCGGTGATCGAGATGGGCGGGGTCCACGGCCTCGCCGCCATGGCCTTCGGGCTCTTCGGGCTCAAACCGGCGGATATACTCGTCGGCCCCGGCAACGCCTATGTGGCGGAGGCGAAGCGCCAGCTCTTCGGCGAGGTCGGGATCGATGTCTTCGCCGGCCCCACAGAGAGCGCCGTGATCGCCGACGGGACGGCGGATCCCGTGACGGTCGCGGTCGATCTGGCGAGCCAGGCCGAGCACGGCACCAACTCCCCCGTCTGGCTCTTCACCACCGACCGGGCGCTGGCCGAGGCGGTGATGCGCCTCATGCCCCGCATCGCCGCCACCTGGCCGTCGGGCGAGGTCGTCGCCGCCGCCTGGGAGAACCATGGCGAGGTCATCCTCTGCGAGAGCCGCGAGGAGATGGCCGAGGTCTCGGACCGCTATGCCTGCGAGCACCTCCAGGTCATCGCGGAGGACCTCGACTGGTGGAAGGAGCGGCTCCGCAACTACGGCTCGCTCTTCCTCGGCGCGGGCTCGACCGTCAGCCACGGTGACAAATGCGCGGGCACCAACCACATCCTGCCCACGCGGGGCGCGGCACGATATTCGGGCGGGCTCAACGCGCAGAAATTCGTCAAGGTGCTGACATGGCAGGAGATCCAGCCCGAGGCGGCGCTCGAGATCAATGCCGTCGGCAGCCGCATCAGCCGGCTCGAGGGCATGGACGGGCATGCGCGCGCCTGCGATCTCCGCCTCCGGCAGGCCGAGCCCGGCCGGAATTGGGATTTCGAGGTGGCCGAGGAGCGGCTCGATGGCTGAGGGCGACGTGGCGGCGGTAGCAGGTGCCGGAACCGGGGCAGGGGGCGCGCTTCGCTTCCGCAAACCCTTCACCCAGCAGGAGCCGATCTCCGAGGCCGCCATCGCGCGCGCCGTCGAGGTCATGCGCTCGGGCCGGCTCCACCGCTACAACGCGCTCGAGGGCGAGATCGCGGAGGCGGCGCTGCTCGAGGAGTCCTATGCCGACTGGCAGGGGGCGCGCTACTGCCTCGCCTGCGCCTCCGGCGGCTACGCTCTCCGCGTCGCCCTCCTCGCGGCGGGCCTGCGCCCGGGCGAGCCGGTGCTGGCCAACGCCTACACCCTCGCGCCCGTGCCCGGCGCCATCCACGGCGCGGGCGGCGTGCCGGTCTTCGTCGAGATCGGGCGGGACTGGCGCATCGACCCCGCCGATCTCGACGCCAAGGCCGCGGCCAGCGGCGCGCGCTTCCTAATGCTCAGCCACATGCGCGGCCATATCGCGGACATGGACGCCGTCACGGCCATCTGCGAGGCCCGCGGGATCGCGATGGTCGAGGACTGCGCGCACACCATGGGCGCGGCATGGGGGGGCAAGCGCTCCGGCAATTTCGGCCGTGTCGCCGCCTTCTCGACGCAGACCTACAAGCATCTCAACTCGGGCGAGGGCGGGATCCTGACGACGGACGATGCGGAGATCGCGGCTCGCGCCATCGTCACCTCCGGCTCCTACATGCTCTACGAGCGTCACAGGGCGCGCCCGCCTGCGGAGGTCTTTGAGCGCATCCGGCTCGACACGCCCAACTATTCGGGCCGCATGGACAATCTGCGCGCCGCGATCCTCCGCGCCGAGCTGCCGCTCCTCGACGGGCGCATCGCTCGCTGGAACGCGCTCTATGCCGCGATGGAGGAGGCGCTGGCTGACGCTCCCGGCATCGAGGTCGTGCCGATCCCGGAGCGCGAGACGCATGTGGGCTCGTCCTTCCAGTTCCACGCCACGGGCCCCGGCACCGCCGGCATGCCAGCCTTCCTCCTGGCCTGCGCCCGCCGCGGGGTCGAGCTCAAATGGTTCGGGGCCGAGGCGCCGGCGGGCTTCACCAGCCGGTTCGACAGCTGGCGCTATCTCGGCGCGCCCCAGGCGCTGCCGCGCACGCTCGAGACGCTGGCGACGACCGTCGATCTCCGCCTGCCGCTGACCTTCGGGGTGGAGGATTGCCGCACCATCGCCGCCATCATCGCGGAGGAGGCGGGGCGCGTGCCCGCAGCGGAGGACTGGGCCGACATCTCGGCCTGAGGTCGGACGCAAGGGCATGCGCCATTGCGCGCCCGCGCCGCGTTCGCCACGATGGCCGACCTGGATAGTAAGGCGAGGTGCGCATGCCGGTCCCAGCCATCCCGGCGCTTGCCGCGCCTTCCGTCGCGCTTCTCCTCGCGCTGGCCCTGACCGCAGGGCGGGGCGCGGCGCAGGAGCAGTCACCCGCGCCTCCGCAGCCTCCAGAAGCGGCCGCCCCCGGGGAGGCCGCCGAGGATGCCGGGCCTGGGGATCCCGATCCCTTCGAGATCGTGCTCGCCTCGGCGGGGTTTCTCGCCGATCTGCCCGCCTTCGGGTTCGACTGGTTCGTGAGCTACGACATCGTGGACGAGGAGCGCGAGAAGCTGACCTTCACCCGCAGCGGCAGCAATCTTATCGCCCGCGATGTCGGCTTCTTCGCGACCGCCGAGGAGGGGTTTCGCCTGCGCGACTACTACTACGACGGCGCCACCTTCACGATCGCCGCGCCGCAGGAAAACTTCTACTCCAACGCGCCCTTTGACGGCGGGTTCGAGGCGCTTGTGACGGCAGTGCGCGTACGGACGGGCACGGTGCTGCCCCTCTGGTCCGTCATGTCCCGCGACCTGCCCGCGCGGCTGACGGAGGGGGCGGAGGCGGCGGCGTATATCGGCCTCACCCGCATTGCCGGGCAGACGGCGCATCACATCGCCTTCGCCGGTGAGACGGAGGACTGGCAGATCTGGATCGCGGAGGATGCCGGGCGGCCCGTACCGCTGCTCATCGTCGGCACCGAGACTGACGAGCAGGGCTGGCCCCAGTTCCGCGCGTGGCTCAGCAACTGGGATCTCGCGCCCGAGATCGCGCCCGAACGCTTCGTCTTCGAGCCCGACGAGGACGACCTCCCCGCATCGATGCCCGACCTGGAGGTGGGCCGGCCGGGCACCGCCGCACCCTCCCCGGCGCGCAGGCCCGCCCCGGCGGATGGCCAGGCGGCGGAGGAGGCGCAGCGATGAGACGCTCCCCGATCCTAGCCGCGCTCTTCGCCGGCATCCTCGCCGTCTTCGCCCTCGGCCCCGCGCCCGAGCGCGTGCTGACCGCGGGGTTCGGCATCGATACCGCCGAGGCCCGCCCGGGCGGGCGCGGCGGCGGCTTCCGGGGCGGCGCGCATGCCCCGCCCAAGGGTGCCCGTTCCCGCCCCGCCCGCCAGGCGCGACCCCGCCCGGGCTCGCGGCGAGCGCTGGGCGCCGGCCGACCCTCGACGAGACCGGCGGTTGTCCGGCCCGGGCGTCCCGGAACATGGCCCGGGGCCCGACCAGCAGGGAAGCCCGCCACACGCCCTGCGACGCGCCCGGCCAACAGGCCTCTCACGCGTCCGATCGGCCGTCCAGGCACGCGCCCGCCCGGCTACCGCCCGCCGGGCTACCGGCCGACCCTGTGGCGCTCGCCGCTCTGGCGCCCACCGGCCTACCGCCCGCCTTATGTGCGTCCGGCCCACTGGCGCTGGGGCACCTACCACTACTATCCGCGCTGGGGCTGGTACTTCACCGCCACGTTCGCGACCTCGACGCTCGTCTACGTCACCACCCTGCCGCGGCAGGACGACTGCAGGCGGATCGTCTCGGAAGGGGAGACGATGTATGTCTGCTACGGCGTCCTCTATCGCTCGACCGTCTACAAGGACGAGAGGGTCTACGAGATCGTCTCAAAGCCCGAGGCGCTGATCTACCTGGACGCGGTGGAGGAGAGCCAGACGGCTCCCGGCACCGTGCTTCAGCTCACCTCGCCGCGCGTCAGGGGCAATGCCGTGCTCGCGCTCCAGCGGGAACTTGGTGCCCGTGGCTATGATATCGGCACGCCCGACGGTGTCTTCGGCCCTGCCACGGACCGGGCGCTGAGGACCTTCCAGGCGGATAACGGCCTGCCTGCCTCCGGTGTACTGACCGCGCCGACGGCGGCCGCGCTCGGGCTCTGAGCGCGCGCGTCGACGGAGAGAGCCGCGGAGCTCCATGCCATACCCCCATGCCGTGCCCCGCCGTCGCGTCGCGGGGCCGACACATCGCGTTGTCGTCCCGCAAATATGGTGTACGCTTCTCGCCATGGCCCGCGCATCAGGACGGGCCAGCAACAGCGGCCCGTCGCGAACGGCGCCCATGGGAGGAATGGCATGTGCCAGGTCTTTGCCGGGCAGGACCCGGCGGAGTATGCGAGCGAGACGCGCTCGATGCGTCTCAGCGGCTACTCCACATCCGTGCGTCTCGAGACCGCCTTCTGGCGCGTGCTCGACGAGATCGCGGTGCGCGAGGGCATCACGGTGCCCCAGTTCTGCTCCAAGCTCTATGACGAGGTGACGGATCTGCAGGGAGAGGTGCGCAACTTCACCTCGCTCCTGCGCTGCGCCTGCCTCGTCCATCTGCGCCGCGTGGCCGCCGAGGCCGCGGAGATGCCCGTCGCTGCCGAGTAGTCGTAGTAGTAGTATCCCGCTACCACCAGCGCCCGTCGCCCCCGCCTAGACTGTTCACCTAACGGTCATAGCCGGGGGAGAACATGGCGAAGGCGATCCACATGATGATCCGGGTGCTGGACGAGCAGCGCTCGCTGGATTTCTACGAGAAGGGCTTCAGCCTCACGGTCGCCGACAGGCTCGACTTCGAGAAGTTCACCCTCGTCTATCTCCGCAACGCAGAGAACGACTTCGAGCTCGAGCTCACGATCAACAAGGGCCAGTCCGAGACTTACGATCTCGGCAACGGCTATGGGCATTTCGCCTTCTGCGTCGACGATCTCGAGGCCGAGCACAGACGTTTCGAGGAGGCGGGGCTCGGCCCGCGCAAGCTCGTCGAATTCGCGCCGGGCGGCCCCGGCACCCCTGTCATCGCCAAGTTCTTCTTCGTCCAGGACCCGGACGGCTACGAGATCGAGGTCCTGCAGCGCGCCGGCCGCTACCAGTAGCCCCGCCCGCGCAGAGCCCGCCAGCAAAAGCAGAGAAAAAGCCAGCAGGGAGGAAATCATGAAACAAGCGTTCAGGGGCCTGACCCGGCGCGAGTTGCTCGCATCCGGCGCGGTGGCCGGCGCCAGCCTCGTGGTCGGCCAGGGCTTCGTCGCCCATGCCAGCGAGGAATGGGCGCTCGAGGCCAAGGGCGTCGCCCCCCACACCGCCGCGACGCTGATCCAGATGGCGCGCGACATCTATCCGCACGACCGGATCCCGGACAAGCACTACGCGATCGCCATCAAGGGCCATGACGACAAGGCCGCGGCCGATCCCGACTACAAGGCGCAGCTCGAGGAGGGCGTCGCCGGGCTCGACATGATGGCCGAGGGGCAGGGCGCGCGCGACTATCTCGACATCGGCTGGGAGGCGGACCGCGTGGCGCTTCTCCGGCAGATCGAGAACACGGCGTTCTTCCAGGGCATCCGCGGGGACCTGGTGGTCAGCCTCTACAACCAAAAAGAGGTCTGGCCAGTCTTCGGTTATGAGGGCGCCTCCTACGAGGAAGGTGGCTACCTCTACCGCGGCTTCGACGACATCGCGTGGCTCTGAGGAGGGACCCGACATGGCAGCACCTTTCGATACCTCCGACGACAGCGTCGTCGTCGTCGTCGGCACCGGCGCGGGCGGCGGCACCCTCGCCAACGAGCTCGCGCAGAAGGGCATCTCCGTCGTCGCGCTCGAGGCCGGCGGCCGGCACCTGCCCGATGACTACATCAACGATGAGTGGGACAGCTTCGGCCAGCTCGCCTGGCTCGACAAGCGCACCACCTCGGGCGGCTGGCGCGTCAGCCGCGACTTCGCCGGGCTCCCTGCCTGGATCGTGAAGGCGGTGGGCGGCTCGACCACCCATTGGGCCGGCGCCTCGCTCCGCTTCCAGGAGCATGAGTGGAAGGCCGCGAGCACCTACGGCAACGTCCCCGGCGCCAATCTCCTCGACTGGCCCATCGATTTCGCCGAGATGGACCCCTGGTACGCCAAGGCCGAGGCCAAGATGCGCGTGACGCGCACCAACGGCCTGCCGGGCCTGCCCGGCAACAACAACTTCAAGGTCATGGAAGCCGGCGCCAGGAAGCTCGGCTACAAGGACGTCCATACCGGGCGCATGGCCATCAACGCGGTCGAAGGTGGCGGACGGCTTTCCTGCCAGCAGACGGGCTTCTGCTTTCAGGGCTGCAAGTTCGGCGCGAAATGGTCGACCGCCTACACCGAGATCCCGGAGGGCGAGGCCACCGGCAATCTCGAGGTGCGCGAGCATGCCCATGTTCTCAAGATCGAGCACGACGATGCGGGCAAGGTCACGGGTGTCGTCTACGCCGACCGCGACGGCAAGGAGCATCGCCAGGCGGCCCGCGCCGTCGCCGTCGCCGGCAACTCGATCGAGAGCCCGCGGCTCCTTCTCAACTCTGCCTCCTCGATGTTCCCGGACGGGCTCGCCAACAGCTCCGGTCAGGTCGGGCGGAACTACATGCGTCACATGACCGGCTCGGTCTACGCGATCTTCCCCGAGCCCGTGCGCATGTGGCGCGGCACCACCATGGCAGGCATCGTGCAGGACGAGGCGAAGCACGACCCCTCCCGCGGCTTCGTCGGCGGCTACGAGATGGAGACCCTCTCCATCGGCGTGCCCTTCATGGCGGCCTTCCTCGACCCCGGCGCCTGGGGGCGGGAGTTCTCCTCGGCCATGGACGGCTACGAGAACATGGCCGGCATGTGGCTCGTGGGCGAGGACATGCCGCAGGAGAGCAACCGCATCACCCTCCACGCCTCCGAGAAGGACCAGTACGGCCAGCCCGTGCCGAACGTGCACTTCACCGATCATCCCAACGACATCGCGATGCGCAACCACGCCTACCGGCAGGGTGCCGCCATCTACGATGCGGTGGGCGCGGTGCGCACCCTGCCGACGCCGCCCTATCCCTCGACCCACAATCTCGGCACCAACCGAATGTCCGAGAAGGCGCGGGACGGGGTGGTCAACAAGTGGGGCCAGACCCACGACATCGCGAACCTCTTCGTCTCGGACGGCTCGGTCTTCACGGCGGGCGGCGCCGAGAACCCGACGCTCACCATCGTCGCACTCGCCATCCGCCAGGCCGATGCCATGGCCGGCATGATGTCGCGCGGCGAGATCTGAGGGGGCGCAGAGGCCGGCGACGCTGACGGCGCCGCTCCGGGCAACGGCCCGGGGCGGCCTGCGCCACGCTCGGGGCTCGGTCCCGCCGGGCCCCGTTTTCGTGAACAGAGAACCGGATGGAGAAGACGATGGCAGCTTTCCTGATCGCACAGGTCAAGGTGACCGACGACGCCTGGGTGCCGGACTATGCCACCAAGGTGCACGACATCGCGGCCAAGCACGGCGGCAAGTACCTCTCGCGCTCCGGCGCCATCGACACGCTGGAGGGCGCGGCTCCCGACCTTACCCTGATCGCCATCATCCAGTTCCCGGACAAGGACGCCGCCAGGGCCTTTGCCGCCGATCCGGACTATGCCCCCTTCGGTAAGGCGCGCCAGGATGGCAGCGTCAGCACCTTCTACCTGATCGACGACACCGACCTCGCTGGCGGCATCCCGTATCTGCCCAAGGGCTGAGAACGACCGCGATGGCCCGGGCGTGCCCTGTCCCGGGCCGGACCCGGGACCTCGTGCTTCGCGCCTTCCCGGCCGGTCGGGGCGCGAGGCCCGGCACATCGCACCGGCGGCGCGACGGTTATATGTTCGCTATACGTTCTTGCCCCCCTATCAAAATGGTCAAATCGTCCCTGCGATCCCGTTAACTCTCGCTATCGGTGGTTCTCCGAAGGGGGCCGCCGTGGTCCTTCCGGGGGCCGTTGGGCCACATCGCCAAGCGCCCGGCGAGGGCTTCCGGGCGGTCCCGGGTCGGGGCCCGGGACGCCTGTGCCAGCCGCCGGCGCCAAGGCTCAGAGCGTCAGGCTCGCCGCACCTTCAAGGGGGCGGGCGGCGCGGCCGAAGAGGCGCTCGGGCTCGGCGCGGAGCGGGTCGTGTGGTTCGAGCGCCGAGAAGTCGAAACCCGTGAGCGCGGCGATCCGCGAGACCTTGACCTGATAGGTCTTGTATTCGCCGAGGACGAAGGCCGCTTCCACGAGGTCCCGGATCATCTCGCCCTGGGTCAGCAGATAGGCGGTAGCGCTGAGCGCCCCGGTATCCTCCCGCACCATCACGGCGATCTTCCAGAAGGCTTCGGGGATCCGGATGTCCTCGGCGCCCGGCTGCACCTTGAGGCGCCGGTCATCCTCGCGGAAGACGGGGCCGGTCATCACTGAAACCCTGAAATCCTTGGTCTCGGCGGCCTCCAGAATATAGTCCTCCAGCCCCACCCAGTCCCTCTGGTTCAGGTCCTTATGCTGGGGCGCGCAGTTGGTGTAGTGGAAGGTGTCGAGCTCGCCCTGCTGTGCCTCCTCGCGCGTCGCGCCCCAGCCCGGATCTTTCCGCCGCACAAGGTGCCCGCGGTCGAGCGGGTTGTGCTTGTAGAGCACGTTGTCGATCTGGTGATCGTCCGCGATCCGCCCGTCGGTGTTCCAGCTGCCCTTGCGCTTGAGGCGAAAAGCCTTTGCGCCGTCGATATTTACCGCCGTCAGGATCGGCAGCCGGCGGGTGGAGGACATGAGCACGGAGAAATGCGTGTAGCGCAGGATGCCGTCCGATGCGCCCTTCACCGGCGCCAGATCGTCGGCCGCTGCGGCGCCGATGCAGGGCAGATCGACGCGCAGCGCCCCCTCGCCGAGAAAGGCTGGATCGTAGCCCTCGCGCCCTTCCAGCGCCGCAGCCGGGGTCTTTTCGGTCGCGCCTTCGTCGAGGAAGAGCCCGCCCGGCACCTGCGTCTTCAGGCGCCGGAGGGCGGCCGCCACGATGTCGGCTGAAACGGCGAAGTTCGTCTCCCCGAAGAGGCCCGCGAAATGCAGCCCCACCGCCTCGCCCGTCTCGATATCGAGCACGACCGAACCCGAATTGCCGCCGAGGGTGGTGTAGTCCGTCAGCATGATGACGCCGCCCTCCTCGAAGCCCGTGGCGAGGCCCGGGCTGAAGCGCTTCACGTCATAGGTGCCGCCGAAGATGTCGTTCATGAGCACCGGATCGTTGCGCCGCGGATCGGCGGCCGGGTAGCCGACGGCGGCGACGGGCGTGTCCTCGGCCGGCGGCTTGGCGGCGAGGGGGATCGGCTCGAGCCCAGCCTCGGGCTGGACCTTCAGGAACGCGATGTCAGGCTCACGGGCGCCGTTCACATGCAGCACCTCGATCACCCGCATTCCGAGCCGGCTTTGCGCCGTCTGATGCTGGCGGAGCGTATCGATCTCGACCCGTACCTGCCGCCCGAAATCGCCCGCCACGAAGTCCCAGCCCGAGGGCCAGGCGGGACGTGTGAAGACCTCCGCGACATGACGGTTCGTGACCACTACATCCGTGTCGATGAGCCAGCCAGTACCCACGAACTCCATGCGATGATTGAACAAATCGACGCGGCCCACGCGACGGCAGAGCGCTTCCATCTCCGCCTTCCGTGCTTCCAGCAGATCGACGCGATCATAGTTTCCGGTGATCTGGATCTTGTCGTCCTGGACGAAATAGGCAGGGCGCAGATCGGCGAGGATGATCGCCTCGAGTGCTGCGCCGGTGCGGAAGTCCTCGGCATCGGGCAAGCGCTCCATGGTACCGCGGCGCACCGCGTCGAACGCGGGCGTCTCCTTGAGGCTGGGCGGTGCCATGCCCTCGAGCGCGGGTTCGCGCTGGTACTGGGGCAGGGTGTCGGCCGCGCGCTCCAGCGCCTTCTCGAACGCGCCGGACTTCTTGCGCAGGATGTCGATCTGTCTCATCGGTCTCTCCAATCGCTGTCGTCTCGAAAGGGATAGGGCTCAGGCCTCCTCGGCGATGAGGTCGCCCCAGACGGCGCAGGTCTCCTCCAGCGTCGGGCCGAGCACGCGCTTCATCACGACGGCGGCGACGACGGTGGCGACTGCCGGGGCGAGGCCGAAGCTCACGGTCAGGAGTTGTACGAGCGCTGCCGCCACCGTTGCGGGGCCGAGATCGAGGGCGGCGCCGAGCGCCTTGCGGTCCGCCTTGTCGTCCTCCCCCTCGCCGCAGAGAAGATCGTGCAGCTCGCGGTTGAGCCGCTTCAGGAGCCGCCGGCCGATGCGGTGGAAGAAGTCGCCCATCCCTTCCAGCGCGGCTTCGGAGACGTTGGCCTCCATCGCCACCGCCCGGCTGGGATCGACGGAGGTGACGAGTGCGCGCCGCCCGATCTCGGCCACCAGCATATCGTCGCTCATGCTTGCGGCCATGCGCTCGGCTGCGGCCGCCGCGGCGTGGACGCCGCCCTCGGCCAGGAGCGGCGCGGCCATTGCCTCCAGCGCACCGCCGCCGAGCCGTGCCTCGATCCGCGCGTGGAAGAGATCGGCGACCCGCGCATAACCCTCGTCCGTCGGATGCAGCTCGTCATGCCAGTCCCCCTGCACCACGCCGCGGCAATCGATCACCTCGAGCATTCCGGCGAGCCCGGGCTCGGCCGCGAGCCTATGGAGTTCCTCGTAGAAGCGGTCGACGAGATGGGCGACCAGCGCGCGCTGAAGATGCGGGTCGGCAATTCCCAGCCGTTCCAGCGGCTTGCCGAGCCAGCGGCCGCGGGCGGGCAGGGCGTGGTCGTAGCCGTGGCAGAAGACCGGCAGGCCGGGGAATGCGGTTGCCACCCGCTGCAGGATGCCGCGATAGAGGTCCACGACATCGACCAGCGTCTGCTCGAAATCGTCCGTCACATAGTCCTCGAGGTCGAAGGCCGGGTCGAAGGGTTCGAGCGCGCGGACGAGCCGTCCATCGCCCAGAAGGTCGTTCCCCCCGCCCGAGAGGAGCACGCCGTCCGGCCGCTCCGCCGCGATCGTCGCGATCAGCTCGTCCTGCATGTCTATGTCGGAGATGAGATCGCCCGCGGCACCCAGGCTTCGGATCGCGTAGCGGTCTCCGAGCTGGTCGATCACGTCCTCCAGCATCAGCGGATACTGGAACCAGCTGTCCCCCTCGCTCACCAGCTTGCGCCCCGACCAGCCGTCGATCTTGCGGCGATAGGCGATGCCGCGGCGCCAGCGGGCCAGGCGGTTGACGCTGTTGAGAAGGACCGCGCCCTCCTCGGCGGAGGGGGTCACGTAGGCGGGGTTCGGCACGACGACAGGCGCGAAGCTGCCGCTGTCCCGGCTGCTGTCCATGAGATAGGGCGCGATCTCGCTGTCGGGCACGCCAGGGTCCATGAGCATCGCTCTCAGCTCGGACTCCGTGATGGTCTTCGGCGCGTCTGCCATGGCTTGCCTCCCTCGATCGAACCGGTTCAAGCGGGTGCGGCTTGGCGACGCCTATTGTTGAATTACCGGCCGTCAATTCCGCCCCAGGTTGAATTTTACTGAGAATCTGGCAGACTCCAAAGCTGATTTGAGCCGCCCTTCTTTATTCACGCTGCTTTGACGCAGCTTCGCCGGAGTTTAGACTTGCATGACCGTTACGACGGAGCAGATGCGTGCGCTCCACAAGGCGCTGATGGACGCGTTTCCCGAGCCGGGTGCGCTCGAATTGGTGCTGGCGCTCGATCTCGGCCGCCTCCCGCAGGATCTGGTGGGGCAGGGCACGCCGCGTCCGATGGCCTATTTCAAGTTCATCGATGCCGCGCGGGCGCAGGGCTGGTTCAATGAGCTGGTGGAAGCCGCGGGCCGTGCCGTGCCGGGCAATCCGGCCGTCGCGGCGCTGGCCGCCAATGTCGGCGTGGCGGAGGAGGAGGCCGTCCAGCGCTCCCCCGCCATGGCCGCGGCGGAAATGGCGCGCAGGGCCGATGAGGGGGATGCGGATCGCCACGCCGCGCTTCAGCGCCTGGTCAACCGCAACGACCCCTCGGCCGATGCATTGGCGCTCATCCTCAGCCAGAAGCGCATGCTGGGTCGCGTCGGCGCCGTCGAGGTCGATGGCAATCACCAGGGGACCTGCATCCTCGTCGACGACGACAAGATCCTTACCAACGATCATGTGATGCGCCCCCTCCGCGCGATACCGGGGGACATGCTGTCCGTGCGCTTCGATCATCTGAAGGACGCGGCGGGCGTCCTGCAGACGGGCTGGACCGTGAAGCTCGCCGCGGATTGGCTCCTCAAGAACCGCCCGCATGCCGCGGCGGACACGACGAACGATCCCGACGATGTGCCCGAGCCCCTCAATCTCGACTACGCGCTGGTGCAGCTCGCGGAGAAGCCAACGGATCGCGCCGGGCCGGACGGTGCGGCACGGACGCCGGTCGCCCTCGAGCGCGAGGCCCGGATGCTCGCCGTCAGCGACCATGTGACCATCGTCCAGCATCCGATGGGCGCGCCCGTTCATATCGGCTACGGCCATGTCCTCAGCCTCGGGGCGGAGCAGCGGCGCGTCCGCTACAGCGCGAACACCAAGAAAGGCTCCTCCGGTGCGGCGGTGCTCAACAGCCGGGGTGAGCTCGTCGCTCTCCACCATGCGGGCGACCCGAATTTCGCGACCGAACTCGCCGACTACAATCAGGGCATCCCCATCGGCCTCATCGCCGCGGATCTCGCGGATGCGGGCCTCCTGCCGGGGGCGGGCGTATGAGCGTCAGCTTCGCGGAACTGAAGCCGGTCTACGATACGCTGCTCGACGCCTATCCGGACCGGGACGCGCTCGAGATCCTGCTGGCCTTCGGCGGGCCGGACCGGCGGATCGACGACTATGTTGCGCCGAATGCCACGCGAAACTCGGCCTATCTCAAGATCGTCACCAGCGCGGCGAGCCAGGGCTGGCTTCTGACGCTGATCGATGCGGTGCTGGCCGACCAGGCCCTGACCGATGCCAAGCGCGACGCCATCAGGACGGACTGGGCCGATCTCCTCCGCCGGCTGCAGCCCGAGCCGGGCTTCGCGCACTGGGAACATCTGCGCACCGACGGCGTCGCCTTCGTCAATCGGACGACGCTGCGCCAGACGGTCGACAAGATGCGGGGGCCGGATGGTGCGCGCGTGCTCGTCCTGCGCGGCAAGGAGCTTTCGGGCACGAGCTATGCTTGGCGCTTCATCAGCCACCTTTCCCGAAGCATTCCGGGTGCGAAATGCGTCTTCATCGACTTCGACACCTACAAGGGGGATCCACGACCTCTGGGTGTGATGGAGGCGCTGGCCGCCTACCTGGCGCTCGACGCTTCGCCGCGGCGGGCGGACATGCCGGGCGACGACCATCTCGCGACCTATCTCGTCAACTGGTTGATGGGCCAGCTACAGCAGTTGGGGGAGACGCGCTGGATCGTCTTCGACAACGCCCATCTGGGCGTGCTGCCGCGGGCCTCGAAGGAGATGCTGGTGGAGATGGCCGACGCCCTCTCGCGCGGGACGGTCGACAACGCGCGCATGTTCGTGCTCGGCTTCGACATGGCGCTTATCGCCGCCAGCGGGCCGCGGGCGCTCGATCTCCGCCTATCGCCGCTCGGCCGGCCCGATTTCGAGGACTATCTGGCGAGCGTCGTGGATCGGTTCGGTGGGCTTGGCGGCGTGTTCGCCACGCCGGCGGAGGCGATCGACGAGGTGCTGGATGGTGTGTCGCTGGACGTGCCGACGCGCGCGGTGCTGAAGGGGATCTCCGATCAGCTCGACCGCATCGTGCTTGCGGCGCAGGGTAGAGGCGGCGCGCCGCCGGCGCAGCAGTGAGCGCTGCAGCCACCGGCGCCGCCGATCTCCGCGCCGAACTCGCGGCACTGCGCAAGCGCGCGGCGGACACACCCGCGCTGCCGGAGGGACCGGCGGCCGCTGCCGCCGCCGTCCTCGCCTTCTTCGATCCCTTCGCGCTTCCCGGGTTGGGGGAGGCGGGACCCGACGATCCGGGCCTGGACGCGATCATGGGCCTGAGCGAGCCGGTATCCGACCCGCCGGGGTTCTGGACGCTGGGGCTTCACGCACGCCGCGCGCTGCTGGCGCGTCTCGGGAGCCGCGAAGCGGTGCGCATCGCGCTCGAAAGCGTGCCGGACCGGCCCGAGGTCGCCGCGCAGCTTGGCTTCGAGCTCATCGCCCAGGGGCCGGAGGCGGTGCGCTCCGCGCTCGAAGGCGCGTCGCTGAAGCGCGTCGCCGGCCTCAGCATCGCGCGGACATGGGTCGAGGGTGTGGCGGCGCTGGAGGAGGGGATGCCGGGCGCGGACGAGATCGCCTCCGCGCTCGCCGACCTGCGCCGGCGCGCGCCCTTGCGTGAGCTTGTGGGCGACCACTTCACCGGGCGCGACAGCATCCTCTCCCGGATGCGCGCACATCTCTCGCCCGACGCGCCCTCGGAGGTGCTCTTCATCCACGGGCCGGGTGGGGTCGGGAAATCGACGGTGCTTGCCAAGTTCTCGCTGGAGATCGAGGAGAGCGGCGTTGCGGACGCCATCGTCTATCTCAACCTCGACCGCCCGTTGCTCCGCCCCGGCGAGCCGCTGACGCTGCTTCAGGACCTCCTCGCCCAGCTCGCGCAGCAGTTCGGCGAACATGCCGGCGTGCTAGAGGAAGCCGCGGGTCGCGTAGCCGCCACGGCGGAGCGCTTCGACCGCGCCTTCAAGGCTGGCTCCGGGCTCGAGAGCATGAGCGTCTCGGGTTTCTGGGAGACGATGATCGGCGAT
>JBCCDG010000057.1:0-24501 GCA_039030915.1 Pseudomonadota bacterium | reverse complement strand
GCTGGCCAAGGTGCTGGCTGCGATCCGGGTGCATTCCGACATCCCCGTCGCGATCCAGCTTGCCCATGCAGGGCGCAAGGGCTCGAGCCTGCCGCCGTGGGAGGGAGGCAGCCAGATCCCGGCCGAGGCGCCAAACGGCTGGCGCACCGTCTCCTCCTCCGCGCTGCCGCACGGGGAGGGGGAAGAGGCACCGGCCGCGCTCGACGAGGCGGGGCTGGCAAAGGTAAAGGCCGATTTCGTGACGGCGGCAGAGCGGGCGGCCCGGCTCGGCATCGATGCCGTCGAGCTCCACTTCGCGCACGGCTACCTCTTCCACCAGTTCCTCTCGCCCGTCGCCAACAAGCGCAACGATGCCTATGGCGGCAGCCGCGAGGGACGGATGCGCTTTCCGCTTGAGGTGTTCGAGGCGGTGCGTGCGGCCTTCCCGGCGGAGCGCCCCGTCTGGACCCGCATCTCCGCGTCGGACTGGGTCGAGGGCGGCTGGGGGATCGACGACAGCGAGGCGCTGACCAGGGAGCTTGCGGCGCGCGGGGCGGCGGCGATCCATGTGAGCTCTGGCGGCGTCTCGCCGGACCAGAAGATCACGCTCGGCCCCGGCTACCAGGTGCCCTTCGCCGAGCGGGTGAAGGCCGAGGTCGGACTGCCGACCATCGCCGTCGGCCTGATCACCGAGCCCGAGCAGGCGGAGGAGATCGTGGCGAGCGGGCAGGCCGATGCGGTCGCGCTGGCGCGGGCCATGCTCTACAATCCGCGCTGGCCATGGCATGCCGCAGCGAAGCTCGGCGCGAGCGTGGCCGGGCCGAAGCAGTACTGGCGAAGCCAGCCGCGGGAACTCAAGCACCTTTTCCAAGGCGCGCGGACCGGCCAGCGCTAGGACCGGCGCGCGCCTGCTGGGCGGCGGTCGTTCAGGCGCAGTTCCGGCAGCGCGTGGCGTGGGGCACGGCGGTCAGCCGCTCCTCGGAGATATCCTCGCCGCAGGCCGCACAGGCGCCGTAGCTGCCGTCCTCGATCCGCTTGAGGGCGGCCTCGATCTGACGAAGCTCGGTCAGACCCGCATTGCCGAGCCCCTCGAGCACCTCGTCGCCCTCGCGCTCGGTCGCACGGTCCTCGACATCCGGGTTCTGCGGCTGGTCGAGGCTGTGCTCCACGCGGTCGAGCCTGCTCATGAGTTCGGCGCGCCGCTGCCTGAGCTGCGCCTCGTGGTCCGTCTTCGCCGTCATGCCGTTCCTCCTTGCGTTCGCCGCCCGCCGGCCGCGCGAGCACTTCGGATCAGGATCGCCGGTCGCGGGGCGGGGCGCCTTGATCTGGTTCAGTCCGCCGCGCCGCCCCGCCGGGCGGCGAAGAAGGCGCGCAGAAGCGTGGCCGACGCGCGCTCGCCGATCCCGCCATAGACCTCCGGGCGGTGATGGCAGGTGGACTGCGCGAAGACGCGGGGGCCGTGCGCGACGCCGCCACCCTTCGGATCCTCCGCACCGTAGTAGAGCCGAGCGATGCGGGCATGCGCAATGGCGCCGGCGCACATCGCGCAGGGCTCGAGTGTGACGTAGAGATCGCAGCCCTCCAGCCGCTCGCTGCCGAGCATGCGCGCGGCGGCGCGGATCACGTTGATCTCCGCATGGGCCGTGGGGTCCGCAAGCTCGCGCATCCGGTTGCCGTCGGCGGCGAGCAGCCGGCCGCCCGGTCCGGCGAGCGCAGCGCCGACGGGCGCCTCGCCCCGTGCGGCGGCAGCCTCCGCTTCTGCAAGGGCGCGGTCCATGTGGCTGGTGAACGACATGCGCGGAGCTTGACCACAGCGCGCCCGCCGGTCCAAGGCCCGAGGGGAGCAAGCGGAGGACAGTGGCGATGGCCCGCGAGGACGGCGGCGGAAAGGACGGTAAGCGCCAGGGGCGCGGATCCGGCAGGCCGGCGCCGCGGCCGGAGCGCAAGGCCGCGCCGCGCGAGGGCGGGCCGGCGGCCAGCGGCCCCGATAGCGATGGGGCGGAGCGGATCGCCAAGCGGCTGGCCCGCGCCGGCGTCGCCTCACGCAGGGAGGCTGAGCGCATGATCGCCGAGGGGCGCGTGCGGCTGAATGGCAAGCCGCTCGACACCCCCGCCGTGACCGTCACGCTGGCCGACAGGATCGAGGTTGACGGCAAGGAGGTTGCTGCGCCCGAGCCCGCGCGCCTCTGGCGCTATCACAAGCCTTCAGGCCTCGTGACGACGGCGCGGGACGAGCAGGGCCGGCCGACGGTCTTCGAGCGCCTGCCGCCGGAGCTGCCGCGGGTCGTCAGCATCGGGCGGCTGGATCTCAACTCCGAGGGGCTGCTGCTGCTCACCAATGACGGGGAGCTGAAGCGCCGGCTGGAGCTGCCCTCGACCGGTTGGCTTAGGAAGTATCGCGTGCGGGTGCATGGCACGCCCGATGCCGCCACCATCGCGCCGCTGGAGAAAGGGATCGAGGTGGACGGCGAGCGCTTCCAGCCGATGACCGTGACGCTCGACCGCCAACAGGGCGCGAATGCGTGGCTGACCATCGGGCTGCGCGAAGGCAAGAACCGGGAGATCCGGCGCGCCCTATGGGCGGTGGGGCTCGACGTGAACCGGCTGATCCGCATCTCCTACGGGCCCTTCCAGCTCGGCGATCTCGCAACGGGCGGGGTGGAGGAGGTGCGCGCCAAGGTGCTGGCGGACCAGCTGGGCACGCGGCCCCCCGCCAAGCCCGGCACGGAGGGAACCGCCAAGCCGCGCCGTGCCAAGCGCCCCCGCCCGCCCGGTCCGCAATCGCCGGGCCCCCGCTCTACGGGTCCGAGGTCGCCCGGGTCCCGGTCGGGCGGTTCGAAACCCTCCGGTCCGCGGTCACGCTAGAACATCGTCCGCGTCGACAGGTTCGTCCCTTCGATCGCGCGATCGGTGACGGGGGTCCACCGGATCGCGACACCCGCTCGACGCCTGTGCCGCGCCGCCAGAGGCTCGCCCGATCGTGATGGCCGCCCGGCGCCGCTTGACCCGGGAGGGTGGGCGCGCCGACGGTGCCCGCGGCAGAGCGGGAGGCGGGACGATGCAGGGCAGGCTGGCGTTGACGACGCTTCTCGCGCTCATGGCGTTTGCGGCCAATTCCATCCTCTGCCGGCTCGCCCTGCTGCCCGATCCGGCGCTGGCAAGCGGGGCCGCGGCCGGCAGCATCGACGCGGGCAGCTTTACGGCGTTGCGCGTCGGGTCGGGCGCGCTGATCCTCGTCGCCGTCAGTCTCGCCCGGTCCGGGGCCGCCACGGCCGTCGAGGCGCGGTCGCTCCTGACGTTCGGGCGGCGGGATCTCTTCGCAGGGGCGATGCTCTTCACCTACATGGTCGGCTTCTCGCTCGCCTATCTGCGGCTGGGTGCGGGGCTCGGCGCGCTGGTCCTTTTCGGGGCGGTGCAGGTGACGATGCTGAGCGCGGCCATTCTCGGCGGGGAGCGCTTCGGGGCTCTCGGCTGGACGGGCTTTGCCGTTGCGCTCGGCGGGCTTGTCTGGCTCGTCTCGCCCGGGGCGACGGCGCCGGATCCGCTCGCCGCCGCCTCCATGACCGCAGCGGGCATTGCCTGGGGCTTCTTCTCGCTGAGCGGGCGGGGGGCAGGGTCGCCGCTCCTCGCCATGACGCGCGCCTTTCTCCTCTGCGTCCCGGCGGTGCTGGTCTTCCTTCTGCTCTATGCGGTGTTGGCGGGGCTGGGGATCACCTGGCCCGGCGTCCTCCTTGCGCTCGCCTCGGGCAGCCTCGCCTCTGGCCTCGGCTATGTCCTCTGGTACGCCGCGCTGCCGACGCTGGGAGCGGGCCGGGCGGCGACGGTGCAGCTTGCAGTGCCTGCCATCGCCGCGGTGGCCGGGGTGCTGCTCCTTTCCGAGCCGCTTACCCAGCGGCTCCTCCTCTCCTCCCTCGCCGTTCTGGGCGGGGTGTTTCTGGTGCTGCGCGCGCGCCGGGCGGGTTGAGGGCGGCGCCGGGCGCTCAGAGATGTCTGCCGACCGAGACGGCATGGGCGAGCTGCGCGCGCGGCCCGGTCTCGCGCGGCCCCGCATCGCGCTGCAATGCGTCACCCACCAACAGGTATTTGACCTGCGCATCCGTCAGCCGGCGGTAGAAGCTGACGAGCTCGCTCCACGGGCCACGGACCTCGCGCAAGCCCGAGAGGAAGGCGACGACGAGCCCGAGCCCGATCTCCCCCTGCATCACCAGCAATGCACCTACGGCCAGAACGGCGATGTCGGCGCCGCGCTCCAGAAGCTTGCGCAGTGCCTTGAGCGCGGCCTTCAGCGTGTTCTGCCGGAGCCTGATGATGTAGGTGCGTCGAACGCCATGAAGCGTGGTCACGAGGTGGCGATGCTCGGTCGGCTCCGCAGCGGCGATCATCTCCCCGCCCGCGAGGCGTAGCGTCGCGATGCGCTCATGCGTCAGCCGGTTGATGCGCGTTTGGATGATCGGCGTGAGGATGGCTTCGAGCGCGAGGCTGCCGTAGCCGATGGCGGCCAGCCGCGGCTCGGTGATCGCCATGTAGCCGATCACACCGAGCAGCGTGCCGCCCTGGATGAGCGGGGTGCTGATGGCCTCGGACGCGAAGCCGCCGAGCGGGTCGACCTCCGCCGTCAGCACCGAGGTGGCGGGGCCGAGGGACGCGTGCGCCCGGGCGCTGCCGCGGCGGCGCTGCGCGTCGATGAGGGCCACGCGCATGACGCGGGCGACGATCTCCGCAATCCAGCCGCGCAGGTAGAAGATGGCGAATTTCAGGGTGATCCGCCCCAGCACGGCACCTGCGTAGATGAGCGCGAACCAGCCCAGCAGGTCGAGATCCTGCGCGGGGATCGCCTCGTCGATGATGCGGCGCTGAAGATCGAGCGGCAGCACGGCGAGCGCCGGGAGCATGAGGCCGAGCGCGATGACGGTGCCCTGGAGCCAGAGCGTCTGCCGCAGAATGAGCGTGTAGAGCGAATGGCTTTTCGGCCAGGCGCGCGGGCGCATGGGCGGAGTCCTCGTTCCGGCGTTCGTGGACGGGGCAAGCGCGCCGGGGCGCCCACCACGGCTGAGGCACCCTCCTCAGAAGAACGATTGTGAAACATTCCCGCGTGCCTCTGCTTTGCGCCACATCAAGGATGGGGGGGCCTGCTTTGGCGAAGCGCCATCTGGTGACGCAGCGTCTTCGTGCTACCATATGCAGCGGAGGGCAGGGCGAGTCGCGCTTGAAGGCGGCAGTCTGCGTTCTTACAATGTTCCCCCCTTTGAGCCGGAGACCGCCATGACCGAGTTCGCCGCCCCCATCGCCGAGCAGATCTGGGACATGAAGTACCGGTTGAAGCCCGCGCCGGGGGAGGCGGGGGCTGCGGAAGCGGATGCGGACGCGAGCTTCGCCCGCGTCGCCCGGGCACTGGCGGCGACCGAGAGCGACCCGGCGGCGTGGGAGCCGCGCTTTCGTGCGGCGCTGGAGGGTTTCCGCTTCCTGCCTGCGGGCCGGATCCTGGCCGGGGCAGGCACCGGCCGCTCGGTCACGCTCTTCAACTGCTTCGTCATGGGCACCGTGCCGGACAGCCTCGAGGGCATCTTCGAGATGCTGAAGGAAGCGGCGCTGACGATGCAGCAGGGCGGCGGTATCGGATACGACTTCTCGACGATCCGCCCGCGCGGCGCGCCGGTGAAGGGCGTGGGGGCGGATGCCTCGGGCCCGCTCAGCTTCATGGACGTATGGGACGCGATGTGCCGCACCATCATGTCCGCCGGTTCCCGGCGCGGCGCGATGATGGCGACGATGCGCTGCGACCATCCGGATATCGAGGATTTCGTGGCGGCCAAGGCCGATGCCGCGCGCCTGCGCATGTTCAATCTCAGCGTCCTGGCGACGGACGCCTTCATGCAGGCGGTGGAGGCCGATGGGCCCTGGGAGCTGGTCTTCGAGGGCCGGGTCTACCGGACGCTGAAGGCGCGGGATCTCTGGCACCGGATCATGCGCGCGACCTATGATTATGCCGAGCCCGGCGTGATCTTCATCGATCGGGTGAACGCCGCCAACAACCTGCACTACTGCGAGACGATCTCCGCCACCAACCCTTGCGGCGAGCAGCCTCTGCCCCCCTATGGCGCCTGTCTGCTCGGCTCCATCAATCTGGCGGCGCTGGTCCAGGATCCGTTCGGAGAGGGGGCCGGGATCGACGCAGCGGTGCTGGCAGAGCTTGTCGGCACCGCGGTGCGCATGATGGACAACGTCGTCGACGCCTCGCGCTTTCCGCTCGAGGCGCAGGCGGCGGAGGCGCGGGCCAAGCGGCGGATCGGCCTCGGGGTGACAGGGCTTGCCGATGCGCTCCTGATGACGGGTCTGCGCTATGGCAGCGCCGAGGCGGTGGCGCAGACGGGCGACTGGCTCCGCCAGATCCGCGATGCGGCCTATCGCGCGAGCGTTTCGCTGGCCGAGGAGAAGGGACCGTTCCCGCTCTTCGATGCGAAGCCGTATCTTTCGGGCGAGACTATCGCGACGCTGCCCCGGGATATCCGCGACGGCATCGCCGAGCACGGCATCCGCAACGCGCTCCTCACCTCCATCGCGCCGACGGGCACCATCTCGCTCTTCGCCGGCAATGTCTCCTCGGGCATAGAGCCGGTCTTTGCGCTCAGCTACACGCGCAAGGTGCTGCAGCCGGACGGCTCGCGGCGCGAGGAGGAGGTGGTGGACTATGCGCTGGCAGCGTGGCGGTCGCTGAAAGGCGATGCGCCCCTGCCGGATCATTTCGTGACCGCGCAGGACCTCTCGCCGGCGGATCATGTGGCCATGCAGGCCGAGGCACAGAAATACATCGACAGCTCGATCTCCAAGACCGTGAACGTGCCGGCGGATATCGCCTTCGAGGCGTTCGAGCAGGTCTATCTCGACGCCTATGCCAAGGGCTGCAAGGGCTGCACGACCTACCGACCCAACGAGATTACCGGCTCCGTCCTCTCGGTCGCAGAGCAGAAGAGCGAGGCGGAGGCCGCGCCCGTGCCAGCAGTGTCGGACGACGAGGTCCTTCCCGGGCGCGGCGATGTCGTCTGGATCTCGGAGCCGCTCGATCGGCCGGAGACGCTGGAGGGGATCACCTACAAGCTCAGATGGCCCGACAGCCCGCACGCCATGTACATTACGATGAACGACGTGATCGTGGCAGGGCGGCGGCGGCCCTTCGAGATCTTCATCAACTCCAAGAACATGGAGCACTATGCCTGGACCGTGGCGCTCACGCGCATGATCTCGGCGGTCTTCCGGCGTGGGGGCGACGTCTCCTTCGTGGTCGAGGAACTGAAGGCGGTGTTCGACCCCCGGGGGGGCGCGTGGATGAAGGGGCGCTATGTGCCCTCGATCCTGGCCGCGCTCGGCGGTGTCATCGAGCGGCATCTCGTGGATATCGGCTTCATCGAGGCGGAGGGGGCCGGGCTGACGGAGGACCCGGCCTATCGGCGCGACGCGATGGCCGTGGGCGAGGACAGGCCCGCGGCAGCGAGCTGCCCGAACTGCGGCGGGTTCAACACCCAGATGAGGGAAGGCTGCGAGGTTTGCCTCGATTGCGGTTTCTCCAAATGCAGTTGATTGCCCGCGTTGCTGCTGCCTCGCTTCTGTCCTTCGCGCTGACGCCGCTCGCAACGGCGGAGGAGACGTGGCTGCTGCCCGTGCCGGGGCATCTGGAGCTCGACACCGTGCCTACGGCGATGCGATTGGCGCTGCCCTGGGTGGGCTATGGCGAGGCGCCGGTGCCGCCGGAGGCGGTTGCCGCGCGGGGGGATCTGGGAGAGGCGGACAGACTGATCGCGGCGCTGCTTCTGGCGCTTCGGGACGGGACGGCGCTGCCCGACCTCGCGCTGGCCCAGGGCGGCAACGACGTGACGCTGCAGAGCGTCGAGGATGTCGTGGCGCTCTGGCGTCAGGCATTCGGCGGGTTCGAGACGGCGCGGATGATCGGGCGTAGCCCGCTCGGTGCGCTCGATCTCGTGTTCTGGCAGGTGGATACGCCGCGAGGACCCTTTCTGCGCGCCTTTGCGCTCGAGACGGGGGCGGAGGGCCTGCGCGCGGACCTCACCTCGAGTGCCCGACCCGTCGCGACGCTCGCGCTCAATGCGCTCGGGGCCAGTGCCTCCCCGGCTCCTGCGGCCAAGGGTGAGGCAACGCTGCCCCTGTCGCTACTGGGCAGCGCGATGAGCTTGCCGCTGCGCCACGCAGGCCGCCGGGTGGACTTCGAGGCAATGAGGATGCCACCCGAAGAGGCGCCGCTACCGGCTCTCGCGCTCTATGCCGAGGCCTGGCAGGCGCTTGCAGACGGGGATGTGGAGGGTTTCGCGGCGCGACACACAGAGAAGAGCGCGGCGAAGATCCGCGAGGCGGCCGGTACCGCGGGCTGGCCGGGCTTTGTCGATTTGGAAACCCGCTCGCGCCGCGTGCGCTATCTGATCGAGGCGGACCCTTTCCTCTACGTGTTCTATACGCGCGACCCGCCTGAGGGGGCGCTGGCTCCGTCGCCCTCCGATGTCTTCGTCTGGATGGATACGATCTTCGAGGATGAGGAGGGCCGCCTCTTCCTCGCCAATCTCAACAGCGCGAGCCATCTGGAGCGCGCGCTGAACGAGACGGTCGCACAGTCCCTCGCCACGCTGGAGGCCGCGATCGGCGACTGAGGCGGCGAGGGGCAGGGCGCTGGGTGCGGAGCGGTCAGCCCTCGTCGTCGAGTGGGGCATCGCTCGCCGGCTTGCGCGTCTTCTCCGCGCCCGTACCCGTGGGCGCGTCCGGATCCTCCGCCCCCTCCGCCCTCTTCGGGGCGACGCCTCCTTCGGCGCGCATGTGGAGGGGCGGCGCGCCGCCGTCCTTGCCCTCGCCCATCCACACGGTCATGTGCGGGAAGGGAATCTCGATCCCGCGCTCGTCGCAGGCCTTCTTCAGAAGCTCGTTGTAGCGCCGGCCGATGCCCCATTGCTGGCCCGGCCGGACCTTGATGCGCGCGCGCAGCACCACCGCGCTGTCGCCGAGGGACTGCACGCCGAACCATTCGAGGTCCCCGATGATTTTGCCCTGCCAGTCTGGGTCCTGTTTCATCGTCCCGAAGCAGTCGAGCATCACCTGCTTGCCGACATCCGTATCCTCCCGATAGGCGATGCCGAGATCGGCGACGTGATAGGCGAAGCCACGCATGTAGTTCGACACCATGTCGACCGAGGAGAACGGGATCACGTGGAACGTTCCGTCGAGATCGCGGAGCGAGACGGAGCGGATCGTCAGCTTCTCTACCGTGCCCGTCGTTCCGCCGACGGCGATCACGTCGCCCACGTTGCAGGCATTCTCGAACTGGATGAAAATGCCGGTGATGATGTCCTGCACCAGCTTCTGCGCGCCGAAGCCGATGGCGAGGCCGAGCACACCGGCGGAGGCGATGAGCGGCGCGATGTTGATGCCGAGCTCGGAGAGCGAGAACATCGCGGCGATGACGATAATGCCGATGCTGGCGGCGTTCCAGAGGAGCGTCAGCAAGGTCTGCTCCCGCGAGGTCACGACGCGGAAGCCGCGAGGGGTCAGCCGGTACTCGATCCAGCTCGAGAGCGCGAGCCAGACGAGGAAGGCCGCGATCACGATCAGGACGACGCTGACGACCGTGGCGGTCGCGTCCCCGCCGAGCGTGTCGTCGAGCCATGATGTGACGTCGAAGAGCCCCGTGACCTCGATCGCCGCGCCGATCACCGCGAGGAACACGACGAAGCGCACGATGGAGAGGAAGGCCGGCACAAAGGTGTTCAGGCGCCGCTCGAGGAGGGGAAGCGTGTCCGTGACCCTCGAGGGCAGCTTCACGCCGTGCTTGCTTGCCGCAGAGAGGACGCTGACCGCGGCCCAGCCGAGGCCGATGATGCCAAGGACCTTCAGCGTGTCGAGCACGATTGCGCCCACCTGGCCGGTGCTGGCCACGGCGAACACGAAGAGCGTGAAGAGATACGCGATGACCGCATAGGGAAAGAACGGGGCGACGGCCGCGATGACACCGAGCGTCACGTCCCCGCCCTCCTCCGCGCGGCGGTCGCGGAAATACTCCGTCGGCGCGCGTCGGTTTACGATCGCGAGGATCATCGCGATTACGAGGAAGAGCGTGAAGATGAGCACCGAGGTCGCGCGGCCGGTGAAGATGTTCACCACGTCGTTGACGATTGGCACGACCAGCATCAGCCCGTAGCCGAGAAGGCTGACGAGGGCGGTCGACCAGAGATGCCAATAGACCGCGGCCCCGTCGCTCAGCGGCAGCGGGCGGAGGCGGCCCGTCGTGGGAGCTATGAGGACGCGCAGGAACGCCTTGACGAGCTCGACGACAAGGAAGGCGTTGAGGAAGAGCGCCTCGTGAATATCGATCTGCCCGGGTGTGCCCCAGCCGAAGAGCGCCAGGCCGTAACCGACGGCCCAGGCCAGTAGCACGACGCCGACGTCGATGACGGCCGAGAGCAGGATGACGAGCCCGGTCTTGGCGTAGGATGCGTTCTCCGCAAACCGCCCGAGCCGGAGCCAGAGCGGTCGCGCCAGGACACGCAGCAGGAGGAAGGTGGCGAAGGTAGAGACGAAGGTGATCGCGATGCTGTGCGCGATCTCCATCAGCTCTTCGGCGTCCACGTCCGCGAAGCCGGTCAGACGGCGCAGGGTCGCGTGGACGCCTGTGACGAAGCCTTTGACCGTATGCACGATTTCCTCGACGCCTTCCTGCGTCAGCTCGGCGATGCGCCGGCCGAGGGAGCGTTTGTGCGCCTCGGTCTCCGCGTTCCCTTCGGCCGCTTGCTCCGCCTCGGCGGAACCGGCCGCTGCTGCCGGGCCGCCACCACCGCCGGCCTCGGCGCTTGCCGCTTCGGCGGCGGCGGTATCGCCTGCTCCCGACGGTGCATTGCCTTCCAGCGCGGCGAGCGCGCCGAGGAGCTTGGCGCGGGTATCCGGGTCTTCGATCACACGGCGCAGAGCCTCGAGCGGTGCTGCATCGGAGTCCGCAACGGGGGTTGTGCCTGTGGCAGAACCCGTCTCTCGGCGCGGTGCTTCGACGCCCGAACCGCCCGGCGTCGTGTCGGACGAAGGGTCCCGCGATGCGTTCGTCGCCGATGCGCCGGCTTCGGTGGCGGCCGTGCCCCCGCTCCGGCCGATCCGGTTGAGCGACGAGCCGACGGTCGCGGGTGCGGAGAGCGGGGCATCCCCTTGCGACGCGCCTTCGACCCTTGCGTCGTCCGGGATCGCCGGGCGCCGCTGGACGAGCCCGCGCAGACCGGTTTCCCCGCCTGTCGCCCCCTCTGCGCGGACGCCTCCGGCAGCGGGATCCGTGCCGGCGCCACCGGTACCTTGCGCGATCGCGGTATCCGGCGAGGGCACGATCAGCAGGAGGAACGCTAGGACGAGGGTAGGACAGCTCGGGCGCATCTTCGGCCTTTGTTGCGTGCACGGGCATCGGTGCCCGCCGGTGGGTCTAGGCCGCCGGGCGCGTCGGGCAAACCCTCAAGTTCCGCGTCGGGACGCGCCCGGTCGGCGTGACCGCGAGGTGACAGATCGCGAGAGGGCGCAGTTGCCCGCTCTGCGCAATCGCGAGATGTGCTATCCAGCGCGAATGGCCGGCCGAGCGCCGCGCCGAGGCATTCGGGGGGGAGCCGTAGAATGATCGACATGTTTCAGGATTTCGGGATCGACGCGGCGGGCGTGATCGCAATCGCCGCCCTGATCTTCGTCGTCTTCGCCATCATCACGGTGGCGCGGGCGGTGCGGACGGTGCCGCAGGGCGAGGAATGGACCGTCGAGCGTTTCGGCCGCTACAAGCGCACGCTCGAGCCTGGCCTGCGCTTCATGGTGCCGCTGATCGACCGGGTGGGCCGGCAGATCAACATGATGGAGACGGTGCTCGACATCGAGGGCCAGGACGTGATCACGCGGGACAACGCGCAGGTCCGTGCCGATGCGGTGGCATTCTATCAGGTGACCGATGCGGCGCGCGCGGCATACGAAGTGCGCGATCTCGAGCTCAGCCTCGTGAACCTCGCCATGACGAACATCCGTTCGGTGATCGGCGCGATGGATCTCGACGACGTGCTCTCGAACCGCGATCTCATCAACACCAAGCTCCTCCAGATCATCGATGAGGCGGCCACGCCCTGGGGGGTCAAGGTCACGCGCGTCGAGATCAAGGATCTGAGCCCGCCCAAGGACATCGTCCTCGCCATGGGCAGCCAGATGAAGGCCGAGCGCGAGAAGCGCGCCGAGGTGCTTACCGCCGAGGGCGAGAAGCAGGCGGCGATCCTGAAGGCGGAGGGGCAGAAGGAAAGCCAGATCCGAGAAGCCGAGGGCCGGCGGGAGGCTGCGTTTCTCGACGCCGAGGCGCGCGAGAGAGAGGCCGAGGCAGAGGCCAAGGCGACGCAGATGGTCTCCGCCGCGATCGCCGAGGGCGACGTGCAGGCCATCAACTACTTCGTTGCGCAGAAATACACCGAGGCGCTGGGCGCCATGGTGCAGAGCCCGAACGCCAAGACGATTATCCTGCCCATCGAGGCCTCCGGCATCGCCGGCGCGGTCTCCGGCATCGCGGAGCTGACAGGCGCGCTCCGGGACGGCGGCGGGCGGGGGCCCGGCGGCGGTGGCAGCCGCGGGGGCGGTGGCAGTCGCCCGTCATCCGCCAGCAGCGATGGCGACAGCGCCAACGACAGCACGTCGCGCGTCGTCTCCGATCCACCGGGCGGCACCGCCATGTCGCTGAGCCCCTGGCGGCAGAACGGCTGAGCGGGGCGTCGCCATGCCCTTCAACTTCGTCCTCTTCGCGTTTCTCGACGGCGTCTCGCCCTGGTGGTGGGTCGCCTTCGGGCTTGCGCTCGGCGCTGCGGAGGTGGCGACGGGCACCACGTTCCTCCTCGGCCCCGCCGTCGCGGCGTTTGCGGTAGCGGGACTCCTCTTCGTCTATCCCGAACTCGGCGGCACCTTGCAGATGACCTTCTTCGGCGTCGCGGTGCTCGCGAGCGCCGTCATCGCCTGGATGGTCACGCGGCGCATGACGCCCTCGGGCGGGCAGCGCGGGCTCAACCGTCGCGGCGACGCGCTGGCCGGCCGTATGGCGGAGGTGACGGCTCCCTTCCGCGCGGGCATCGGCAGCGTGAGCATCGACGGCGTGATCTGGCGCGCGCGGCTGGATGGCGAGAGGGCCGCCACGGCCCAACCCGCCTTGGGCAGTGCGCTCCGTGTGGCGGGCGTCGAGGGCGCCACGCTCATCGTGGAGCTGCCCGACGCGAATTGACCCGCAATGGTTCAAAGAATCGCCTCAATGCCGCGTGAGGTTGCGGCAGCCTTGGCGGGTCCGCGATTTGTTTTCAGAGATTGCGTCGCCGCCGGGGATGAGTGCTGGTCCGGAGCCGACGAGGCTTCTAGGCCGCCGGATTGCGGTTGCTGCGGGGGAGCGGCGCCGGTTCCGGGTGCACCGGGTTTGTTGAGGGGGGTGAAGTCATGAAGATGCAATTCGGAGCCGCCGGCGCGGGCGCGCTCGTTCTGGGGGCCAGCCTCGTCATGAATGCCGCGCCGGCCGGGGCGCAGGAGATCCGGTGCGGGGGGGATTACAGCGTCGTTGCCGGGGACACGCTGAGCGAGATCGCCGTGCGCGCCTACGGGACAGGCCGTTTCGGCCCGATCTTCGATGCCAATCGCAGCCGGGTCCGCACGCCGCAGACGCTTGAGGTCGGCGTCGTGCTCTTCGTGCCCTGCCTCGACGGGACGGGCAACCCGCTGCCCCGTTCCGCGACGCCGCCCGCCGAGAGCGTCGCGGCCGCGCCGCCCGATGCAGGCCCGGAGACCGGCACCGCCGACCGTCCTGCCTTCCTCACCGCGCCGCAGGACGCCGTCGCCCGGCTCGCGGGGACCAATGAGTTCCTGGTCGCGAAGCTCCTGGCGGTGAAGCCCAACCCGCCCTTCGTGGGCGCGAAGCTGCCCGAAGGCGGCATGCTGACCGAGATCATTCAGCGCGCGCTCTTCCGTGCGCCGGTGCCGATCGAGTTCGAGGTGACATATACGGGCGGGCAGAGCGCGGCGGACGTGACCGCGGGCGGCTTCGACCTCGGCTACCCAGTCTCCCGGCCAAGCTGCGAGAACCCTGCCTCGCTCGACGCGGGCGCTGCGGCGCTCTGCGAGAACTTCGTGTTCTCCGATCCCATCTACGCTGCCGGCATCGGCATGTTCGTCACGAACGATGGCGATTTCGGTGCCGCGGCGAAGGCGCAGGATCTCTTCGGCAGCAGGCTCTGCCGGCCGAGCGGGATGGGTGGCGGCGATCTCGCCGCCGTGGGCCTCGTGGCGCCCAACGTGAACCCCGTCACGGCAAAGGACGTCGACGAGTGCTTCCTCATGCTGGCCATGGGCGACGTCAACGTGGTGAGCGTTCCGGTGCCCGAGGGCGAGGCTGCCGCCCGCCGCCTCGATATTGCGTCGCGCGTGCGCACCCTCGATGCGATCGGACAGGGCCAGACGCTGCATGTCGTCGCACCGCGGGAAAGCGAGAACGGCTCGGCCTTTATCGCCGTCATCAACGACGGGCTGGCGGAGATGCGGCGTGCCGGCAGCTACGACGCCGTCGTCCAGAACCATCTGGCCTTCGCCAACATGAACTGATCGGGCTGGGCGGGGAAGGGACCGCGGTGGTCGGCTGACCGCCCAGCCCGGCCCCGCCTCGCTGACGAAGGCGGAGGCTTCAATCCACGCCGCCACCCCTGGCCGCCGCCAGCGCCCGCACCCGCGCATCGAGGGCATCGAGCTCGGCATCCTCGATCCCGATGGTGCGCAGCTCCGCCACGGTGTTGTGCAGATAGTCGGCATTCGGCCCGTTCGGTCCGGCGGCCGTGGCGATGATATGCGCCTGGGCCTGCAGATCGAGGTCCCCGGCATATTGGGGGTGCATCCGGTCGAGAATGTAGCAGATCGCATCGACCTTCCCCTCTGGCCCGCCGGTTTCGTCGGCTAGGAGGCGGATGGGGTGCAGCACCTCGAAGTAGCTGCGGGTGACGAGCTCGCGCTCGGCAAGGTAGTCGCGCACATGGTCGCCCTTGGTCGGGCAGACGCGGAACGCCATGCCGGTGCATTGCGCGTTCGGATCCCAATCGAGCCCGAGGACGAGGCCGGGCGCCTCCGGCGTGCCGCGATAGCGCACCGAGCGGAGCTTGAAGGCGCGCCTGTATCCCCGGAGGAGAGCCAGGCGCCGCTCGAGATAGGGAAAGCCAGGGCGCCACATGAGCGATCCGTAGCCGAACACCCAGAAACCGCCGTTCTCGTCCATGGCAAGCCCTCCCGCGCGTCCCTATACCCATAAGGGCGCACCGAGGCCAACGGGGCTCCTTGGGCGTTGAGAACACGCAAGGCGGCAGGGAGCCCTGGGATGGGACGGATCGTGAAATGGCTGGTGGGGCTGACACTCGCCGCTGGGCTCGGATGGGGCGGATGGTGGTTCGCGGCCGCGGCCGGGCAGCAGGCTGCGCTCGAGGGCTGGCTCGAGGCGCGCGCTGCCGAGGGCTGGCAGGCGGAGGGCCGCGTGGAGGTCGGCGGCTTCCCGACGCTCTTCGCGCGGCGCATCGACGGCCCCGCGCTTGCGGACCCGGTCGCCGGCTGGGCCTGGCAGACCGACTGGCTCGAGGCGGAGAGCCCGGCCTGGGACCCGACCGACATTGCCCTCCGTCTGCCGGACACGCAGAGCTTTGCGCTGCCGCGGGCGCGGGTCGCGGTCACGAGCACGCGCTTCGACGGGCGGCTTGCGGTCGTGCCGGCAATCGGTCTGCCGCTGCGGCGTCTCGGCCTGGAGATCGCGTCGCTCGCGCTCGAAGGGCGCGAGGGGTGGCAGGCGGGCGCCGATCGCGTTTCCATCGACCTCGCGCGCCGGACGGAAGGCGCGCCGGAGAACACCTACGCGCTCGATCTGACGGCGGATGCCGTGCGTCTGCCGGAGCGGCTCCTCGGCGAGCTGGGGATGACCGGCGAGGCCGGGCTGCGCATCGACGGTCAGGTAGTGACGGACAGGCCGCTCGATCTCGACGTGCTCGAGACCGGCATCGTCGGTGCCCGCACGCTGGTGATCCGGGAGGGGCGGTTGACGCTCGGCAATGCGGCCATCGCCGCCCGCGGCAGGCTCGACGCGGATGCGGAGGGGTTTGCGGAGGGCAGCCTCGAGATCGAGGCGCGGGACTGGAAGCGCCTGCTCGATGCGCTGGTGGATGCGGGCGCTCTCGATCCCCGGGTCGCGGATACCGTGTCGCGCGCGCTCGGCTTTGCAGCGCTTCTCGGTGGTGGCGACGACCTCGAGATCACGCTCGGCTTTTCCGGTGGCGCGACCCGCATCGGCCCCGTCCCCATCGGTGGTGCGCCCCGCCTGCTGCCCCGCCGCCCCGCAACTGGCTGATCGGCGGTGTGGCGCTTGTGTCCCCGGAGCGCCGCGTCGGTTGTCGCGCCCATGGAGACCGCGCGCACGCGGCGCGTCCCAGAGCGTTGCGCGCGTGGCGGCCGCGAGATGGCTCGCTGCCGCCCAGGGCGCCGCGTCTGCTGCCGCGCCGTTGGCCAGGTCGCACGCGCGGCGCCGGCAAGGGGTTGGCGCTTCTGGCGACGGGGTAAGGCTCGCTGCCGCTCGTGGCGCCGCGTCGGCCGGAGCGCCGTCCGCCAAGTCGTGTTCGCGGCGCCGATCGGGCCGCCGTGCTTCGTTGCGGCGAGGAAGCGGCACGCGCTGCGGCAGCAGATCGGGGGCGGATGCTTCAGCCCTTCTGCGCCGCCCGCCGCGTGTCGGCGGGAACGGAGAGTGGCTCGGTGTCGGCGGCGGACGGCGGGAGCGTAGCGCTCCCTGATCTGTCGTCCGGCCGCCGACGCGCAGAGCTTGCGGTGTCCGTGCCGGCGCGTTCGCCCGATGCCGAGGGCGCGCGGCCGAAATTCGGTGCCGCGGTGTCCTGTCCTGCCTCGATGATCGAGCGGCGAACGGCGCGGGTGCGCGTGAAATAGGCTTCGAGCCAGGGGCCGTCACCGGTCCGGATGGCGCGGCGCAGCTCATAGAGCTCCTCGGTGAAGCGGCCGAGGATGTCGAGCGTCGCTTCGCGATTGTTGAGGAAGACGTCGCGCCACATCACCGGGTCGGAGGCCGCGATGCGCGTGAAGTCTCGGAACCCGGCGGCGGAGAACTTGACCACTTCGGAATCCGTCACGCGCGCGAGGTCGTCCGCCACGCCCACCATCGTGTAGGCGATGGCGTGGGGCACGTGGCTGGTGACCGCAAGCACGAGGTCGTGGTGTTCGGGGGTCATCTCCGTCACCAACGCACCGAGCGCCCTCCAGAAGCCCGAAAGCCGCGCGACCGGCGCTGGCGGATCGCCCTCGGCGGGGGTCAGGATCACCCAGCGGTTCTCGAAGAGCTCGGCAAACCCCGCTTCGGGGCCCGAATGCTCGGTACCGGCGAGCGGGTGACCGGGCACGAAGTGGACGCCCGGCGGCACATGGGGCGCCATGGCGGCCACGACCTCGGCCTTGACCGAGCCCACATCCGTCAGGATCGCGCCGGGGGCGAGCGCGGGCGCCACCTCCCGCGCGACGGCGCCGGATGCCCCGACGGGGACGGAGACGATCACGCAATCCGCGCCCTTCACCGCGTCGGCGGCGCTCTCCGAGACATGGTCGCAGAACCCGAGGCGGCGCGCGGTGGCCCGCGTCGCCTCGGAGCGCGCGAACCCCACGATCTCCCGCGCCGCGCCGGAGCGCCGCGCCGCATGGGCGACGGAGGAGCCGATGAGCCCGAGCCCGACGAGCGCAAGCCGCTCGAAGGGGGCAGGGGGCGCAGGATCCGGCGGCCCGGCGCTCATGCCGTGTCCCGCCCGGAGAGCCCCATCGCCACCTCCACGACCGCCCGGCAAGCCGCCTCGTCGCCGACGGTGATGCGCAGATGGCCGGGCAGGCCGTAGCCCTCCATGCGCCGCACGACGATGCCGCGGGCCTTCAGCGCGCTGTCGAAGGCGTCGACGCCGGGTCCGGCCTCCACGAGGAGGAAGTTTGCCCGGCTCGGCACCACGCCGAAGCCGGCACGCTCGAGCGCGCGGGCCAGCCATTCGCGCCAAGCCTCGTTCGCGACGGCGCAATGCTCAACCCAGTCCCGGTCCGCCACGGCCGCCGCGCCGGCCGCAATCGCGGGCGCGGTGACGTTGAAGGGGCCGCGCACGCGGTTGAGCACGTCGACCACATGGGCCGGCCCGTAGGCCCAGCCGAGACGGAGCGCCGCGAGGCCGTGGATCTTGGAGAACGTGCGCGTCATCACGACGTTCTCGCGCTCCCGCGCGAGTGCGATGCCGCCATCCTCCCCAGGTTCGCGTACGTACTCGGCATAGGCCGCGTCCAGCACCAGGAGCGCGCCGTCCGGCAGCGCATCGGCCAGACGCGCGACCTCGGCCCGGCCCACCATCGTGCCGGTGGGGTTGTTGGGATCGGCGAGGAACACGAGCCGGGTGCGCGCGCTCAGCGCCTCGATCATGGCGTCGATATCGGTGGTAAGGTCCTGCTCCGGCGCCGCCACATAGGTGCCGCCAGCCGCCAGGGTGGAGAGACGGTACATGAGAAAGCCGTTCTCCGACGCCAGCACCTCGTCGCCCGGCCCCGCATAGGCCTTGCAGAGAAGCGCTATCAGCTCGTCCGACCCGGCGCCGCAGACGATACGCTCCGCCTCGATTCCATGCGCCGCCCCGATGGCCGCGCGCAACGCTGCGGCAGAGCCGTCCGGGTAGAGCTCCATATGCCCGAGCGACGCCTTTGCCGCCTCGATCGCCTTTGGCGAGGGGCCATAGGGGTTCTCGTTCGAGCTGAGCTTGATCACCCGGTTGGCGCCCGCGGCCTTGGATGCGCCGCCGACATACGGCGCGATCTCGAGCACACCCGGGCGGGGGCGGATCGCCGGATGCCCGGTCGCGCCAGCAGACCCGGTTGCAGGCTGGGCGGAGGGGTCGAGGCTCGCGGTCTCAGTCATCGTCTGGACTCCGGAAGACGGGGCGGTCGCGTGACCCGGCTGCGTAACGCGGATGGCCGTCGCACGGAAGGGGCACCGGCGCCGCGCGGGCGCAGGGCGCCTCGATCGATCGCGGCACAAATTCGGCCAGCCGGCGCCTCTTCGACGCTCGTTGCACGCTCGTTGCACGCTCGCTGCCGGCGCGGGCGACCGTGCTCATCCCGGCGATATCCGCGACTGCTTCGCCCTAGGCGTGTGCGCTGCCTATGCGTCAACCCCAGATTGTGGCATTCTTGCCCAGAACTTCCTTACTGTTTTCATAATGCGCGAGTAACGCTATGGCCGGAGTTACCAGGTCCGCGAAAGCGGGTGAGAAGGACCGAGGCAACGAGACGCTGCTGCTCTCGACCGCCTTGGAGTATCGCGAGCGGGCGGCGTTTGCCCGTACGGGCTGGTGGCGGCAACCAAGGGCACTCGAGCCCGAGATCGATGCGACGCTGCAACGGGCGCCAGGAATCCTTGGGGAAGGACGGCGCCGACGGAGGGGGAGAGAGTTCATGAACATCGCAGCCGGGGTTGAGGAAACGCCGCAGGTCCGGGTCATTCCCGCACCGCAGTCGCCGCGCAACGTAGCCGAGACCGGCCTCGATGAAGGCTTTCTGGTCGATCTCCTTGTCAAGACGATCTACCGTCAGGGCCTCGAGCGCTCGACGCAGATGAGCGCCGCGCTCCGCCTGCCCGTGCCAGTGATCGAGCGTCTGCTGGCCGCGGCCAAGGAAGCGAAGCTGATCGAGACGCTGGGCCAGCTCGGTGCCTCGATGCGGGCCGAGATGCGCTACGCGCTGACGGGCAAGGGGCGCGAATGGGCGCTCTCCGCGCTCCAGCAGTCGGAATATGTCGGCCCCGCGCCGGTCACGATCGAGGCGTTCTCGGAACAGGTGCGGTCCCAGACCATCCGGTCGGAACGGCTGTCGGAGGAGACGCTGCGCGAGGTTTTCACGGGTCTGGTCCTCTCGGACCAGCTCTATGACAGCCTCGGCCCGGCGATCAACTCGTTCTCCGCTATCCTGCTCTACGGCCCGCCGGGCAACGGCAAGTCCTCGATCTCGAACGCCGTGACGGTGGCCTTCCGCGACCACATTTTCATCCCACACGCTCTTATCGTCGAGCGCCAGGTTGTGGTCGTCTACGATCCCACGGTGCACGAGCCCCTCGAGATCAACCAGATGGGCGACTTCCAGGGCGATGGCATCCGGCGAGAGCGGCCTTTCGACCAGCGTTATGTCGCCTGCGCGCGGCCCTCGATCACCACGGGCGGTGAGCTCACGCTCGACATGCTCGACCTCTCCTTTAACCCCACGGCGCGGACCTACGAGGCGCCGATCCAGCTCAAGGCAACGGGCGGCGTGCTGGTGGTGGACGATTTCGGCCGCCAGCGTGAGACGCCGCAGCAGATCATGAACCGTCTGATCGTGCCGCTCGAGGAAGGTGTGGACTTCCTCGCGCTCCAGTCGGGCCGCAAGTTCCAGGTACCGTTCGATGCACTGGTGGTGTTCTCGACCAACATCCCGCCGAAGAAGCTGGTCGACGACGCCGCGCTTCGCCGTCTGCGCTACAAGATCCTGATCGACAGCCCGGATCAGGAGAACTTCCTCAAGATCCTCGTCTCCACGGCCGCGCGCTTCGGCTTGGAGGTGGATGAGGAGAAGGTCGCCTTCATGCTGTTCGAGCTCTACGAGCGCGACAAGGTGAAGTTCCAGGCCTTCCACGCCCGCTTCTTCTGCGACCAGGCCCGAGCGCTGGCGCAGTACAAGGGTAGCGAGCCCGAACTCAGCGAACGCGCCCTGCGCACCGCCTGGGGCAATCTCTTCACGAGCGAATAGTCGGGGCGCCATCGGATGCGGTGACGAGCGCGGCGCGGCGATATCGCGCCGCATCCGCGCCTTGTTCGCGTCGGCGTCTCAGGCTGCGGGGTGCGGCGCAGCTTCGGCGGCCGCCGGATGCCCGGCAAGCGGGCCGGCGATGAGATCGTCCATGAACCTCGACAGCAATTCCGCGCGGCTCGAGACGCTGGCCTTGGCGTAGACGCGGGCGAGTTGCGCGCGGACCGTACCTGCGGCCGCGCCTCGCAGCTCGGCGATCTCGCCCACATCGAAGCCCTTGAGGGCGAGGAGAGCAACCTCGCCTTCAGCTGGGGTCAGGTTCCAATCCGCGAAGCGCTCCGCGATCAGTTCGGTCATCGCGCCGCGGGCGGCGGAAAGTGCGGTCTCGCTCCGCCGTGTCCGCTCGATCACGCGGCGCATCTCGGACGCGCCAAACAGGACCCCGAAGATGAGCGCTACCGCGACCGCGCCTTCTAGGACGAGGTGGAGATCCAGCCCGTCGAAGGTCACATCCGCGAGCACGTCGCCGACGAAGAAGACCGCCGCGACCGCCTGCAGCGCCAGGACGACCGCGAGGGCGGTCGCCCGGTGCTCGCTTGCGCCCTTCGGCGTCCGGTGGGGCGTGTCCCGCCGCATCACGATCCCTTCAGCATCGGGCCCACGAGGTTCCGCCCGGATCTCTTGCTTTCAAAAGCGACGCCGACGACATGAATGGCCGCGAGCACGAGAAGGAGGTTGGCCGCAAGCTCATGAACCTCCTCGAGGACCTCGTCGCCCTCGTCGCCCTCGTCATCCTCGTCGTGATCCTCCCCACCTCCCTCAGCATCTTCTGTTTCGTAGACAGTGGGCTGGACCATCGTTTCGTTGTCGGGAAGGGGCGCGAACGGGGAGCCCGCCATCGAGATGCCGGTGAGCGTGACAACCGCAAGAGTGCCCCAGAGCGCGTAAGCCATGAGCGCGCCCAGCGGGTTGTGCGAGCGATGCGACCCGTGCCGGGCGGCCCACAGGTCCGCGACATGGGTGCGCGCGGCCGAGATGCTGGGCGGAAAGGCGGAGAAGCGCGCCTCCGCCGTGCCCACGAACCCCCAGACGAGACGCAGGGCGAGCAGCGCGAAGGCCGCGTATCCGATCCAGACGTGGATCTGACCGCCCTCCTCGGTTATCAGGCCGTTGAGGAGCACGGCTGCCGCGATGCCCCAATGGGTAAGCCGAACGACCGGGTCCCAGCGCGGAGACGCGGTCCCGACCGAAGCCTCGGCGCTCGCGCCCATCAATCGTCCTCCCGCTCAAGCTCGACGATCCGGCCGTCCCGCGGGTCGATCTCGATCTCCCAGCGCCTCCCGTCGCGGTCGGCATAGACTTCAATCCGGCCACGCTCACGCTCGTACTTGGTGATCCGGTAGCCGTCGGCCTCCAGGCCGGCACGCAGATCGTCATCGTTCACGCCCGACAGGGGCCAGGGCCCGCCACGGTCACGTTCCTCCACACGGGCGACTGTACCGGTCGCCGGATCGAGATACACCTCGACGCGGCGGCCCTCCTTGATTGCCGTCAAGCCGATGCGCCCGCCTTCCCGCTCGTAGCGCGTTAGCGCATAGCCGCTTTCGCCAAGCGCGGCCGAGATCTCGCCAGGCTCCGTTCCGAGCGTTGCGCCCGCTTCCGGTTCCACCGCGGACGCGGCAAGTGGGGTCGTTGCCGCGAGAAGCGCGGCGGCGATGATGCTTCGGGTCATCCCTTCCTCCATTGGCTCGGCCGCCGGCACGATGCCGGCCGCTTTGAGAGGAATGGGTGGCGGTATGCCGCCGGACTATCGGCACCGCGCTTACACCACTGGCCATAAGCGCCCGCTTACGGCGCGGGGCGTCGTTCCGGGGTCCGGCCTGCCGACGCAGCGTCGGCAACGGTCGTGCTGTCCCCGAGACGTGAGCGTCGCTGTCCGCGGCGCGCCGCTAGGATACGACGCGCCCGGCCGCAGGCTTCGGTGGCGACGGGACCGGGGGGGCCAGGCCCTCGAGCACGCGGAGGGGTTGGCGGGCGCGTTGGCGCAGGCCGTTCTTGGGCGTGATGTAGACCATCTTGGTGGCCTCCACGAGCACGACGCCCGCCAGGCGCTGCAGGTCGAGCCGGGTGCCGAGGCGCTCGATGGGCGGGGCGAGGCGAAACCAGAAGCCGTCATGCTTCGGGGCCATGTACAAGGCGCCCGTATGCCGCTCGGCCGCGAAGCGCTGATCGGCGAGGGTGCGCTCGAGCTGGCCGGTGGTATAGGGCCGGCCGAAACCGAAGGGCGTCCCCTCCCGTCGCGCCCAGAGCCCGGCCCGGTTCGGCACCATGAAGACGGCGCGCCCCCCGGGCGTCAGTACCCGCCAGATCTCGGAGAGAAGCGCCTGGGGCCGCTCGCAGGTCTCGAGCCCGTGCACCACCAGCAGCCGGTCCACGCTGTCGGCGGCGACGGGCCAGAGCGTCTCTTCGATGAGCGCGCTCACGTTCGGCCCCTCGCCCGGCCAGGGGCAGACGCCCTGCTGTGCGGGCATGAGGCAGAGGACGCGCGCGGCCTCCGGCAGATAGGGCCTGAGGAACGGGGCCGCAAAGCCGAAGCCCGCCACGCATTGCCCCTCGGTCGAGGGCCAGAGCGCCCTCAGCCGCGTGGTCAGCACCTGCTGCACCAGCCGGCCGAGCCGGGTGGCGTAGTAGAAGCGCCTGAGCTCCACGACATCGAGATGCATCGGCCCTCCCGCACCCCGCCGATTGGGGCTGTTCGCCGTCGCCGGGGAGACTACTGTGAGCGTCGCGTCCCGTCACGCCATCCCTCGCCCCAGCCCCCCGGAGGTCGCCCATGCCCGTCGAGATTGTCACCGTCCCCTGCCGGCAGGACAACTACGCCTATCTCGTGCGCGACGAAGGCTCGGGCGAGGTGGCGCTGGTCGACGCGCCGGAGGAGGGGCCGATCCGCGACGCGCTGGAGGCGCGCGGCTGGACGCTCTCCCAGATCTGGCTGACGCATCACCATGACGACCATACCTGCGCGGTCGAGGCGTTGCGGGAGGGCGCGCGGGTGATCGGGAACACGGAGGACCGGGCGCGCCTGCCCGAGCTCGACGAGGAGATCTCGGAGGGCGACGGCTTCGCGCTCGGCGAGACCAGCGTGAAGGTCATCGACGTCTCGGGCCACACCGTGGGCCATATCGCGTTCCTCCTGCCCCAGGACGCGGCGGTCTTCACGGCGGACAGCTTGATGGCGCTCGGCTGCGGGAGGGTCTTCGAGGGGACGTATCCGATGATGTGGGCGAGCCTCGAAAAGCTCCTGGACCTGCCGGAGGAGACGCGCGTCTATTCGGGTCACAACTACGGCAAGGCGAACGGGCGCTTCGCCCTATCGATCGAGCCCGAGAACGCGGAGCTGAAGGAACGCATCGAGCGCATCGAGGAGGCGGACGCGGCGGGCGAGCCCATCGTGCCGAGCACCATCGCCGAGGAGAAGGCGACCAACCCCTTCCTCCGCGCGACGGATCCGCGCGTCGCCGCGGCCGTCGGTCTCGAAGGCGCCGAGCCCGCCGATGTCTTCAGCGAGATCCGCCAGCGCAAGGACAATTTCTGAGACGCAGCACCCGGGCGCGCCGCCGCGCCGGGCCGCCCCACGAGCCGGGCTGCCCGCCGGTTGAGACCGTCGTGACGGTGCTT
>JBCCDG010000056.1:0-24608 GCA_039030915.1 Pseudomonadota bacterium | reverse complement strand
GACGCTCGCGGCGGAGGACGTGCCGCGCTTCCGGACCGTTGCGCGCGAGGTCGGGCTGAGGGAGCTGGAGACGCCGGCGGATGTGAGCGGCAGCTTCGCGGCTTCCGTCGATCCCTGTCTCCTCGGCGACAACATCGCGCCGTCGGGACCGCTCCGCGTCTATCTGCGGCTGGCCGAGGACCGGCCCTACCGGCTCCTCCGCGAGGAGGCGGACTTCGTCGAAACGCTGATCCGCACGCGGGGGGCCCAAGACGCCCTGCCCCGCTGCCCCGAGCCCGGCCATCAATCCGGGCGTCCTTGACAGGAAGGGGGTGTCTGGAAACGGTGCCCCCGGGCACCACGCCCCCCCTTTCAACACGCAACGGAACCGGACCGATGACCGCGCAGATCACCATCACCCTCCCCGACGGCGCCACCCGCGACTACGCCGTCGGCACGACGGGGGGTGACGTGGCCGCCGACATCTCTAAGTCGCTCGCAAAATCGGCGCTTGCGGTCAGGATCGACGGGCGGCTCGCGGACCTCTCCGAACCGCTCGAGGCAGATCATGCGCTCAGCATCGTCACCGGCAGGGACGAGGCGGTCGCGCTTGAGCTCATCCGACACGACTGCGCGCATATCATGGCCCGCGCGGTGCAGGAAATCTGGCCCGAGACCAAGGTCACCATCGGCCCCGTGATCCAGAACGGTTGGTACTACGACTTCGACCGCGAGGAGCCATTTCACGAGCGCGACTTCGAAGCGATCGAAAAGAAGATGCGCGAGATCATCGCGCGGCGTGATCCCGTGACGACCGAGGTTTGGGAGCGTGACCGGGCGATCCGCTACTACAAGGCCAACAACGAGCCCTACAAGGTGGAGTTGGTCGAAGCGATCCCCGAAGGCGAGGCGGTACGGATGTACTGGCACGGGCATTGGCAGGACCTCTGCCGCGGCCCGCATCTCGCCCATACGGGGCAGGTCCCGGCAGATGCCTTCAAGCTGATGTCCGTTGCCGGCGCCTACTGGCGGGGCGACAGCCGCAACAAGATGCTCCAGCGCATCTACGGTGTCGCCTTCAAGAGCCGCAAGGACCTGGAGGCGCATCTCCACATGCTGGAGGAAGCAGCGAAGCGGGACCATCGGCGCATCGGGCGGGAGCAGGAACTCTTCCACCTCCAGGAAGAAGCGCCGGGCATGGTCTTCTGGCACCCCAAGGGCTGGAGCATCTATCGCAGCCTCGAGGACTACATGCGTCGTCGGCTTACCGCGGCGGGCTACAAGGAGATCAAGACACCGCAGGTGGTGGACCGCAAGCTCTGGGAAGCCTCGGGGCACTGGGACAAGTACCGCGAGAACATGTTCATCACCGAAATCGACGAAAGCGCCGAAGGCGCTGGCCACGCCAACGAGAAGCGCACCAACGCGCTCAAGCCGATGAACTGCCCCTGTCACGTGCAGATCTACAATCGCGGGCTCAAGAGCTACCGGGACCTGCCCCTACGGCTGGCGGAGTTCGGGTCCTGCCACCGTTACGAGAGCTCGGGTTCGATGCATGGCCTCATGCGCGTGCGCGGCTTCACACAGGACGACGCGCATATCTTCTGTACCGAGGACCAAATCGAGGAGGAGACCGCGAGCTTCATCGAACTCCTCGGCTCGATCTACAAGCATCTCGGCTTCGACGGCTTCGACATCAAGCTTTCGACGCGGCCCGAACAGCGCGTCGGATCGGACGAGATCTGGGACAAAGCGGAAGCGGCGCTCGAGGCGGCGGTGCGCAAGGTCACCAACGACTACGAGATCGACCCGGGTGAAGGCGCCTTCTACGGGCCCAAGCTCGACTTCAAGCTGACCGATGCCATCGGGCGCGAATGGCAGTGCGGCACCTTCCAGGCGGACTTCAACCTGCCGATGCGGCTCGACGCCGAATATGTCGACCAAAATGGGGAGAAGAAGCGCCCGGTGATGATGCACCGCGCGATCCTCGGCAGCTTCGAGCGCTTCCTCGGCATCCTGATCGAGAACTGCGCGGGACGCTTCCCGCTCTGGCTTGCGCCGACCCAGGTGGTGGTCGCCACCATCGTCTCGGACGCGGACGACTATGCGCATCAGGTCTCCGCCGCGCTTCGCAGCCAGGGCATCAGGGTGGAGACCGATACGCGGAACGAGAAGATCAACTTCAAGGTTCGCGAGCACTCGACCGCTGCCGTCCCTGTCATCCTGGCTGTCGGCCGGCAGGAGGTGGAGAACCATACGGTCGCGCTTCGCCGGCTCGGCGAACAGGGTCAGAAGGTCATGCGCCTCGACGAGGCCCTGCATCTCATCACCGATGACGCGATGCCGCCGGACATCGCAGCCGTGAAGTCTCACGCGATGGCGTGACGATCCGGCGGAGCTAGCCTCCTGAGGCTCTGAGAGCCAATTCCCGGCCGCAGTCTTGCGGCCGGGCGCCATGCTGTACCATTTTGCGACATATAGGCATTTACCCTGATGCCGTCTAATGATATGTTTTTCCACCTGCTGGAACGATAGCGCTTTAACGAGATTATGTTTGAAGGGTTTTTGTTATGCGGCGATTTGCCGAGATCGAGGCGGTGGCTTCGGACCGTCACGGCGGTGGAGACGCGCTCACGGCCTTGCTGCCCACTCCGGCCGATATCCGAGACTTGTCCGCGATCCCCGACGAACGATGGCTCTCCACCCTCTCGCGCTGCGTCTTTTCGGCGGGCTTCAACTGGAAAGTGGTCGAAAGCAAATGGCCAGCCTTCGAAGAGGCCTTTCACGGCTTCGCACCCGGCCCCTGCTCGATGATGACCGATGAGGAGATCGAACGGGCGGCGCAGGCGGGCGGCATTCCGCACATGGCCAAGGCATTGAGCGTGAGGGAAAATGCAGTTCTCTTCCGGGAGATGGCTGCGGAGAAAGGCTCTGCCGCGGCCTTCCTGGTCGAATGGCCGAGGGACGACTTTGCGGGCCTCCTCCTGACGCTCAGGAAGCGCGGGAACCGGCTCGGCGGAACCACGCCCCAATACTTCCTGCGCATGATGGGCATCGACGGATATATCATGACGGAGGACGTGGTGGCCGCGCTCATCCGCGAAGGGGTCGTCGAGCGATCGCCGAGTTCCGCAAAGGGCCTGAATGCGACGCAAGCCGCCTTCAACGTCTGGGCGCGGGAGAGCGGCCGGCCGCTGATGCAGATCAGCCGCATACTGGCGCTCAGCGTCGGCTGAGCGGTCATAGAAGGACCGCGGCCCCCAGCACGAGCTGACAGCCGACGCCGACCGCGAAGAGCGCGGTGCGCACGAGCGGCAAACCGGCGCAGTAAACCGCGAAATGCGCGATGCGGATGAAGAAGTAGGTCGCCGCAGCGGCAGCCGTCGCGTCTGTACCCGCCCCAGCAAGCTCCACGGTCGCGACCAGTGCCGCAAAGACCGCAAGGTTCTCGACAGCATTGCGATGCGCCCGGAATGCTCGCGCGGCCCAGGGCGCACGGTACTCCACATCGTGTTCGCCATCCATCAGCGCCGGCGCCAGCCCCCGGTCGGCGATGAACCAGAAGATGTAGGGCAACCACATCAGCGCGGTCGCAACCGCCGTCGCCGCCAGCCAGAAGATCTCAGGCGATATGTCCTGCATCGGGCAGTCCTTTCCTTGTACTCGGGGCCGATGCATCGCCATATCGTCGAAGAGACGATGGCCCGAAAGAGCGCAGAAAGAGCGCCGATACGGCCGTATTCTGCACTTCTGGGAGGGGTCGTGACCCGCAAGCAGCGCCATGTCGATTATGTCGACTGCCCGGTCGAAGCCGCGCTCGACCTCATCGGCGGCAAGTGGAAGGCGTCGATCCTCTATGCCTGCTCCTTCGAGACGCAGCGGTTCAACGGCCTCCGCCGGCTCTTTCCCCGTATCTCGCAACGCACGCTGACCAACCAGCTGCGCGAACTGGAGGCGGACGGGCTTTTGGTGCGCGAAGTCTTCGCGGAGGTGCCGCCGCGGGTGGAGTACACTCTCACCCCGCGGGCAAGAGCGCTGGTCCCCGTGCTCGAAGGCCTGCATGCTTGGGGCGAAACCCATGTGCTTGCGTCAGCGGCGCCCGCTTCCTGAGCCGGATCGAGGGGATCGCGCCGATCGTCGCCGTGCGCGACGTGGATGCGACGGCCCGGTTCTTCGTCGAGATCCGGGTCGCGGATGTCGATCCGCTCTAGGCGCGCTGGAACGCCGGCTTGGCACCTTGCCCGAAGGCCGCGTCGGGACACCCTTTGATCAGCCCGCCGGCATGCGAGAATTCCACGAAGAGGCCCCGAACGGCTTCCTCCCCTTCTTTGGCAAGACCCTGCCGGACGAGGGGTCGTGATAGCGCGGTGAGCCCATCCCGGCGTCCCATGCTCGCGCGCAGCAATGAGGCGTCTCCAGCCGGCCATTGCCGCGAAAGCCACCCGAAACGGCTCGACATGTCCCACCCTGTGACGTTAGCTTCTGCAGCAAAACAGGCCGGAGAGCAGCAAAGCTGGAGCACCGCGCATGACCCCCGACGTTGTCGAGAACCGCCCCGTCGGGGACGACGCTTACGGATCGACCGCGCCCGAACGGTCGGCGCGCTTTACCGCCGTCGCCCCGATCGTGCCGGTGCGTAATGTGAGCGCCTCGATATCGTTCTATGAGCAGGTGCTGGGCTTCGCTCTTCTTCGCCGCAACGCGGACAACAGCGCCGCGCTGGTGGCGCGGGACAGCATGCGCCTCATGCTGCTGAGGGTCGGTCAGCGCCGGGCCCTGGAGGCGACGCGGGAACATATCTCGGCCTATGTCTGGGTCGACGACGTCGCCGGCCTGTGGGAGGAGCTCGCACCCCGGCTCGACCAGCTTCCGGCCTGGCGCGTGCGCAAGCCTTTTCGCCAGCCATACGGCGCGGTCGAGTTCCACGTGAAGGATCCCGACGGCTTCCTCCTCTTCTTCGCCGAGGATCCGACATTGCAAAAACGCAATGCTGGTGCGGCCGGGCTCGAAACGGAGCGGGACGTAGGCAGCGGGCGACCTAACTGATCCCGAAGCGCCCTCTCTCGGGCCGCGCCTCAGAACGGAGCCTTTCCATGCGCCGCCTCGCCGCCATCGCCTCCGCCCTCATGGCGTTCGCCGCCAGTCCGGGCACCGCCAGCATCTGCCACAGCTTCGTGGAGGCGATCCCCGGCGCGCGGTATGCACAGCTGGGCCCCGTCGAGGTCGCCCGTGCCGAGACCGTGAACATCGCCTATGTGGCGCATTCAACCTATCGCATCACCACACCGGCCGGCGTGGTTGTGTTGACGGACTATTTCGGTGCGAACGGCGGCGACCTGCCCGATGTCGTGACCATGAACCATGCGCATGAGACGCATTTCACCGACTTCCCAGACCCATCGATCGAGCATGTCCTGCGAGGCTGGAACCCGCTCGGCGACGGGCCCGCAAGCCACAATCTCGAGGTCGAAGATCTCGTCGTCCGCAACGTGACCACCGACATCCGCGGCTGGGGCGAGCGGGAGCCGGACGGCAACTCGATCTTCATCTTCGAGGTCGCGGGGCTCTGCATCGGTCATCTCGGCCATCTGCACCACACGCTCGGGGACCTGCATCACAGCCAGATCGGCCGGCTCGACGTGGTGATGGCCCCCGTCGACGGCACCTATACCCTCAATATCGACGATATGATCGGGCTCATGAAGCGCTTCAAGGCACGCGTCGTACTGCCGATGCACGCGTTCGGTCCCGGCTCGCTCAAGGTCTTCGTGGACGGGCTCGCCGACGAATTCGCGATCCGTCGTCTCGAGACGCCCGACTTCGACGTCTCTCTCGACACATTGCCAAGCACGCCGACAGTGGTGCTCACCGCCAACAACCGCCCCTATGGCAGCTTCGACTGAGAACGCCCTAGAGGCGGCAGTCCTCGGCGCGTCGGGCACGTAAGGGGGCCAGTTCTCCGTCGATGCCGCTTCCCTCCGTCGCGACCCGACGAGCCCTTCCGCCAAGGCTGCCGACACCATCGACGCCGAACCGCCACAGGGCGCCCCGCGCGCGGCGCCAACCCTTTTGAATTCCCGCGCGGCTTCGTATATCATCCGACCGAGGCGGCAGCTTTGCAGAAGCGCCGCCTTTCTGTATTGCCCCAATGGCGCCTCAAAGGAGACTGAGCCATAGCCAGACGACCGCACAACGCCCCGCCGACGCGCGAGACCGGCCCGCGCGTGAACCGCGCGATCCGCGTGCCCCAGATCCGCCTCATCGACGAGAACGGCGACAACGTCGGCGTCGTCCGCCCCGAAGAGGCGGTGTCGATGGCCGAGGAGGTAGGTCTCGACCTTGTCGAGATCTCGCCCAACGCCTCGCCACCGGTCTGCAAGATCATGGACTTCGGCAAGTTCAAATACGAGACGCAGAAAAAGGCCGCCGAGGCGCGCAAGAAGCAAAAGGTCATCGAGGTCAAGGAAGTGAAATTCCGGCCCAACATCGACACGCATGATTACGACGTGAAGATGCGGTCCGTGACCAAATTCCTCGGCGAGGGCGACAAGGTGAAGGTGACGCTCAGGTTCCGCGGGCGCGAGATGGCGCATCAGGAACTCGGGCGCGATCTTCTCCACCGGGTCGCGGACGACATCGTCGAGCTCGGCAAGGTCGAATCGATGCCCAAGCTAGAGGGCCGCCAGATGACCATGGTGATCGCGCCGCAAAAGCAGGCGTGAGCCGATGACAGGCCCGGGCGGGAGCGGCAGGGCGCCGGACCCGCTCGCCGCCTCCTACCGGTCGAGCTGGGGTGAGATGCAGGCCGATGGCCGGCTTTCGAGCCCGGCCGCCGAGCGAAATACGGCCCCTATTATTGAAGCGCTGCGCCCGTTCCTCGGGAACCGGCAGGGCACGGCGCTCGAGATCGGGTCGGGCACGGGCCAGCACAGCGTCGCCCTTGCGGCGGCTTTCCCGACCCTCGCCTGGCAACCGAGCGATCCCGTCGAGCGCAATCGGCGCAGCATCGCCGCCTGGGCCGGCATCGCCGGTGGTGCCAATCTGCGGCCACCCATCGACCTCGACGCGACGACGGACTGGCGGGCAACGCCGGTGCTCGATGCCGCCCTGCCCCTCGCCGCCGTCTTCGCGGCGAACGTCCTCCACATCGCGCCCTGGACCGTCGCTGAAGGCATCGTCGCAGGCGCGGCCACAGGTCTGGCGCCGGGTGGCTACCTGCTCCTCTACGGACCCTTTCGCGAAGACGGCCGTCACACCTCCGAGGGCAACGAAAGGTTCGACGCAACCCTCCGCGCGCAGGATCAGGCCCATGGCATACGGGATCTGGAAGCGGTGACCGACCTCTGTGCCAAGGCGGGCTTCGAGCCGCCCGGGATCGAACGGATGCCGGCCAACAACCTGCTGCTCGCCTTCGCGCGCCGGGCTGAGGGCACACGCCCCCACGCCGTCAGCCCTCTCTCGTAGGGCTCGCCGCGCGCGCCCGCCGCGGCGAGGACGGGAACGCGCCGCGGGCCGACGCCGGTGAAACCCGAGCTCCGCCGGCACGCCGACCGACACCTATCTCAGGGCGTCGCGTCGGCCAAAGGCAATCCGGTCGGCGCCGGATGGTGCCCACCGGGCGAGAGGAGAATCGCGGCGGAGCCGCGATGCCGCTTACTCGACCGTCACGGTGATCCGGTCGGACATGATCGGCGGGTCGTGAGGAATGTGGTTTTGGTCGCCCATCACCAGCTGCAGCGTATGGGTCCCCTCCGGCAGCTCGACCGTCACCTCGGTCTGCCCGCCGCCGAAATGGCGATGCTGATCGTCCGCCGGAATCGGCAGGGCCAACTCGTCGCCCTCGATCACCTCGTTGATGATGAGGTGATGATGCCCCGTATTGGCATGCTCGACACCTGCCGGCGCGATCCCGATGCCCTTCGCCCCGAACTGGATGGTGACCGGGTTCGATACCGTCGCCCCGTCCTCGATCCCGATAAAATAGACCTCCGCCCCCTCGGGCGCCGGGGTCTCGCCGGCCAGGGCGAGCGCGGGTGCGAGCATGGCGGCGGCCATAAGATGGGAAAGACGCATGGTGGTTTCCTCCTGTTGTCGGACCCTGCGGCCCGTTCGGCAGAGCTAGCTCGCGCGGCCGCGGGGCAAGGCCGGCCCGCCCGCCACCGCAGAGCGCGGCGCAGAATAGCACTCCCGCACCGGCGCAGGGGCGCGGCAACGCAAGCGTGAGCGCGACTTTACCCGGCCGGCCATCGGGCCTAGCGTTGCAGGCATGACCGACGCATCCTCTCCCTTCCCGCCCGGCCGCAGCTGGCACGACATGGGCGGCACCGCCGCCGGCGATATCGATCCTGCCGAGCACGACTACGCGCTCTGGGAAAAGCGGGTCGATGCCCTTCTGGTGCTGATGACGACCAAGGGCCACTTCACCGTCGACGGCCTGCGCCGCGCGCTCGAGAGCATGGGCCCCGACGCCTTCGAGACCATGAGCTACTACGAGCGCTGGGTCGCGGCGGTCACCCAGAACCTGATCGAGACCGGCGCGCTCACCATCGAGGAGCTCAACGCCCGCATGGCCGAAGTCGCCGCCCGCGGCGAGACTTACGGGGAGGCGCAGGCCACGCCACAGGCGTGACCGCACGCAGCACCGTTCCCGCAGGCAACGGCACGGCCCCATGCTGTAGGACAATGCGCTTCTCGCCCGTTCGGGCACCCTTTGTGGAGGAGCGCTCGGTGCAACCACGCCTTACGGAACCGCCTTCGATGGCACAGACATGTGAGCCTCGCGCAGATTTCGCAGGCTCCCACCCGCACGATGCGAGGACATCGTGTTCCGGCACGTCTCTCCTCTCGGCCATCGCAGCCCCGCGGCGCGGGGCTGCGGGGGAGGCGCAAGCGGCCATCGTCGCCGCCGTCGGGCCGGTGCTGGAGGAGGTGCTGGCGGCGCATGCCGTCGCACCTGGGCTGGAGACGGCGCATCTCTTGGCGCAGTGCGCGCACGAATCGGACGGGTTCTGCACGACGGTCGAGTACGCCTCGGGCCGCGCCTACGAAGGCCGCCGCGATCTCGGCAATATCCGGCCGGGCGATGGGCCGCGCTTCCGAGGTCGCGGGCTCATCCAGCTCACCGGCCGCGCGAACTATCGCCGCATGGGCCGTCGCATCGGCCTCGACCTCGAGACAGACCCCGGACGTGCGGCGGAGCCGCGGCTGTCGCTGCGCCTCGCCTGCCTCTACTGGCAGGACCGCGGGCTCGCACTGCCTGCGCGTGCGGACGACCTCGAGGCTGTGACGAGGGGCGTGAACGGCGGGCTCAACGGGCTGGCGGACCGTCGCCGCTGCCTTGCCCGCGCCAAGGCGGCCCTCGGCCTCTCGCAGGGTGAGGATCCCGATCGCGTCGCCATCCGGCGGCTGCAGCGCGCGCTGGCCGCCGCCGGACATCCGCTTACGGTCGACGGCGTGGCCGGGCCCCGCACGCGCGCGGCCCTCCGCGCCTTTCAGCGGCGCCGAGAGATCACGCAAACCGGCGTGGCCGATGCGCCGACCCTTGCAGCGCTCGGCCTCGCGAGGGATGATCGCTCGGTGTAGCGACCCGTGCCGCGCGGGGCGCGTGCCCGCCGCGACGAGGCCGATCGGAGGGAGGAGAGATGACCGCGCTGCCCGAGGTGACGCCGCCCGCCTTTCCGCCGCCCTACCCCAGCGCCGGCAGCCGCTTCCGCCCCGGCCAGACGGTGCGGGTGATTGCAGGCACGGCGCCCGGCCATATCCGCACGCCCTGGTACCTGCGCGGGCGTACGGGTCGGATCGAGCGGCTCTGCGGCGACTTCGCCAACCCGGAGGAGCTTGCCTATCACCGTCCCGGCACACCGAAGCGCCCGCTTTACCGTGTCCGCTTCGCCATGGCCGAGCTCTGGGGGGACGCCGCCGAACGTCCGGCGGACACCGTCGATGTCGAGATCTACGAGCACTGGCTCGAGGAGGCCCCCGATGCCGCATGACCATCACGATCGCAGTCATGATCACGGCCACGGCCTCAGCCCCTCCGGCCACCCCTACCGCACCGATGACGACGCTCCGCTCAGCCACTGGCAATGCATGGAAATCGCCGTCCGCGAGCTTCTGATCGAGAAGGGCATCGTGTCGGAGGACGAGGTGCGCACCGCGATCGAGCGCATGGACGCCCGCTCCCCCGCGCTCGGCGCAAGCGTCGTCGCCCGCGCCTGGACGGACCCGGCCTTCCGGGAGCGGCTCCTCGCCGACGGTTCGGCCGCCTGCCGTGAGCTCGGCATCGAGATCGACGCGCTGAAGCTGGTCGTGGTCGAGAACACGGTCGACGCGCACAACATGATCGTGTGCACGCTCTGCTCCTGCTATCCGCGCACGCTGCTCGGACTGCCGCCGGACTGGTACAAGAACCGCGCCTACCGTGCCCGGGCCGTCAAGGAGCCGCGGGCCGTGCTGGCGGAGTTCGGGCTGACGCTGCCGGAGGACATGGCTGTCCGCGTGCATGATTCCACCGCCGACATGCGCTACCTCGTCTTACCTCGCCGGCCGGAGGGCACGGAGGGCTGGTCCGAGGAGAAGCTCGCGGGGCTGGTCGGACGCGACGCCATGATCGGCGTTGCCCTGGCGGACACGCCGTCGGCGAAGACCGCCTGAGCCGCCACGGGGATATCGGCAAGATTGCCGACTGCGCCGCCCTCTGGCAGGAGGGGGCGTGACCTGCACCCCGCCCAGCGCCCCATGAAGGGCCTCGCCATGCCCCCGACGCTCGCCGCGCTTCTCGGCCGGCTCGCGCCCGAGACGCGCGGCGCGCTGGGCATGGTGGTTGCCACGTTCTTCTTCATCGCGATGGACAGCTTCGCGAAGGGACTGGGCGAGCATCTGCCGCCGATGATGGTCGTCTGGGCGCGCTATCTGAGCCAGACCGTGCTGCTCTTCGCGATCTTCGCGCCAAGCCTCGGCCGCCACCTGGTCGCGCAGGCGCCGGGGCTGCAGATCCTGCGTGGCATCCTCCTCTTCACCGTCACGGCACTCTTCTTCTCCGCCCTCGCAGTCCTGCCGCTGGCCGAGGCGATCGCGCTCGTGCAGGTCGGCCCCCTCTTCATCACGGCGCTCGCGGCATTGGTTCTGGCCGAGAAGGTGGGGCCACGGCGCTGGATCGCGGTCGGCATCGGTCTTCTGGGCGCGCTCCTCATCGTGCGGCCAGGCCTCGCGGTCTTTCAGCCAGCCGCCTTCCTCGCCCTGGGCGCCGCCTTCTGCTTTGCGTCCTTCCAGGTGCTGACACGGTATCTGGGCGGGGCCGACGCGATCTGGACGACGATGCTATGGACCTCGATCGTCGGGCTTGCGCTCGCCAGCGCGACCCTGCCCTGGACCTGGGAGAACCCGCCGCTCGCCGCGCTCCCGGGCATGGCGCTCGTCGGCATCGCAGGGCTCATCGGGCATGCGATCTTCGTCTGGGCGATGACGCAGGCGCCTGCATCGGTCCTCGCACCCTTCAACTACCTCTCGCTGTTCTGGGCGACGCTGGCGGGGCTTGCGATCTTCGGCGAGGTGCCGGACGCGATCACCCTGCTCGGCGCGGGCGTGATCGTGAGCGCCGGGCTCTATGTCTGGCATCGCGAGCGGCGCGCGGTCCGCCCGCCATCCGGGCGCGGCTGAGCGGCGCGGCAGCCCGGAACGTTCGACAGGAGGCATGCCGCACGGGGCGACTCGACCCGGCAGCGCGGGCATGGCAGAGCGCTCCGGGCCGGCCGCCGGCAGGGAAGAGGGCCCGAGATGACCGCCGAGAGAGAGAGCCATGCCGCTTCCGGGTCCCGCCCGGGCGAGGGGGAAGCCTTCCTCCCGCGGCTCATGCGCCATCTCTCGGATCTCCTGCGCCTCGCCTGGCCCGTGATGCTGAGCCGCGCGGGCATTCTGGTCATGGCCTTCGCCGATATCGCCATGCTGGGGCGCTATCAGGTGGGCGCGGCGGGAGAGGCCAATCTCGGCATCGCGATCTTCGTGCCGGTCCTCGTCTTCTGCATCGGCCTCGCCTCCGGCGTCGTACCCGTCGTCAGCCAGGCCGCGGGGCGCGGAGACCGGCTCGAATGCGGGCGGGCCTGGCGGCGGGCGATGGTCTGGGCCGCCGTGACCTCGGCCATCGGCGCGCTCGTCGTCTTCCGGGGGGAGTGGTTGCTCGGCGCGCTGGGTCAGACGCCGACGCTCGCGGCTGCGGGCGGGCGGGTAGCGGAGATGTTGGCGCCCGGGCTCGTCGCGCAGGTCCTCTTCGCCGTCTGCGCCTTCTACCTCGAGGCGACGCGCCGGCCGATGACCGCGCTTCTGGTCATGCTAGGCGCCAATCTCGCGAATGTCGCACTCAACTGGCTGCTGATCTGGGGACATTGGGGGCTGCCGGAGATGGGGGCTGCGGGCGCAGCGCTCGCCTCGACCATCGTGCGCTGGGGCGCGGCGGGCGCCATGATCGCCGTCATCCTCGCACAGACGGATGCACGGGGCGCCGGTGTCATCGGCCCGGCGGAGACGTTCTGGGGCCCCGGGGGCTGGCGCACGGGATGGCCGATGCGCAAGCTCGGGATCTCGGCAGGGCTTTCCAACGGCTTCGAGACCGTCGGCTTCGCGGCCATGAGCCTTGCCGCGGGCTATCTCGGCGCGCTTGCGCTCGACGCCTATTCGATCAGCCACAACCTCGTCTCGACCGTCTTCATGATCGGCCTCGGCCTCGCCGTCGCGACGGGCGTGCGGGTGGGCACAGAGGAGGGGCGCGGGCGACCGGACGAGGCGGCTTTTGCCGGCTGGTGCGGCTTCGGCGCGGCGGCGGTGCTGATGGGGGCGCTCGCCCTTCTGGTCCTGGTCTTCCGCCCTGCGATCGCGGGCATCTACACGGACGATCCGGCCGTAGTCGCGCGCGTCTCGGCGCTCCTGGTCTTCTCCGTCCTCGTTTTCATGCCGGACAGCATGCAGGTGGTCATGGGCCAGGCCGTGCGCGCGCTTGGCGATGCCTGGCTCGCGATCGGGATCTACGCCGTCTCCTTCACCGTGCTCCTGGTGCCGCTCGGGCTCTACCTCGCGCTCGAGACGCCGCTCGAGGAAAGGGGACTGGTGGTCGCCATCGCGGCCGTCTGCGTGTTGGCGACGGTGCTGATGGCCTGGCGCTTCAGGGTGCTTACCCTCCGGACGAGGGGACGGCTTGGCCCGCCGCGGCGCCTAGGGGAACGCGCATGAGCGAAAGCTGGTACCGCACCAAGGACCGGTGGTGGATGCTGCTCTGGGAGCGGCTGGTCTATGGTTTCCTGAGGGTCTTCGCGACGGTCACGCATCCCGTGAGCCTCTGGTGGCTCGACCGGCAGGTGGGCGCGCTGGGGGCGCATTTCCTGCCGCTGATACCCGCGGCGCGCCGGCGGCTCGACGACAATTTCGATCTGGCGCTGCCGGATCTCGACCGGGCGGGGCGGCGCGCGCTCCGGCGGGAGGCCTGCCGGCACTTCGCGAAGCTGAGCGTCGAGTACGCCCATTTCGACCGGTTCATCGATGCGGTCGAGATCGAGATCGAGGGCATCGAGCATCTCGAGGCGGCGCGCGCTGGCGGGCGCGGCGTCGTCATGGTGACGGCGCATTACGGCAATTGGGAAGCGCTCCGCCTTGCCGCGAGGCGTGCGGGGCACGAGTGCGGCATCATCTACCGGCCCTTCAACAACCGGTTGCTCGATGCGTATTCGCTCCAGCTGATCGCGGCCAATGGCGAGCCGGTGATGCAGAAGGGGCCGAAGGGCATGCGGGCGCTCCATGCCCATGTGGCGAAGGGCGGGATGGCGCTCATCCTCGTCGATCAGCGGACGACGGGCGCGCCGCTCATCCCCTTTCTCGGCGTGCCGGCGGAGACCCTGACGGTTGCGGCGGCGCTGGCGGCGCGGACGGGCGCGGCCCTCGTGCCGGCGGTCGCACCGCGCCTTGACGCCCATGGCCGCTTCGGCGCGCGCTTCGAGCCCGAGATCCCGCCGGGCGAACCCGGGGCGATGATGGCGGAGGTGAACCAGCGGATCGGCGCCTGGATCGAGAAAGACCCCGCGCAGTGGTTCTGGCTGCACCGCCGATGGCGCCGCAAGGACTGAGCGCCAACCGGACGGAAGCGTCCCAAGGGCGCCGCGTCCGCTGCAGCACCCCTTGCCGGATCGGCACCCGCGGCGTGCTGCCGCGTTGCGGCGGCTGGAGCACGGCGTCACGGCCGCATCCCCGTTCACCCCGTGCGTCTGCTCAAGACTCAGCGCGCGGCCAGGGCCGCCCCTTCGAGGTGGCGCGCGGTGGCGTGGACCGCACCGTGACCAGGCTCCTGCGCCCAGACGGCGATGCCTTGGCCCGGCATCGGTTCGGGCAGGTTGAGCGAGGGCCCGGCCTGGCCGGCGCTGCCGATGCGCATGAAGTCGCGGACCACGTTGTGATAGGTGATCGCGCGCCCGGCATTCTCGCCCCGCCCGATCTCGACGAGCGCCGATTGATCGAAAACGGCGATGTTGAGAACGCTATCCGCGGGAAGATTCGCGAGCTGGGCCACGAGCGCGCCGTTCTCGCGCCCGATCTCGATCCGGCCCGGGGCAGGCGCCCCCGCAGCCGAGGCGATGGCACCGCGGACCTTGTCCTCGTGGCTGCCGATGACGGGCGCGATGCCCGCCACGACGACCTGCGGCGTGTAGACAACGCGCGCGCCCCAGGCATCCCGATAGGCGACTTGGCGCTCGGTGAAGCGAGCCTCGGCAAAGGTGTCGCGCCAGCCGAGATAGTCCCAGTAATCCACATGAAAGGAGAGCGGCAGCACATCCGCCTCCCCAGCGAGTGTCCCGAGAAGAGCGTCGGCGGGCGGGCAGCTGGAGCAGCCCTGGCTCGTGAAGAGCTCGACCAATATCGGGCCTTCCGCAGCGGCCGGCGCCGGCGCGGCAAGGGGGAGTGCAGCAAGGCAGAGGAGCGCGAGGATTCGCCGAAGGCCGGAGGAGGCGTTCGGGCGATCCATCGGTGCCGCCGAACGCGGACGGCAAGGGGTCGTGGCACGGGACGCGGAGCCGGATGCGGCGGGGGCCGCAAGGCGACCGTCATGGGAGGAAACTGTCATGCGGGGAACATACGCGCGCCCGGCCACACCGCAAATCACGACGGCGTTTGCCGACCGTCACATTGCCGCACCTGGATCTGCCCTAGGGACGCGTCACGCGATGACACTCTGCCTTGCCACCAAGTACCCGCAACCGGCGGCGTGCCGGTCTGAGCAAGGCAGGGGCTTGGGATGTTCCGTCGGTCTGGAGCGTTGCCGCTTGCGGTGAAGGGGGTTCAGCGTTCGTGTGGGCTGGCGAGGTCGGCGATGCGCCCGATGACCTCTCCGGGGGCGTCGAAGATTGCTCGTATCGGATCGCCCTGCGCCTAGACGCACCCCGAGCAGCGCTCGCGCCCCGGGACGGTGCTCCCCCTCCTCGCGGGCAAGCGCGCGTCGGCGGGTCATGCCCGCAGCGCTGGGCGGTCGGACGATGGCTAGCACAAGCGTTTACGGCGGCAAGAACTCGAACACGACGACTTGCAGTGAGGACCTTCAACCCGCTTGCCGGCCTCCTCCGGCAGGCATGTCGAGCGCCCTTGCGCGAAACCGAGTTCGATACGAGTAGCCCCGCTCGCGCTCGGCGGTGCCGACGGAGGGCATCGCGCCCGGCACCAGCGCGCAGCCAGGCTCCCCGATCGATCGACGCTCGAAAGATCCGGTGCGGACGCGGCGCGCCGTCGTGGCCGCTGGCCTCCCCCCGGCGGACCCCAGAGCGAGGGTGCGGGCGGCACCTCAGGATCGGCAGCCTGTCGCACGGACCCCGGCGGGCAGTATCGCGGAGGCGCCGGCGGGTCCTCCCGCACCGGCGCTCCCAAGGTCAGCATCGTTCGGGCGCGCGGCGCCGCGATAGCCCGCCGCGCCCCAGAACGTCAGTGGAGGACGTATTCGCAGTCGACCACCCGGATATCCGCTGGGCGGATCAGCTTCGCATGCGCGAGGCGCACCGAATGGATCGGCCCGTCGAGCTCACGTTCCCAGAACGCGAGGAACTTCCGCAAGACCGGGAATTTGGGGGCGATGTCGTAGTCCTGCCAGAGATAGGTCTGCAGGAGAGACTGGGCATCCGGCATACGGTAGGTGATCTCGGCCGTGGCCAGGGAATAGCCGGCCAGCTGCCGGCGGAAATCGGGATCGGCTCCGCTCTTCATGGGTATTGCGTATCCACACTCCTTCAGCGCTCGCGCCCCGCCGCCGGCGCGCGTTGCGGCACGGACCCGGCGAGGGGCGGTGAGATCATGATGCCGCTGAAAGGTTGAGAAGCGCTATCTGGAAAACGCACGAAGTTTGGGCAATACTTCGCCCGCGCTCAGAGAAACGCCAACGGCGGGATGGGCGCACTGTCCCGCTGCCCACCGGCTGCGCGCGACGGCTAGCGGACGACCAGCACCGAGGCGTTGGAGTGGCTGGCGACCGTGCCACCGTTCGACGGCCAGATATAGTCGGCAAGCCCCGGCAGATGGCTTTGCATCACGATCAGGTCCGCGCCCATGTCCTTCGCCGTCTTGAGGAGAGTGTCGTCGAGATCGATCGTGGTGTCGTGGCTCACGACCGCGCGACTGTCGGCGTCGATCCCGTGCTTCTTCGCTTCCTTGTCCGCGAAGGCGGCGAGCTTCTTGCCGAATTCCTCCGGATTGTGGGCGACCGAGCTCGGGGCCGACATGGTCACGCCCACATAGGTCACCGGCGCGTTGAAGAGCTTTGCCTGAGCGCCCGTCACCTCGAGCGCCTTGCCGAGCGTTTCGAGATGGCCGAGATCGACCGGCACCATGATGCGCTTGAACATGTTCCTCTCCCTTCTTGTTGCGCCCCGAGCCTAGGACGCATCGGGAGATGCAGCATTAACCGAGATCAACCTCCGGTGGGGCGGCCTGCGCGGCGGGGGCTTCGATATCGCCCGCCTCGATCATGGGCAGGCTGGCGGCGATATGCCCCGCGCTCCAGTCCCACCAGGCCAGTTTCAGGGGCGCCGCGATCCGCGCATCGTCGAAGCGCATCCGGATGATGGTGGCGGGGTCGCCGGAGACGACGGCCTAGTCCGGCACGCTGCTGCGAACGACCGCGCGAGCGGCGACGATGACACCCGAGCCGAGCTCCGCGCCGGGCATCGGCGCCACCTCCCGGCCGATCCAGCAGTCATGGCCGACCGTAGTGTCGCGGCCGCGGGACAGCGGGGTTCGATAGCCTTGCAGACGCTGTGGATCGAAGGCCGCGAAGATAGCTCGAGATGCCGGTCGTCGGGTCGTTCGCCGTCGCGGTGATGAACTGCACCCCTTGGGCGATCTGGCAGAAGCGCCCGATGCTCAACCGCTCCGGCGCGCCGAGGAAGAGGGTCGCCGCATAGTCCTCGGGCAAGCGCTGGTCGTGGTAATCGGTCCACTCTCCGACATCGATGATAGGATGCCGGATGACCTACGACAGAAACACAGTCGCAGGATCATGCGCCCAGCCCGTAAAGACCGGTGGGTTCCGAAGCGTCGGGTCGGGCAAGGTCATGCATCGCGTCCGTTCGCTCATCGGACGGCAAGTTCCCGAAGACGGCACCCGGGCGAAAAGGACTGACTGCTCGTTACTTGCAAGAATGGCCCGACTGCGCAGCCGCCAACATCACTCGGCTACTCGTGGATCTTTCCAAGCAACGCATTCGGGTCGCTTACGCGTTCGAGCGCAGCTTGCGGATGGCTATCCGTCACGCACTCGGTCCTGGGGTGTGGAGCAGGCGTGCTGTTGCCGCCCGCTCCACTTATCGACTGCCTTGCATCCATGGTGCCGGAGCGCGGCACACCAGGCCTACGTCATGCAACCTTGGCGAGGTTGCGAAGGACGTAGTGGAGGACGCCGCCGTTCTCGACGTATTCGATCTCGACCTCGGTATCGATGCGGCAGAGGAGGGTGATCTCCTTCACCGTGCCGTCCTTGTAGGTGATCGTGGCCGGCACTTCCTTGCGCGGCTTGAGGTCCGCTTCGAGGCCGGTGATCGAGACGCTCTCCTCACCCGTGAGGTTGAGGGATTTGCGCGTGTCGCCGCCCGTGAACTCGAAGGGGATGACGCCCATGCCGACAAGGTTCGAGCGGTGGATGCGCTCGAAGCTCTCGGCGATCACCGCCTTCACGCCGAGGAGGGCCGTGCCCTTCGCCGCCCAGTCGCGGGAGGAGCCGGTGCCATACTCCTTGCCCGCGATCACGACGAGCGGCGTACCCTGCTCCTGATACTTCATGGCCGCGTCGTAGATCGCCATCTGCTCGCCATCGGGACCCTTGGTATAGCCCCCCTCTACGCCCTCCAGCATCTCGTTGCGGATGCGGATATTGGCGAAGGTGCCGCGCATCATGACCTCATGGTTCCCGCGGCGAGAGCCGTAGGAGTTGAACTCCCGCGGCGCGACCTGGCGGTCGACGAGGTAGCGGCCCGCAGGCGTCGCTTCCTTGAAGGACCCGGCAGGGGAGATGTGGTCGGTCGTCACGCTGTCGGCGAGGAGCGCGAGGATGCGTGCATCCTTCACGTCCGAGATCGTGCCGGGCTCAGGACCCATGCCCTCGAAATAGGGCGGGTTCTGCACGTAGGTCGATGTCGAGGGCCATGTGTAGGTGAGCCCGTCGGCTGTATCGATGCCCTGCCACTTGTCGTCGCCCTCGAAGACCTCGGCGTATTTCGACTGGAAGGCTTCGCGGGTGACGGTCTTCTCCACGAGCTCGGCGATCTCGTGCTGCGTCGGCCAGAGATCCTTGAGATAGACGTCCTTGCCGTCCGGCGTCTGCGCCAGCGGCTCCTTCGTGATGTCGATGTTCATGTCGCCTGCGATGGCATAGGCGACGACGAGTGGCGGAGAGGCGAGGTAGTTCGCCCGCACGTCCGGGTTCACGCGACCCTCGAAGTTCCGGTTGCCCGAGAGAACGGACGCCGCCACCAGATCCGCGTCGTTCACCGCCTTGGAGATGTTCTCGGGCAGCGGGCCCGAATTGCCGATGCAGGTGGTGCAGCCGTAGCCGACGAGGTTGAAGCCAAGCGCGTCCAGGTCGTCCTGCAGCCCCGCCGCCTCGAGATACTCGCTCACCACCTTCGAGCCGGGCGCCAGGGAGGTCTTGACCCAGGGCTTGCGTTTGAGGCCGAGCGCGTTCGCCTTCCGCGCCACAAGCCCCGCGCCGATCATCACGTAAGGGTTCGACGTGTTGGTGCAGGACGTGATCGCCGCGATCACAACCGAGCCGTCATGGATGCGATAGTCCTCGCCCTCGACGGCCACCCAGCGATCGCCCTTGTGCGGAGAGCCCGGCACATGGTCGGGCTCGGAGGCGCCGCCCTCGGCTTCCCAGCGCACTTCGGCGGAATAGCCCACGTCGTTGCGGTGCTGCGTGACCACCTTCTCGAACTCGGCCGCCGCATCCGAAAGCGCCACCCTGTCCTGCGGCCGCTTGGGCCCCGCGAGGGAGGGCTCGACAGTGCCCATGTCGAGGCTGAGCGTGTCGGAGTAAACCGGATCGTAGCCCTCGTCGCGCCACATGCCGTTCGCCTTGGCATAGGCCTTGACGAGCGCGATGCGTGCCTTGTCCCGGCCCGAGACCTCGAGATAGCGGAGTGTCTCCTCGTCGATGGGGAAGAAGCCGCAGGTCGCGCCGTATTCGGGCGCCATGTTGCCGATGGTCGCCCGGTCTGCCAGCGGCAGGGTGGCGAGGCCGTCGCCGTAGAACTCGACGAACTTCGAGACCACGCCCTTCTGGCGCAGCAGCTGGGTGACGCGAAGCACGAGGTCGGTCGCCGTCACGCCCTCCTTGAGCTTGCCGTCTAGGCGGAAGCCCACGACCTCGGGGATCAGCATCGAGATCGGCTGCCCCAGCATGGCTGCCTCCGCCTCGATGCCGCCGACGCCCCAGCCGAGCACGGCCATGCCATTGACCATCGTGGTATGGCTGTCGGTGCCGACCAGCGTGTCGGGATACGCCACCTCCGCGCCGTTCTGATCCGTGTCGGTCCAGACCGTCTGCGCGAGGTATTCGAGATTGACCTGGTGGCAGATGCCTGTGCCCGGCGGCACAACGCGGAAGTTGTCGAAGGCGCCCTGCCCCCATTTCAAGAACTCGTAGCGCTCGCCATTGCGCTCGTATTCGCGGTCGACATTGAGCTGGAAGGCGCGCGGATTGCCGAATTCGTCGACCATCACCGAGTGGTCGATGACAAGGTCCACGGGGTTGAGCGGATTGATCTTTTCAGGGTCTCCGCCCAGCTCCTTCATCGCGTCGCGCATGGCCGCGAGATCCACCACCGCAGGCACGCCCGTGAAGTCCTGCATCAGCACGCGGGCCGGGCGATAGGCAATCTCGCGATCGGTCCTGCCGCCGTTCGCCGCCCAGTCCGAAAACGCCTTGATGTCGTCCTCCGTCACCGTCTTGCCGTCCTCGAAGCGCAGCATGTTCTCGAGCACGACCTTGAGCACGGCGGGCAGCTTGCCGAAGTCGCCGAGCCCCGCCTTCTCCGCGGCCTCGATCGAGTAATAGGCGACGGTTTGCCCTTCGACGGTGAGCTCCCGGCGCGTACCTGCGCTGTCGTGGCCAACGGTGATGGGCATGGGGGGATCTCCTTCTGTCGGGCAGACGCGGCCCTTCCGCTCAGCGGATGCAGCGTCCGAAAAGAAACTTGCGCGAGCTATCGCCCGTTTGATGCCGCAATGCAACGGGCCGAACCGCCGCGCCGTGTGAACCGTCGGCTGTTGGGGCCGCGCAAGGCTCACGCGCCCCGCGCCAGCCCATTGCCGGGCGACGCACGCTCGGCTAGCCCGGGGCCTATGGAGCTTGTGGTCGAAGAGCTGGTGTGCCGGCGTGGGGGCCGGGCGGTGTTCGGGCCGCTCTCCTTTGCGGTGCGCGCTGGTCGGGCGCTCTGGGTGCGGGGGCCGAATGGGGCGGGCAAGTCGAGCCTGCTGAGGCTTCTCGCAGGGCTCGGCCGCGCCGAGAGCGGAGGCGCCGTACTCGTCGCCGCGGGCGATACGCTCCGGCTCGGGGACAGCGGGTGGCAGGAGCGGGTCGCCTTCGCGGGCCATCTCGACGCCGTGAAGCCCGCACTCGGCGTCGCGGAGAACCTGGCGCTCTGGCAGGGCCTCTCGGGCAGCGACGGGGGTGCGGTCGACGCGGTCCTGACCCGCTTCGGGCTGGACCGGATCGCCCGCCGCCCGGCTGCCGAGTGCAGCGCGGGACAGAAGCGGCGTCTCGGGCTCGCGCGGCTCCTGCTGGCGAACCGGCCGCTCTGGCTCCTGGACGAGCCCACCGTATCACTCGACATCGATGCAACTGCGCTGGTCGCTGATCTCGTCCGCGCGCATTGCGCGGCGGGGGGGATCGCTGTTCTCACGAGCCACACCGATCTCGGCCTGCCTGAGGCGGAGAAGCTGAACCTCTCGGCCGCAATGAGTGGCCGATCCGCGCTCGAGAACCAGTCGGCGGGTCAGGCCTTTCCTGCCAGCGCCGCCACGGCGGACGATCCGTTCCTCGAGGGGCGCTGGTGAGCGGCACGGCCGGGCCGCCCGGCACGCTCGTGGCGCTGAAGGCGATCGCGGCGCGCGATCTTGCCCTCGCCCTCCGGCTCGGCGGCGGCGGCGCGGTCGGGCTCGCCTTCTTCGTGCTCGCGGTGGTGCTGATCCCGCTTGGGGTCGGGCGCGAGCCCGCGACGCTCGCACGCATCGCTGGCGGCGTGATCTGGATCGCGGCGCTCCTCGCCGCCCTTCTCAGTCTCGACCGGCTCTTCCAGGCGGATCACGAGGACGGGACGCTGGAACAGCTGATGCTCGCCCCCCTGCCCCTCGAACAGGTGGTATTGGCCAAGACGGCGGCGCACTGGGTCGTCACGGGCCTGCCGATGGTCGTGGCGGGCCCGCTTCTGGGGCTGATGCTGCAACTGCCGGTCGGGGCGCTGCCGGCGCTGGCGCTCGCCCTCCTCGCCGGTACGCCCGCGCTCAGCCTCGTCGGCGCGATCGGCGCGGCGCTGACGGCCGGGATTCGGCGCGGCGGGCTTCTCCTCTCGGTCCTGGTGCTGCCGCTCTACATCCCGACGCTGGTCTTCGGGGCGCGCACCGTGGAGAACGCCCTCCTCGGCCTGCCCTGGGCGCCGCCGCTGGCGCTCACCGCCGGGCTCACCCTCTTCGCCGCCGCACTCGCGCCCTTCGCAGCAGCCGCGGCCCTGCGGATCAACGCGCGCTGACGCGACCCATCTCGGAAATGCCGACCGTCCCGCGGGGCCGCCAGTGGGCTCGCAACAGCTTCCATTCGCTCGGCGCGAGGGTGGCAGCGGCATCGGCGGTCCTGCGGCGTCGCCGACCGGCGGAAACAGGTCCGGACGAGGCACGATCATGATCGGGCGGCGCTTTTCGTCAGGACCCACTGCCCGCTGCCTGAAACGACTTCCGAGAGATCGCCATCGGCCCGCAGTCTCGCGCAGGCGTGGGCATTGAAGATACGACCGGGGGCGGAGGACGCGGCGGCCTGGGTCGAACGGTTGGCGATGGTTACCGACGGGGGCGCGTGTTCTGTCGCAGCAGCGTTGTGCCGGACGGGCGGCGACGCTATCCAGACCCTATGTCGATCTGGCGCTTCGCGAACCCGGCCGCGTTCATGCGGCTCTCCGGCTGGCTGGTCGGCCCGCTCTGGGCCGCCGCCGGTGTGCTTCTGGCCATCGGCCTCGTCTGGGGGCTGAGCGTGCCGGAGGACTATCAGCAGGGCACGACCGTCCGCATCCTCTTCATCCACGTGCCCGCCGCCCTTCTCGCCATCAATACCTACGCGCTGATGGCGGTGATGAGCGCCATCGGCCTCATCCGCCGGCATCATGTGAGCTTTCTGGTGGCCAAGGCGGCAGCCCCCATCGGCGCCGCCTTCACACTCGTCGCGCTCGTCACCGGCGCGGTCTGGGGCCAGCCCATGTGGGGCACCTGGTGGGTCTGGGACGCGCGGCTGACGGCCGTCCTCATCATGTTCTTCTTCTATCTCGGCTACATGGCGCTCTGGGCCGCGGTGGACGAGCCGGAGAAGGCCGCCGAGCTTTCGGGCATCCTCTGCCTCGTCGGGGTCGTCTTCGCCTTTCTCGCCCGCTACGCAGTGCATTTCTGGGCGACGCTGCATCAGGGCGCCTCCCTGACGCTGCAGGAGGGGCAGCGGGTCGACGACACCTACCGCCTGCCGCTCTATCTCATGATGGTGGCCTGCTACGTTCTCTTCGGCGCGCTCCTCCTGACCCGCTCACGCACGGAAATCCGCCTCCGCCGCGCCCGCGCGCTGCGTCTGCGCGCCGGCAATGGCGATGCGGTCCGCGGACAACCCGCCACAGGAAGCGCCGCATGAGCGATCTTCTCAGCGACCCCTACCTTGCCTATGTCGCCATGGCCTATGGCGCGAGCGTGCTCGTGATCGGGCTCCTCATCGCGCTCAGCCTCCGCGCCAACACCCGTGCGAAGGCAGAGCTGGCCGAGGCGGAAAGAGAGGCGGCAAGCATGGCGGGGACCCATGACCGATAGCGTCGAGACACCGCGGAAATCGGGCTTCCGGCTCTGGATGGTGGTGCCGCTGATGGGCGCTTTCGGCGTCCTGTCGACCTTCCTGATCGGGCTGCTCACCAAGACCGACGACCTGCCGAGTACGCTGATCGACAAGCCCGTGCCCGAGTTCGCGCTCGAAAGCCTCCATGAGGGCGCGCCGGGGCTCGCCACGGCCGATCTCCAGGGCGGCGGGGTAAAGCTCGTGAATGTCTGGGCGTCCTGGTGCGTGCCTTGCCGGGCGGAGCATCCCTGGATCGAGGGGCTGGCGGCCGACGGCATTACCGTGCACGGCATCAACTACAAGGACGCGCCCCAGAACGGCCGTGCCTTCCTCGAGGAGCTGGGCGATCCCTACACCCTGATCGGCGCCGACACCTCGGGGCGGACCGGGATCGAGTGGGGTGTCTACGGCGTGCCCGAGACCTTCGTGGTGGACGATGCCGGACGCATCGTCTTCAAGCATATCGGCCCCATCACGGGGGAGAGCCTCAAGACCCGCCTCCTCCCCGCCATCGAGGCCGCCCGCACCGGCGGCTGACCGCCACCTGTCGCAAACGAAGCGGGCACTGCACGCGTTCGCATCCAGGAGCCGGTCGGCGATGTCGCGCAAGCCGAGTCCGTCCTCGCGCCGGTCGATCCAGAAGTTGAGGCCGGGCGCGTCCACATTCCCGTCGCGGTCGAGGGCGGCGTCGTAGAGCAGCGCCAGCGTCTGCGCCTCCTCGCGCGAGATCGCGAAGTCGACCCTGATCTCGATCCGGTCCCCGGCATCGACCCGGATGCCCCCGAAATCGAGGGCCAGCCGGTCCGCCGAGACATCGATATCCCCCGCCCCGAACCCCTCCACACTGTTCCCAACGATCTCCGCGCCGCGCAGCGCTGGAAGACCGCCAGACACATCCTCCAGCGCCAGAAGGCTCTCTGACGGATAGTCCCGAGCCGTGTCCCCCGTCAGGACGATGCGGTCGCCAGTTAGGTCCAGCGCGAAGCCAGAGAGATCTGGGCCCAAGTGGCTGAGGACCTCATCACCAGCTCGCTCG
>JBCCDG010000055.1:0-24812 GCA_039030915.1 Pseudomonadota bacterium | reverse complement strand
CGGGCTGGAGCCACCCGTGATCGGCAGTCTGCTGCAAACCGCCGTCGGCGGGACACTGGCAAGCTACAGCCGCGACGATGAGCGGGAGGCGGACCGGGTCGGCATCACCTATCTCGCCCGCGCGGGCTACGACCCCTCCGCCCAGGCGGACTTCCTCGACGCCCTGGCCCGGAACGCACGCCTCGACGCCGAGATCGCGGGCACCGCCTATGACCCGGAGGCGACGGGCTTCTTCGCGACCCATCCGGCCACCGCGGGCCGCGGCCGCGAGGCACGGGCGGCGGCAGCCGCCGCATCGGCCGCGACGGGGCTCGTGGACGGTGAGCGTGGGCGGGACCGGCACCTCGCGGCCATCGAGGGCATGGCCTGGGGCCCGTCGGCCGATCAGGGCTTCGTTGCCGATGGCAGCTTCGTCCATCCGGTGCTCGATTTCCGCTTCGGGGTTCCGCGAGGTTGGAACGTCGCGAACCGGCCGGACGCGGTGATCCTCGGCGCGCGGGATGGCGCGCGCGTGATCTTCGATGCCGATCGGGTATCGGCAGGGCGCGGGGGTGCCGATCCGGCGGACTACATCACCGCCGACTGGCTCCCGGCGCTGAGACACGCGGTGCGCACGGGCGAGATCTCCCGGCTCGAGCGCACCGAGATCGGCGGGCTACCCGCCGCGCGTGCGCTCCTGCCCATTCGGGTCGGCAATACGACCTATGCCGGGCTGCTGGTAGCGATCAGCCGCGGAGACCGCGTCTTCCGCTTCATCGGCCTCGTGCCGGGCGGCAGGCAGGGTGCTGGAACCGTGACGGCGGTGACCGAGAGCTTCCGCGGACTGACGACGGAGGAGCGCCGTGACGCACGCCAGCGCCGGATAGCGGTCGCGCGGGTCGCCCCCGGGGAGACGGAGGCGGCGGTCGCGGCGCGCATGGCCGTCGTCGATGCCCCGCTCGCCCGTTTCCGCGTCCTCAACGATCGCGAAGCGGGCGAGCCCTTGCAGCCCGGCACGCCCGTGAAGCTTATCCGCTGACGACCCGAGGCAACCTGTCGCGGACCTTCGCGCACGGCATCGGCTCATCATGCACCGAAATGCGGTTCGCCGCCTGGATCGACCAACGGGAATTTGACCCATGCTTCGCCCCCTAGTCCTCACGTTAGCGCTGCTGCTTCTGCCAAGTGTCTCCACCGCCTTCGAGAGCCGGCTGGTCACGCTGGAGCATGACGGCGAGGAGCGTACCGCGATCCTCGATGCCCATCCCGGGCTGAGGGATGCGCCGCTGCTGGTGGCGCTCCATGGCGGGCTGGCGGGGCCACGCAGCGTCCGCCGGCGGGCCAATGTGGGCCTCGCGCGCGAGGGCTGGGCCGTGCTCTGGCCCTACGCTCTCGGCGACTGGAACGACGGGCGGACTGACTGGTCGGGCGAGCCGTATGACAGTGCGGACGATATCGGCTTCATCCGCAGGCTGATCGCCGGACTGGCGGAACGCGGAACTGTCGATCCCGAGCGGGTGTACTTCGCCGGTCCTTCCATCGGCGGGATCATGGTCCTGCGTCTCCTCTGCGACGCGCCGGATCTCGTGGCGGGCGCGGCGGTTGCCATCGCCAGCTTCCCGCGCGGCTATGACTGTCCCGAGGGCCCGGCCCGCCCGGTGCTCTACCTCCACGGCACGGAGGACTGGCTGGTGCCTGCGGGCGGCGGGCGTATCGGCGGCTGGAACCCGCTGGTGCGGGACCGCGGCTGGGTCGAGCCGGCGAACGACACGGTCTCCCAGCTTGCGGCGCGCAACGGCTGTGCTGGTTTCGAGGAGCGTCCCCTACCCGACCGGGCAACGAACGACAGCTCGACCGTGACCCTCAGGCTCTACGAGGACTGCGAGGCGCCGCTCCTGCACTACGTTATCGAGGGTGGCGGGCACACCTGGCCGGGAGGGCCGGCCTCCGGGCTCGGCGAGCGGATTGTTGGCGCCACGAACCGCGACATCTCGGCCACCGCCGAGGTCGAGCGCTTCTTCAAGCGGCTCGACGCTGCGCGGCGGCGCTGAGAAGCGCGAGCAGCGCCGCGAGCCCGAGCCCGGCCCAGGGCAACCATCCGAGCGCCGTGCCGAGCGTCACGAGCGTCGCCCCGCTGGCCAGGAGCCAGAGCGCGGGCACGACCGCGATGGCGAAGGCGCCGAGCGGGCTGCCGACCAGAAAGGCGAGGCCGAGCGTCGCCAACGCGGTCGGGTCCGGCACGATGCCCGCCACCTCCGCCTGGTCGAGCGGGCGCGCAGCGAGCGGGGCCATGAGCGGATAAGCAAGCGTCGCCAGCAGGATGAGCGCGCTTCCCGCGATGGCAAGCGGCCCCGAATAGACGGGCCTGCTTCGTGCCACGACGAACGCTACCAACGCCGCCTCGAGCCAGAAGAGCGGCCGGACATACGCCGCCGCCCAGTTGATCGGCGCGTAGCGAAGGGCAACGAACCCCTCGGCGACGACGATCCATACCGCCGCGAAGACGATCGCCGCCGCAAACCTGCCTCCGCTTCCCATCCGGCTCGAGAGCGCTGCGCCCAGCAGAAGCAGCGGGGCGAGCAGGAGGAACGGCCAAAGCGCGGCGTTGTGGAGCGCGAAGAGCCTCCGGTAGGTCTGCTCGGAGAAGAGCAGAAAGTCCTCCGGCGCGTAGGTCCAGAAGTCGGCCATCAGAGGGCGGCGACCGCATCGGCGATGCGGCGACGCAGGGCCGGGTCCGGCATCGGCCCGCGCGCCACCGCCTTGTTCTCACGCACATGCTCGGGCCGGGTCGTCGCAGGGATCGCAACGGTCACGGCCGGATGGGAGAGCACGAAGGCGAGGAGGAGCTGCGCCCAGCTTCCCGCCCCGATCTCGGTCGCGAAGCCGGGCAACGGCGCACCACGCGTCCGGTCGATCAGCCCGCCGCGGCGATAGGGCCGGTTCACGATCACGCCGATGCCCCGCTCGGCGGCCAGCGGCAGGAGGCGCGCCTCCGCCTCGCGGTCGGCAGCGTTATAGGTGAGCTGCACGAAATCGATGGGCTCGCGCTCCATGATACGCGCCAATTCCCCATGCCGGCGGCCATGCGAGGTCGTCACCCCAATATGGCGCAGGCGTCCCTCGGCCTTCATCGCCGTCAGCGTTTCGAGATGGGCGCGCCACTCGACGAGGTTGTGGACCTGAAGAAGATCGAAGCGCTCGATACCCCAAAGGCGTCGCGTCTCCTCGATCTGCTCCCACCCCTCGCTCGGATCGCCGGTCCAGACCTTGTCCGCTGCGAAGAGCGCCTGGGGACGGCCCAGTTCGCCGAGCCCGTGGCCGAGCGTCGCCTGGGCCGAGCCGTACATGGGCGAGCTGTCGATCACGCCGCCGCCTTCCTCGAAGAAAGCACGCATCACGGCGGTCGAGCGCTGCAGCAGCTCCGGATCGCGCCCGACGTTGAAGGTGATCCAGGTGCCGAGACCGACGGCGGGAACGACCTCACCGGTCGCGGGGATGCGCCGGGTGCCGTCGGATGCGACGGCCCAGGCGGGAACGGTCGGAAGCGTCGCGAGCGTCGCAGCGGCTCCCGCCGATGTCAGGACTTCTCTGCGGGTGGTCGTCATTCGGGTCGCCTCCGGGCCGGTCTGCGCTGCCTAAGACCTAGGTAACGCAGGCTGGCATGGAAGCGCAGCGACCCGCTGCAGTCCGAACCGTCGGACAAAAAAAGCCCGGCCCTTTTGGGGCCGGGTCAGTTTTCCTGATCGCCTGGGAGTACGATCAGTAACCGTGAAAACGTGGTGAGACGTGCTCAGCCCGTCTGCGAAGGCCTCAGAGCGTGGCCGCGAGGTCCGTCACCGCATGGCCGTGCGTGTTCTCGAGCCGGGTGCGCATTTTGCGAAGCGCCTGAGCCTCGAGCTGGCGCACCCGCTCCTTGGACAGGCCGAGCTTGTTGCCGAGGCTCTCGAGCGTCTCGGGCGTGTCCGAAAGCTTGCGCGCGGCAATGATCATCTTCTCACGCTCGGTGAGCGCCTTGAAAGCGTCGGTAAGCCAGCCGCGGGCGGTATCGATATCGCGGTCCCGGCTCACGGTCTCCGCAGCCTGCGGACCGTCATCCTCCAGCGTCTCGACCCATTCGCGGCCGTCCTCGCCTGCCTGCTGGGCGTTGAGTGAGAAGTCGGACCCTGCAAGGCGCGCCTCCATCATCTCGACATCGCGCAACGGAACGCCCAGCTCCTCAGCGATCTCACGCTGGATCTCAGCGGCGTTCGAGCTCAGCCCGTCTGCGTTGCGCTCATTCTCGAGCTTGGCGCGGACGCGGCGCATGTTGAAGAAGAGCGCCTTCTGGGAGGACGTGGACCCGGTGCGCACGAGGGACCAGTTGCGCATCACGTAGTCCTGGATCGACGCCTTGATCCACCAGACCGCGTAGGTAGAAAAGCGCACGCCGCGGTCCGGATCGAACTTCGAGGCCGCCTTCATCAGCCCGACGCCCGCTTCCTGAATGAGATCGGACATCGGCGCGCCATAGCGCCGGTACTTGGCGGCCATCGAGATGGCGAGACGAAGATAGGCGGTAACCAGCCGATGCAGCGCCGCCTCATCCTTGTGGTCGCGCCAGCGGCGGGCCAGATCCAGCTCGGTTTCCGCATCCAGAAGCTCGGCCGACATGGCCTGGCGCGCGACATCACCGTTCGAAGGGGCGTAGGCGGTGCTCATGCTTGTCTCTCCGCTGTTATCACAGGGCCGTCTTGTGCGGCTATATGAATGGTACGGAGGGGGTGAGGGATCGGTTCACAAGCGCTTCAAAAAAAGTGCCGAAAAATGTGGGATGTGCGGAACTTTCTTGTGAACTCTGTGAATTTGGCTCGTAAATGCGAGTTAGTTGACAGACTAGCGTGACATCGCGGCCTGTCATAATTCAGTCCAAGATCGCTACTTCTCTTCAGACTGGATGCCCCAGCGCGCGCAGCACGGCGGGGATCTCCTTCTTCACTTTGAAGAACCCTGCGGTTGCATGCGGATGGAAGTTATCGTCCCACGGTCGGCGCCATTCTTCCAGCGCGATGCCTGCGTTCTCGAGCGCAGGGTGGGCGTCCATCAGCCAGTCACGCACCCATCCCTGATGGAGAAAGCCCGTCGCGATGCGGGTGCAGCCGGCGGCGCGGGCCCAGTCGACAATGCTCTTTATGCCCGTGCTGGCGTCGAAGGCGGGTGCCTGCGGTGCCCCCATGCGCGTGCCCGCGTCTGCGAGGGCCGCACGGTCGAAGGCGATCAGCGCATCGGAAACCGGCGCGTCCGATCGCGCCTCCGTCAGGCGCAGCGTGGCGACGGCGGCCGCGCTGCCGGCAAGATCGGCGTTCTCGGGACAAAGGTCTTCGGTGGTGAGAAGAAGCGCCGTCGCCTCCTCGAAGCGCGGCGCCATGACGGCGCGCATCTCCCCGCGCGGCGGCAGCGGCCCCTCGTCGAGCGGATCGGGGCCCCGGGCAAGGCCTTCCGCCGAGAGCGGCCCGCTGTCACGGTCGGCGGTGAACTTGCGGATGTTCGACGCGGTCGCGGCATAGTTCTTGCCCAGCGTGTGCAGCCCCGCGACCCAGCGCCAGCCGAGCGTATTGGAGGCGGCGTCCCCGTCGAGGAGATGGCGGAGGAAGAATTCGGCGCCGAGCCGCCAGGGCAGCTTGAGCGTAAAGCACCAGATCGAGGCGAACCACATCCGCGCATGGTTGTGCAGGTAGCCGGTGGCAACCAGCTCCCGTGCCCAGGTGTCGAAGGCCTCGATGCCGGTTTCTCCCGCCTCGGCCTTGGCCACCTCGCGGGACAGCGCGCGATTGCCGCGAAGCGTCTCGCGATCCGCCACCAACCCCTCCCGATAGTCGCGCCAGACCTGTGGGCGCAGCTCCAGCCAGCCCTTGAAATAGGTCCGCCAGACGACCTCCTGCACGAACTTCTCGCAGGTAGAGGGCCTGTGGCGGGAGAGGGCGGCGGCCACCGCCTCCTTCTCAGTGACCAGACGGCGGGCGATGTAGGGTGACAGCAGCGAGACGTTGTCCCGCTTGCCCGGCCCGCTGTCGCGATTGCGCTGACCCTTGTAGTGCCCACCCATGCGCGGCACGAAGGCGTCGAGACGGCGGAGTCCTTCCTCACGCGTCGCGGGCCAGCGGGTCTGAAGCCCGTCATCGGGGATATCGAGCGGCAGGGCCATGGACGTCTCTCTGCGTGCGGTCATCAGCGCGGAGCTAGGGGGCCGAACCCCGGCGTCGAGCACCTGCGCGGGCGCGTCGCGCCTCAGCCCTCTTCGCCGCCGTCATAGTCGACGCGGGTCAGGATCAGCCCGTCCGGCGGCGCTACCGGCCCGCAGGCCGCACGGTCCCGGGCAGCGAGCGCGTCCGCCACGCGCCCGGGCCTCCATGCGCCCGCGCCCACGCGTTCGAGCGTGCCGACCAAGCTGCGTACCTGGTTGTGCAGGAAGGACCGCGCCTCGAGCCGGCAGAGGACCGCCGCACCGTCCCGCACGATTTCGAAGACATCCAGCGTCTTGACCGGGGAGGCCGCCTGGCACTGCGCCGAGCGGAAGGTGGTGAAGTCATGCCGGCCTGTGAGCAGCGCCGCGGCCTCGGCCATCGCGCCCGCATCGAGCGGCCTCGAGACGCGCCAGGCGAGCCCGGCCTCCAGCGTCAGCGGCGCGCGGCGGTTGACGATGCGGTACGTGTAGTGCCGCCGGACGGCGGAGAAGCGGGCATGAAAATCGTCCGCTGCGTGCTCCGCCTCGATGATCGCCACCGGATGGGGGCGCAGATGGTGGTTGAGCGCCCCGGCAAGGCGGAAGGGATCCCAGTCCCCCGCGAGATCCGCATGTGCGACCTGCCCGGTCGCATGGACCCCCGCATCGGTCCGCCCCGCACCCTGTACCAGCGGCGCGCCGTCCGCGGGGCCCGTCTCGCCCAGCGCGCCGAGTGCCGCCTCCAGCACGCCCTGCACCGAAAGCCCGACGGCCTGACGCTGCCAGCCCACGAAGGGGCCGCCATGGTACTCGATGGTGAAGCGATAGCGGGGCATGGCGGCTCTCTTGGCCCCAGGGCGTGGCCCGTGCAACCCGGCGCGGCGCAGGAGCATTGCACAGGGGGGTATGAGCGCCGATGTACTGTTCCCTGCATCGGCGAACCTTCGGACATCGGGGAGAGAAGCGTGGCGCGCGACGGCGAGGAGCGTGAAAGGGAGAAGCGGCCTGCGGCGGAGATGCCGCGCGGTCCGGGCATTATCGAGAGCCTTGCGGACGATCTGCTCGACAGCGTCGACCGGCTGCGCAGCGCCGCGGGCGAGACGCTGGAGCCGACGCTGCGTCTTGGCGTCACCGGCCTCTCCGGCGCGGGCAAGAGCGTCTTCATCACCGCGCTCGTCGCCAGCCTCCTGTCGCGCGAGCGGTTGCGCCTCATGCCCGCCGCCGCGGAGGGGCGCATCACCGGCGCCGTCCTGCGCCCGCAGCCCGATGCCGGCGTGCCGCGCTTTCCCTACGAGGCGCATCGCGCGCTTCTTCAGGGCAATCCGCCCGTCTGGCCCGGCGGCACGCGCTCGGTCAGCCAGCTGCGCATCGCGCTCCGTACCCGGCCCACGGGTTTTGCCGACGCGATCTTCGGCGCGATCTCCGAGCCCTTTCTCGGGCCGCGCACAGTCAATCTCGACATCACCGACTATCCGGGGGAGTGGTTGCTGGATCTCCCGCTCCTCGACCAGAGCTATGAGGACTGGGCGGCCGCAGCGCTGACCGCCGCGGCCGTGCCCGGGCGGCGGGAGCATGCGGCGGGATGGGAGAAGGCGCTCCGTACGGCCGAGCCCGGCAGTGCCCATGACGAGAGCACGGCCGTGCGCCTCGCGGATGCCTATCGTGGCTATCTCGAGGCGTGCCGGGCCGCGGGTCTCTCGGCGCTGGCGCCCGGGCGGTTCCTGATGCCGGGGGACTTCGAGGGCTCGCCCGCTCTCTCTTTCGCCCCCCTTCCTCGACCCGAGAGCGGCAGAGGGCGGCGGTCCGACACGCTGTGGGGCCAGATGAAGGTGCGCTTCGACGCCTATAAGCGGCTTCTGGTGAAACCCTTTTTCCGCGACCACTTCGCCCGGCTCGACCGGCAGGTGGTGCTGGTCGATGCGCTCTCCGCCCTCGCCCAAGGGCCGGCCGCGCTCGCCGATCTCACGGGCGCAATGGCGGAGACGCTGGCCTGCTTCCGTCACGGCCGGTCCTCCTGGCTCGACCGTCTCCTCGGCGGGCGGCGGATCGACCGGGTGCTCGTCGCGGCCTCCAAGGCCGACCTGCTGCATCACAGCCAGCACGGGCGGCTGACGGCGCTCGTTGAGGCGATGCTGGCGGAAGCCTCCGAGCGTGCGGCGTTCTCCGGCGCCGAGACGAAGGGCATGGCCATCGCCGCGATCCGGTCGACGGCGGAGCAGGAGGTCGAGCGCGGGGGCCGTACCCTCGCCCTCGTCCGCGGCACGCGGCCCGACGGCAAGGAGGTCGCGCTCTTCCCCGGCACCCTGCCGGAGGATCCGGGCCAGCTTCTGCGCGGCGACTGGGCCGCGCTCATGTCCGACACCGATACCGCCGCCTTCGCCCGCGTCGCCTTCCGCCCGCCCGAATGGGGTGCGGGCGGGCCGCCCCATATCCGGCTCGATGCAGCACTCGACTGGGTGATCGGAGACAAGCTGTGAGCGTGCGTGAGAACCGCGTCGGCGGGCGCGACCGGCAGGGCCCGGTAATCTTCGAGGTGGATGACGCCTCGCTCCCACCCGCGCTGACGCCTGCCGAGGCACCCCCGGTCGAGGATCCGCCACGCGCCGGCGACAGCGCGGCCGCAGCCGCGCTCAGCCGCGCGGCAGGGCGCTCTGGGCGCGGCGGCACGATGGCGACGGCGCCCCGGCTTCTCCTGTGGGCGCTGGGCGGGCTCGCGCTCCTGTGGCTCGGCACGGGCGTCGATGCCTTCGTGGGCGATCTCTTCGACCGTGCGGCGGCCCTCGGCTGGATCGGCACGGCGCTCTTCCTGCTGCTCGGCCTCGCGCTTCTGGCGCTGGCGCTGCGCGAGCTCTCCGGGATCGCGCGGCTTGGCCGGATCGAGCGTTTGCGCGCCGATGCCGCCAGTGCCCGCGACGGCGACACCGGCGATGCGACCGCTCGCGCGGCCGGGACGGCGGCACTCGACGCCCTGGCGGCACTCTATCGCGCGCGCCCCGAACTCGCCGACGCGCTCGCCCGGCTCGATGCCGCGCGAGGGGACACGCCGGCGCCGCGGGAGCGGCTGGCGCTCGCGGAACGCATTCTTATTGCCCCGCTCGATGCCCGCGCTTCGAGGGTGGTCGAGCGTGGCGCGCGGGAGGTGGCCGCGGCGACGGCCATCGTGCCCGTGCCGGCGCTCGACATCGCCCTCGTACTCTGGGCCAATCTGCGCATGCTCCGCCGGGTGGCTGAGGTCTATGGCGGGCGCTCCGGCTGGCTCGGCTCCTGGCGGCTTCTGAAGGCGGTGGCGACCCATCTGGTCGCGACCGGCGCCATCTCGGCGACGGACGACCTGCTCGGCCCGTTTCTCGGACACGGGATCGTTGGCCGCCTCTCCCGGCGCTTCGGGGAGGCCGCGGTCAACGCAGCACTCACGGCCCGGGTCGGCACCGCCGCCATCGCCGTATGCCGTCCGCTCGCCTTCGAGACCGAAAAACCGCCCAAGGCGCGCACCCTCCTCCTCGGCGCCATCGGCGACTGGCGCGGCCGCGGCGAAGCACCGGTTGCGCCACCGCCTGACGCGAAGGAGCCCTGACGCCGTTCTGGCCGGTCGCGCTTCGGGCGGGCCGTCCACGCGACGTCGAGAACCGATCCCATACCGAAGCGCGACTACGTCATTGCCCGGCGCGACCGGGCAATCCGGGAACGTCGGATGGCGTAGCCGCGGCGTGCCGACACCCAATCGAGCCGAGCGACTGTTTAGTCCATCGGATCGAGACACGTCTTCGACGCGGATCCGGCGGCTAGCCTGCCTGGAGCGTGCGCGGCAACGACATGCTGCCGGACGACGCGCTCCATCGCCACATCGCAGCCAGCCGCGTCTTCCGTCGGCCGGATAGGGTGGATCCAGTCAGGAGCGCTCCGCTGATGAGAGGCTGAACGCTCAGCGCATCGCAGGTTACGCGGCGCTGCACGAAGGTTCACCCGAGTGCGCGGCGGAGGCCCACTGCCTCTGCGACATGCGGGCGGCGCACCGCCTCCGCGCCTTCGAGGTCCGCGATCGTGCGGGCGAGGCGGAGGATGCGGGCATAGCCGCGCGCCGAAAGACGCAGCTTCTCGGCCGCGCGTGCCAGCAGCTCCTGTCCGGCCGCGTCGGGCTGGCAGGCGGCATCGAGCGCCTTGCCCTCCAGCACCGCGTTGCTCGCACCGGGGCCGCCGCGCGCCTCCGCCATCTCCCGCGCCGCCGCCACGCGATGCGCGACCTTGGCCGTGGTATCGGTGTGAGAGGGCAGCGCCAGCACATCCGGGCTCACCGCCGGCACCTCGATCCGGATGTCGAAGCGGTCGAGAAGCGGGCCCGAGAGGCGGTTCTGATAGTCCTGCCCACAACGCGGCGCACGGCTGCACGACCGCCCCGCATCGGCGAGATAACCGCACCGGCAGGGGTTCATGGCGCCGATCAGCAGGAAGCGCGCGGGAAACGTCACATGGCTCTCCGCCCGCGCCACCGTCGCCTCGCCCGTCTCGATGGGCTGGCGCAGCGCCTCGAGCACGCGGCCGTCGAACTCGGGCAGCTCGTCCAGGAAGAGCACACCCCGATGCGCCAGGCTGATCTCGCCAGGGCCCACGCGCTTGCCCCCGCCCACCATCGCCGCCCGCGTGGCCGAGTGATGCGGCGAGCGGAAGGGCCGTTCGCGGAACATCGCGCCGTCCCCTGGCTCGGCGGCGAGGCTGTAGATGGTGGAGACCTCGAGCGCCTCGGGCGGGGTGAGCGGCGGCAGAATACCTGTCAGCCGCTGCGCCAGCATCGACTTTCCCGCACCCGGGGGCCCGACCATGAGCACGTTGTGGTTGCCCGCCGCCGCAACCTCCAGCGCTCGGCGCGCGCCCTCCTGCCCCTTCACGTCCGCAAGATCGAGCGCCCGGGCGATCGCGGCGACGGGCCCGGGCGCGGGGCTCGCCAGCGGGCTCTCACCCTTGAAGTGGTTGACGAGCGCCAGCAGCGAGCCCGGCGCCAGCACCTCGCACGCACCGACCCACGCGGCCTCCGCCCCCGATGCGGCAGGACAACAGAGCGCCTTTTCCGAGGCCGCGGCGAGCAGCGCGGCGGGCAGCGCCCCCTGCACCGCGCGAACCTCGCCGTCGAGGCTGAGCTCGCCGAGAGACACTACCCGGTCGACCTCCCCCTTCGGCAGCACGTCGAGCGCCGCCATCAGCGCCAGCGCGATCGGCAGGTCGAAATGCGAACCTGTCTTCGGAAGGTCGGCGGGCGAGAGGTTCACCGTCACCCGCCCCGCCGGCATTGCCATCCCGCAGGCCGTGAGCGCCGAGCGCACCCGCTCCCGGCTCTCGCTGACCGCCTTGTCCGGCAGGCCGACGATGCTGAAGGCGGGGATGCCGGCAGCCACCGCGCACTGCACCTCGACGGGCCGGGCCTCGACCCCGAGAAAGGCGACGGTGTGAGCACGCGCGACCATGTGATCCCCTGCAGACGATGGAACGGGCGCATGTGGCGCGCAATAGGGTTAATGTCGCGTGAAAGCGCTCAGCCCGGAGATCCGCGATGCCTCTTTCCCGCCCCGCCGCCACCCTCGGCCTCCTGTTCATCGCCACCGCTGCGGGCACTGCCGCTGCCGGTCAGGCGGACGTGATCGCAGCGGAGGCGAGCCGCACCGGCGACACTTGGCGTTTCAGCGCGACGGTGAGCCACAGCGACACCGGCTGGGAGCACTATGCGGACGCGTGGCGTGTGGTCGGGCCGAACGGCACCGTCTTCGGCACGCGCGAGCTCGCCCACCCCCATGTCGAGGAACAGCCCTTCACACGCTCGCTCTCTGACGTCCGAATTCCCGAGGGCGTCGATGCAGTGCGCGTGGAGGCGAGGGACAGCGTCCATGGCTGGGGCGGCGCGAGCGTCACGGTCGAACTTGGGCGCTGAGAACGCGTGAATGGGGGCTCTTCTACCGCCGATTGTAAGGTTTTCTCCCCATGAACCATTTTTGTTCATGCTTCATTCATTCTGCGCGCTCATATCCTCGCAAGCGTAAGCGGTAAGAGTTCGTTGTTTGTGTGTTTCTCACGGGGGCGCGTCGGGATTGCGTTCGGCCCCTATTCCGACACGGCTGGCTGAATGCGGGCGAACCGATCAAACCGCGCGACCCCGCGCTGCTGGGGAGCGCGTGTAACATGAAGGGGTGGGCGTCGAGATACTGGCCCGAACGACGGCAAGGGTGAGCCGCGCGAGATCTTGGCGTCGGGGGCGATGACGCCTGAGCGCAGGCACGATCCGCGGTGCGAAGTTCCCGAACGCGGCTGCGAGAGCGGGCGAGGTGCAGGGGCCGGACGGGCGAGCGGTATCGGTCCGCATCGCGGCGATCGGAGCGCGGGTTCGGCGGGTGGAGGACATGAGCGCCAGGCGCATCCCGGTGGTCGGGACCGACACCTAGACGCGCTCCCGCTCTGGAAGACCGCGTCGTCACCCGGTGCGACCGGATGATCCGGGAGCAAAGGCTCTGTTGCATGTCGCACCGAATTGCGGAGTGGCGCCTGGCAACGACCATGGCGGGCCCGATCGGTGAGACGATATCGTCGCGCTGCGCCAGATCGTTCAGGTCCCGTCATGCGCGGGCCCGGCGCAGGCATTCGGCTCGGCTTGAGGGAGAATCGGGCGTCCCCGAACGAGGTTGTTCCCCGTTACATCCTCCGGACGGAACGACGTGGTGACGACCGCTGGCGACGGGCTGAAATGCCCTGGCCGGGAGCTGATGCGCTCAGCCGGCCCGCGCGGCAAGGGCCTCCAGGATGGCGTCGCCCATCGCCGCGGTGCCGACGGCCTCGGACGCATCGGCCCCCAGATCACCCGTACGGATCCCCTTGGCCAGGACGTCCTCGACCGCGCCCTCCAGCATATCCGCCTCGGCACCCAGATCGAAGCTGTAGCGCAGCGCCATCGCGAAGCTCAGAATGCAGGCGATCGGGTTGGCCTTGCCCTGCCCCGCGATGTCGGGCGCGCTCCCGTGCACCGGCTCGTAGAGCGCCTTGGGCCGCCCGTTCGGCCCCACGGCACCGAGCGACGCTGAAGGCAGCATGCCGAGCGAGCCCGTCAGCATCGCCGCCGCGTCCGAGAGAAGATCGCCGAAGAGGTTGTCGGTCACGATCACGTCGAACTGCTTGGGGTTGCGCACGAGCTGCATCGCGCCCGCATCCGCGAGCATGTGGCTGAGCACGACGTCCGGATACTCATGCGCATGCACCCACTCCACCTCCTCGCGCCAGAGGATGCCGGCCTCCATCACGTTCGACTTCTCCATCGAGCAGACGCGGTTGGAACGCTTGCGTGCAAGCTCGAAGGCCGAGCGGGCGACGCGCCGGATCTCCTCGGTGGTGTAGCGATGGGTATTGATGCCGACGCGCCCGCCGTCATTGCCGTCCATGATGCCGCGCGGCTCGCCGAAATAGACGCCCGAGGTCAGCTCGCGCACGATCATGATGTCGAGCCCGGCCACCACCTCGCGCTTGAGCGACGAGAAATCGGCGAGCGCGTCGAAGCACTGGGCCGGGCGCAGATTGGCAAAGAGATCCATCTCCTTTCTAAGCCGCAGGAGCCCTCGTTCCGGCTTCACGGAGAAATCGAGCTTGTCGTATTTCGGTCCCCCCACGGCACCGAGCAGCACCGCATCGGCCGCCTGCGCCTTGGCCATCGTCTCGTCGGTCAGCGGCGTGCCGTGCGTGTCATAGGCGATGCCGCCGACCAGATCCTCCTCAACGGCAAAGTCGAGCCCGCGCGCCTCGCGGAACCAGTCGATGATGCGGCTGACCTGGCCCATAACCTCGGGCCCGATCCCGTCGCCTGCCAGAATAAGAAGGTTCATCCGCGCCATCACTGCTGCCTCCCTGCCGTTCGATGCGGCGCCCTTCTGCGTCATCTTCGCCGCGCGAGCAACGTCAGAGCGGCGGGAGAGACGTTCGTCACACCACCTCCGCGCGAAACCCTGCTAGAAGGGCACGGAAAGAGCGAAAGGCTGCCGGCAAGATGGCGAGGTCTGGTTTGCACTCCAATATCGCGCCCGGACGTATGGCGACGGCGCCGCATGACGGGCCGGACAGTGTGCTGGACGGGCTGGAGCCCGGGGTCCTTCTCATCGGGGCGGACGGGCGGATCGTCCTCGCCAACGATGGCTATCGCGCGCTCTACGGTCTCGACACGGCGGCGACGGCGTCGGGCCGCCGTGCCGCGCTGCTTCCCGGTGCCGCGCCGAAGCGGAGCGCGGGGGGTAACTCTTCGATGAGACACGCCGCCGACCCGACCTGCCGCCCGGCATCCGAGCCGCCCCATTTTGGCGACGAACGCGAACCCTCGGAACGCCATCACCTCCCCGACGGCCGGATCGTGGAGGTCATTCGCAGCCCGACCGACGATGGCGGCACGGTGGAGATGCATCTCGACGTGACGGCATCCGCCGGCGAGGAGGCAGCTGCGACCCGCGCCGATGAAGACCGCCGCACGCTGCTGGAGAGCATTGCGGAGGGCGTCTGCCTGCTCGATGCGAAGGGCAATCTCGCCGCCTGGAACGACCGCTTCCTGGCGCTCTACGGCGTCCCGCCCGAGGCGGCGCGTCCCGGCATGCCCTTCGCCGAGTTCGCCGGCCATTTCGCCGACCTCGCCGCGCTCGACCCCGACCGGCGCCAGATTGAGATCGAGCGCCGCTTCCGCTTTGCCACCGACCCCGCCCAGCGCGGCGCCACCCGACAGCTCTTCACCGGCACGACGCTGGATATTGCGAAGGCAGTCCTGCCCGACGGCCGCGCAGTCCTCACCGTTCGCGACGTGACCGACCGCCTCCGTCAGAGCCGCGCGCTGGAGGAGGAGCGCCGGCACGTGGAGGAGGCGAGCCGCCAGAAGTCGCGCTTCCTCGCCCGCATGAGCCACGAGATGCGCACGCCCCTCAACGGCATCATCGGCATCGTGGCGCTGCTCGAACGCACCGCGCTCGACCCCGAACAGCGCGCCTATGCCGAGGTGATCCGGCAGTCCGGCGACGTGCTCATCCGGCTCGTCGACGATCTCCTCGATACGGCGCGCATCGAGACGGAGCAGTTCCAGCTCGCCGAGGCGCCGTTCCTTCTTGGCACTGCACTGACCGAGGCGCTGGCGACGGTCGAGCCCGAGGCGCGCGAGAAGGGGATCGATCTCGAGCTCTGCCACGGCGCGGTGACGCTACCACCCCTTCTCGGCGATGCCATTCGGCTCAAGCAGGTTCTGCTCAACCTCCTGACAAATGCCGTGAAGTTCACCGAGGCCGGCAGCGTCGGCCTAGGGCTGGACGCGACACTCGAGGAGGATGCGGCAGAGGTGGTGATCACGGTGAAGGATACCGGCGCCGGCATCGCACCGGCCGAGCAGAAGCGGATCTTCGATCATTTCTATCAGAGCCCGGGGCAGCCGTCCTGTGGCTTCGGCGGTATAGGCCTCGGCCTCGCGATCAGCGAGCGGCTGGTGCGCCAGATGGGCGGGCGGATCGGTCTCACCTCCGAACAGGGGCGCGGCAGCACCTTCAGCGTGCATCTGCGCCTGCCCTTTGCGCCCCCCGATCAGCCTGTCCTCAACCCGCTCGTCTGAACCAAAGGCTCGGTCTCAGCCGGCGGGCGGTAGCGCCGCCGACAGCACCTCGAAGCGGGCGACGAAGGCGAGGCGAACGGTCTCGGCGGGTGCGGGATCCAGAACGATCTGGCCCGCCCAGGCAGCGCGTGGCCGCGGGAAGAAGCGCGCGGCCTCCGCCGGGCTGAACGCCGCCAGCTGCGTCGCCTCGTACCAGGCAGACAGTCTGTCGGCCCGCTTGATCCGCTGCTCCAGCGCCGCCGGCAGCTCCGCCGGCAGCCCAAAGCGGATGTGTACGGCGCCGGCCAGCCGCGCCTCGAAGGCGCGATAGTCGAGGCCCAGAGCGGCCTTGAAGGGAGAGATCATGTCGCCGATCACGTATTCGGGCGCATCGTGCAGAAGGGCGGCCAGCCTCTCCCAGGCCGGTGCCGCCGGGCGGGCGCGGGCCATCAGCTCCTCCACCAGCAGGCTGTGCTGCGCCACGCTGTAGGGGTGCTCGCCCTGGGTCTGCCCGTTCCAGCGCGCCACGCGGGAGAGGCCGTGGGCGATGTCCTCGATCTCAACGTCGAGGGGTGACGGATCCAGCAGGTCCAGCCGCCGCCCGGAGAGCATGCGCTGCCAAGCTCGCGGCGCCTCGCGCGCCTCCCTCGCCTGTCCTGTCCGCCGCGCCATGCGCCCCTCCCGCGCCGCTACCTTGTCCTCATGCGGGGCGCCTGGCCCGGGCCCTGCGGCATGCAGCCGAAGCGCTGTTGAAGCCCCCGCGGCGATCGCGTAAGCCGCCGCCCATGACCGAAACTTCGCTCCATACCGCAAGCATGCCGCCGCGCTTCACCGTCGTCGCCCATCCGCTCGTGCAGCACAAGCTGACGCGCATGCGCATGAAGGATACCTCGACCGCCAGCTTCCGCGATCTCCTGCGCGAGATCAGCCTGCTGCTGGCCTATGAGCTGCTCCGCGATCTGCCGCTCGAGGAGGTGGAGATCGACACGCCCGTCTCGCCGATGATGGCGCCCCGGCTGGCAGGCAAGAAGGTCTGCTTCGTCTCGATCCTGCGCGCAGGCGACGGGCTCTTGCAGGGGCTTCTCGACCTCGTCCCCTCCGCCCGCGTCGGCCATATCGGCCTCTACCGCGACGAGGAGACGAAGGAGCCTGTCGAGTATCTCGTCAAGCTGCCTGACGACCTCACGGATCGCGTCACGGTGCTGGTCGATCCGATGCTCGCCACCGCCGGCTCCGCCATCGAGGCCGTGCGCATCGCCAAGGAGCATGGCGCGCAGGACATCCGCTTCCTGGCCCTCGTCGCCGCCCCAGAGGGCGCCCGGCGCTTTGCGGACGCGCATCCGGACGTGCCCGTCTGGGCCGCGGCTATGGATAGCCACCTCAACGACAAGGCGTACATCGTCCCCGGCCTCGGCGACGCGGGCGACCGTCTCTTCGGCACCAAGGACCACCGCTCGGAGTACTGAACGCCGCGGCGATATCCGCGGCGCCGGTGCGGGCGCCTCAAAGTTCGAGCACGACGCGCCCCTCGATGGTGCCCGCACGCATCCGGTCGAAGATGGCGTTGATGTTCTCGAGCCTGTCCCAGCTGAACTGCGATGCGACCTTCCCCTCGCCGGCGAAGCTCAGGGCCTCGGTCAGGTCGTTCCGCGTGCCGACGATGGAGCCCCGGACGGTGATGCGCTTGAGCACGATCTCGAAGATCGGCAGCGGAAAGTCGCCGGGCGGCAGACCGACGAGGCTCATGAACCCCCCGCGGCGGAGCATGCCGACCGCCTGCGAGAAGGCGGCGTTCGACACCGCCGTTACCAGCACCCCCTGCACACCGCCAAGCTGGCTCTGAAGCTCGGCGACGACGTCGGTCTCGACCGCGTTGAGCGCGAGATCGGCGCCGAGCCGGCGGGCCAGCGCAAGCTTGTCCTCCGCGATGTCGACGGCGACCACATGAAGCCCCATCGCCTTCGCGTACTGCACCGCCATGTGGCCGAGCCCGCCGATACCCGAGACCGCCACCCAGTCGCCCGCCTTCGGCTCGAGCTCCTTCAGCCCCTTGTAGACGGTTACTCCGGCGCAAAGCACAGGTGCCGCGGGTCCGAAATCGAGCCCGTCCGGCAGCACGCCCACATAGTTGGCATCGGCCAGCACGTATTCCGCATAGCCGCCGTCGACGGTGTAGCCGGTCATCTGCTGGCTTTCGCACAGCGTCTCCCAGCCGCCCACGCAGTGACGGCAACGCCCGCAGGCGGTGTGCAGCCACGGCATGCCGACGCGGTCGCCTTCCTTCAGATGGCTCACGCCCGCGCCGACGGCGGCGACCTCGCCCACACCCTCATGACCGGGGATGAAGGGCGGCGACGGCTTCACCGGCCAGTCCCCCTCGGCCGCATGCAGATCGGTGTGGCAGACGCCCGAGGCACGGACCCTAACCGTCACCTGCCCCTGTCCGGGTCGCCTCACGGGAACCTCCCGAATCTCGAGCGGCTTGCCGAGCGCGGTGACGACCGCGGCTTTCATCGTTTCGGGCAAAGACATCTTCGGCACCCTTTCCTGCTGGCCTGCCGGGACGTTCTGCCGTTTCCGCGACGGTTTTCTTTTGCCTATGTCAATTATTCCCGGGTCAGAAGGTCGCGGCGCTGCTTGCGACGAGCCGTTCGTTGTGGTTGCCGCACGAGAATGCTAAGCGGCGCGCGTTTGCGGCTGCCGCCGCACCGAGCGAGGAGAACGTCGATGCCCGACACCGCCTTTCAGGATTACGCCATCGCGGACATCGCGCTTGCGGATTACGGCCGCAAGGAGATTACGATCGCCGAGACCGAGATGCCCGGCCTCATGGCCGCGCGCGAGGAGTTCGGCCAGAGCCAGCCGCTCAAGGGCGCGCGCATTTCCGGCTCGCTCCACATGACGATCCAGACCGCCGTGCTGATCGAGACGCTGACGGCGCTGGGCGCCGATGTGCGCTGGGCGTCCTGCAACATCTTTTCGACGCAGGATCACGCCGCCGCCGCCATCGCCGGCGGGGGCACCCCCGTCTTCGCGATCAAGGGCGAGAGCCTCGAGGACTACTGGAAGTACACCGATCAGATCTTCCAGTGGCCCGATGGCGAGCCGACGAACATGATCCTCGACGACGGCGGGGACGCCACGATGTACATCCTCCTCGGCGCGCGCGCCGAGAGTGGCGACACCGGCTTCATGAACAATCCGGGCTCGGAGGAGGAAGAGTACCTCTTCGCTCAGATAAGGCGCCGCCTCGAGGCGAGCCCTGGCTGGTTCACCAAGCAGAAGGAGGCGATCCGCGGCGTCACAGAGGAGACGACGACGGGCGTCAACCGACTGTACCAGCTCCAGAAGAAGGGCGAGTTGCCGTTCCCCGCGATCAACGTGAACGACAGCGTCACCAAGTCGAAATTCGACAACAAGTACGGCTGCAAGGAGAGCCTCGTCGACGGCATCCGCCGCGCGACGGACGTGATGATGGCCGGCAAGGTTGCGATTGTCTGCGGCTACGGCGATGTGGGCAAAGGTTCGGCCGCCTCGCTCGCCGGTGCCGGCGCCCGCGTGCTGGTGACCGAGGTCGATCCGATCTGCGCGCTGCAGGCCGCGATGGACGGCTTCGAGGTCGTGACGCTCGAGAAGGCCGCCCCGCGCGCAGACATCGTCATCACCACGACCGGCAACAAGGACGTCGTGACCGTCGACGACATGCGCAATCTCAAGGACATGTGCATCGTCGGCAACATCGGTCACTTCGACAACGAGATCCAGGTCGCGGCCCTCAAGAACTTCAAGTGGACCAACATCAAGCCGCAGGTCGACATGGTGGAGTTCCCTGACGGCAAGCGCATGCTGCTGCTCTCCGAGGGTCGTCTCCTCAACCTCGGCAATGCGACCGGGCACCCCAGCTTCGTGATGTCGGCGAGCTTCACCAACCAGGTGCTGGCCCAGATCGAGCTGTGGACCAAGCCCGGGGAGTATCAGAACGAAGTCTACGTCCTCCCGAAGCATCTCGACGAGAGGGTGGCGACGCTCCATCTCGGCAAGCTCAACGTGGAGCTTACGACGCTGTCCGATGAGCAGGCGAACTATATCGGCGTCACGCCCGAGGGCCCGTTCAAGCCCGACCACTACCGCTACTGATCCGAACGCCCGCCCGGGTCATGATCCGGGCGGCCCTTCTACCCGGCGCCGCGGTCAAGGCGCCCCGTCCGGCGGCGTCAGACGCTTTGGGCACCGCGCACCCACTGCATCTCAAAGCCCCGCCAGCGCGAGCGCATCGAGCCATTGCGCCACGACGCGCCGCAGCGCCGCTTCGTGCTTTCCCGGAAAGCGCAGGACCTGAAGCCGCCCCGGCGCGTAGACGCTGATCTCGTGGCGAGCGAGGTCGAGCACGCCATCGCCGTCGCTGTCCCGCATATCCGTCCGCGCTTTGAAGCGCCGCGGGCCAACCGAGCAGTCGAGCGCGTCCGCCTCCTCGGCACCGCACAGCGTGCCGAAAACGCGGTAGGGCTTCTCGAGCTCGTCTCGCCCGTCCTCGGACGGCACCGCCACCGTCCGGTGCTCCGCCCGGACGAACACGTTGAAACGGCGATCCGCGCCATAGCCGATGCGCGTTACCGGTACGAGCGGATTGGCGGGCATGGAGCGAAAGAGCGGCGCGTCCCGCACGCCGAGGAACGCCGCGCTGTCATCGACCTCCAGCGTCCACACCACCAAAGGCCGGTCTGCTTGCCCGGGGCAGCGGAGCCAGCCCCGCTCGATCCCGGGCGCAAGCCCGTCCAGCGCCGCCGCCGGCGCCTCATCCCCCTGCGCGCTACCCGGATGAAAGCCGCAAGCGGCGGCGGGCAACGCAGCAAGAACTGCCACGGAAAAGGCGATCGATCCGAGCCGGTTCATCTCCGCGCACCTCCATGTCAGACTTCGCCGTCTGCTTGCGATCTTACGCAAGTAACGTGCCAGCGTTGCGCCGCGAGCGCCACTCACGCGCGCGTGGCCGGGCGAGAGCGCAACGGGGCGAACGGGAGGAGCAGGATGCGTGTGCTGGAAACGGCGCTCTACGCCGACAATCTCGAGGAGACTGCGGCCTTCTACGAACAGGTTCTGGGCCTCGAACGCCTGACGGAACGGACGGGCCGGCACATCTTCTTTCGCGTCGATGGCGGCGTACTTCTCCTCTTCCGCGCCGCCGAGAGCCTAACGCCCCCGCCCGAAAGCGCGCTTCCCGTGCCTCCGCATGGCGCAGAGGGCCCCGGCCATGCCTGCTTCGCCGCCAGTGCCGCGGAGATCGCCGCCTGGCGAACAAGGTTGGAGGCCGCAGGTGTCTCCATCGAGAGCACGGTCGACTGGCCGCAGGGCGGACGCTCCATCTACTTCCGCGACCCCGCCGGCAACTCCCTCGAATTCGCCGAGCCGCGCATCTGGGGGCTGGACTGACGCCGCGCGTGCACCCTTTACATCGCCCGGCCGCGGGGCATTGATGGCGCGCCGAAGAAGCAAGGGAGGCGGCCATGGCCACAGTCGAAGAGAAACTCGCCGAGATGGGCATCACCCTACCGACACCTGGGGCGCCGCTCGCGGCCTATGTGCCCTTCGTGCGCACGGGCAACCAGCTCTTCGTCTCGGGCCAGCTGCCGCTGGGGATCAACCCGTTGCCGACAGGCCGGCTCACCGCGGCGGACCATGTGGAGGGTGCCGCGCCCGAGGGCAGCGCGGTCGCCGCCGCACAGGCTGCCGCGCGCCAATGCGCCGTCAACGCCATCGCCCAGGCCAAGATCGCAACGGGCGACCTCGAGGCCATCGCGCGCGTCGTGAAGCTCGTCGGCTTCGTCAACTCGGCGCCCGACTTCCAGCAGCAGCACATCGTGGTGAACGGCGCCTCCGAGCTGATGCAGGCGGCCTTCGGCGACCGGGGCAAGCACGCCCGCTCCGCCGTGGGCGTCGCCGCCCTGCCGATGGGCGTCATCGTCGAGGTCGAGGCGATCTTCGAGCTCGCCTGACGCTCAGCCCGGGGCGAAGTAGAGGTCGGCTGCGAGAAACTTCGCCAGCCGGCCCGCCTCCGCGACCGCGCGCTCCTCAGGCACCGTCCCCACGAGTACGACGGTATCCGCCGGCAGGCCTGGTCCGTCGAGGAGCACCTTCATGGCCCCAGCCCGCGCGGCATAGCTCGCCGGCTCCTCGGGGGCGGCCCCGATACCCGCCGTCTCGATCCGCTCGGCCCGCGCCAGCGCCTCGGCCACACCCTCGATCCGCTCACCCGCAGGCAGCAGGATCAACCGGTCGCAGCGCTCGATGGCCCGCAGCCGTTCCGCCTTCGCGCGGTCCATCCTCACCAGCCGATCGAGCGTGCCCGCGACCGTCAGGCCCAGCGCGCCCGCGGTGAAGAGAAGCCCCCGCACGTCACGCCCCGTACCGAGCAGGATCGAGGCATAGGCCGGATAGGTGAGGCCAAGCTGACGCGCCCGCGCCACCCGCCTCCGCACGACCTCCAGGGGCGCAGGCGGCGCCACCACCTTCTTCGCCGCTTTCCAGCAGTGCCGCCGCCAGGACCGTGCCCCGTCGAGCGACGGCCCGTTGTTGTGCCCGATCCCCGGCAGACGCTCATGCGAGAGGCGCGCGAAGGGCGAAACCGTCATCCCTTGTACTCCGCCATCTTGCAGATGAGCTTCCACTCTGCCGCCGTCACCGGCACCACCGAGAGCCTGCTCTGCTTGACCAGTGCGAAATCGGCGAGCTTCTCCTCCTCCTTGATCTCGGCCAGCGTCACGGGGCGCGGCACTGGCGCCACCGCTTTGATATCCACGCACTCCCAGCGCTCATCGTCCGTCGTGCTGTCGGGATGCGCTTCGGCAGAGACCTCGACGATGCCCACGATCCGCTTCTCGTTCACCGAGTGGTAGAAGAAACCGAGATCGCCCACCTTCATCTCGCGCATGTTGTTGCGCGCCTGATAGTTCCGCACCCCGTCCCACTCCTCGCCTCCCTCGCCCTTGGCAACCTGGTCGTCCCAGCTCCAGGTATTCGGCTCCGATTTGAACAGCCAATAGGCCATGGCACGTCTCCCTCTGATCCGATGGGAACCATAGCCGCCCGTGCCCGTAGGTCGAGGGGCGGGGCGCGGCTGGCGGGCGGGCCCCTGAGGGCGCGAAGCGGCCGAAGCGGGGGCGCCCGGACAGCAAGCCCCGAGGCGGCCTCAGCCCACCACCCGCTTCCAGGCCCTGATCTCGACCGACTGGAAAAGCCCGGCCTCGGCATAAGGATCCGCCGCCGCCCAGGCCTCGACCTCCGACCGGTCCTCGGCCGCGTAGATCAGGAGCGAGCCCCGCATCTCGCCTGCATCGTCGAGGAACGGGCCTGCCTGCTGGATGGCGCCGTCGGTCGACTTGATATGTCGAAGATGGGCCTCGCGGTTCTCCTTCCGGATCTCGAGCGCCCCCGGCTTGTCGATGCAGATGATGGCGTAGAGCATGCGTTCCTCCCCCTGATTGCTGGCCGCCTTCTCGGCCTGTCTGGCCGCCCGGGCAAGCCCGTCTCTCAGTGCCGTGGGACCGCACGCAGCCGGATCATGCCTTTGCACCCTTCCGTCCCGCTCCCAGCATCGGTGCCGCAGCGGCATCGAGCGGCCATCGCGGACGGGCGCGGACGGGACCCGGCGCCTCGCCTGCCGCAAGCCGCTCCGCGCCCGCCCAGGCAATCATGGCGCCGTTATCGGTGCAGAGCGGGAGTGGAGGCGCCACGGCCCGAAAGCCAGCCTTCGCAGCCTCCGCCTCCAGCACGGCACGAAGCGCCCGGTTCGCGGCGACGCCGCCGGCAACCGCGATCACCGGCGTCTCGATCGTCTGGCAATCCTGCCGAAAGCTGCGCATCGCCCGCGCCGTCTTCTCGCCCAGCACATCGCGCACCGCGGCCTGGAAGGCGGCACATAGATCCGCGATATCGCTTTCCCAGAGGCCCCCCTGCGCCGCCACCAGCCGGTCCCGCGCGCGCAGCACGGCGGTCTTGAGACCGGAGAAGCTCATCTTCGCGCCCGGCCGGTCGAGGAGGGGCCGGGGCAAGTCGAACCGCTCCGCATCGCCGCCTTCGGCTCGCCGCTCCACCTCGGGCCCGCCCGGAAAGCCGAGGCCGAGCATCTTCGCCACCTTGTCGAAGGCTTCCCCTGGCGCATCGTCGATGGTGCCGCCGAGCCGGCGATAGCGCCCCAGCCCCTCGATCGCGATGATCTGGCAATGCCCGCCCGAGGCCAGCAGCAGAAGGTAGGGATAGGCGATGCCGTGGCTGAGCCTGGGGGTGAGCGCATGGCCCTCCAGGTGACTGACGCCGATGAGCGGCAGGCCCGCGCCCATCGCCAATCCCTCCGCCGTCATCACGCCAGCCAGCACCCCGCCGATCAGCCCTGGCCCAGCCGTTACGGCCACCGCGTCGAGATCGCCGAGGCCTATGCCCGCCTCCGACAGCGCACGCGCCACGACCAGATCCGCCCGTTCCGCATGCGCACGCGCTGCAATCTCGGGCACGACCCCCCCGAAGGCCGCATGAAGATCCGCCTGGCCGAAGACGGCGTTCGACAGCACCTCGCCCCGCGGTGCCGGGCCCGCCGCGTCCTCGGCGCCCACGACGGCCGCCGCCGTCTCGTCGCAGCTCGTTTCGATGCCCAGCACCAGCCGCATGCGGCCCGCTCCTTCCGAACGCCTCCCGCCCGACATTGCGCCCCGCGGAAGGCGCTTCTACTAAGGCAAGGTGCAGGCGTTGGCCAATTCGCCGCTTGCAGAGACGCCGGAGACGCCCATGCCCGACAGCCTGCCCTCGCCCGACGCGCCGCTCCGCATCGGCACCCGCGGCTCGCCGCTCGCCCTCGCGCAGGCGGACGAGACAAAGGCACGTCTCGTTGCGGCCCACGGTCTCGCGCCCGAGGCCTGCGAGATCGTCGTGATCAAGACGACGGGCGACGCGGTACAGGATCGGGCGCTGTCGGAGATCGGCGGCAAGGGCCTGTTCACCAAGGAGATCGAGGAAGGCCTTCTCGGCGGCGGCATCGACATCGCCGTGCACTCGATGAAGGACATG
>JBCCDG010000054.1:0-25073 GCA_039030915.1 Pseudomonadota bacterium | reverse complement strand
TCGGCTACGGCGGCGACGGGGCGAAGGATCTCTCCGGCGTCGCCCGCCGTGGGGTTTTCGGTGTCGGCCACAGCGGGCATTGCCGCAATGGCGGCGGCGAAGGCCGCGAGACGAAGGGTGGCGAGCATCGTTCTTCTCTTAGGTTTGAAGCGAGCCCCGGCCAGCGGGCCGTTGAAGGCGGCGGCGGTGCGGGTGAAGCTGGTCATCGTTCGGATCTCCTCATGCAGTGGGGTGCGATGAGGAGAAGATGGCGAGCCGCCCGCTCCGGCGGAGGTGTGGATCCTGCGCTTGGCTGTGCGAATCCTGCGCTTCGGATCAGCCGGCGCGGAAGGCCGACGGCGTGATGCCTGCGTGGCGCTTGAAGTGCCGCCCGAAGCGGCTGACTTCCTGATAGCCCGCGCGCCAGGCAATCTCGGCCACGGGGAGCGCGGTCGTGCGCAAGAGCAGCTGGGCCAGCCGCGTCCGGCGGGCGATGTCGTTTCGCGTCGGCCCGCCACGATCTGCGCGGCCAGCGCGCGATGCATGGTTTCGCGATGGAGCGCGCCCCGCGCCTCGAACGCGTCGGCAGCCAGCGCCATCTGGACGAGGAGCGGATCCAGAGCGCCGATCCGAGGGACGAGCCTGTCGGGATCGTCGAGCCCAACCTCTGCGAGGAGCGGTGCCTCGATCTCCAGCATCCGTACGGTGAGTGGCGCATCGAACGCGCAGAGCCCCTTCGCGCCGGCGGGCAGGAGCCAGCCCTCATGCCTTTCGAGGGGGCGGTGCTGCCGCCAGTCCTGCCCGAGCGCGATGCGATGCGTGGGCCGTGGATCGAGGAAGACCCCCAACGTCACGCGTTCCAGGGCGAACGGCCCGCCGCCTGCATCGAGGCTTTGGAATGTGGTCCGCAGCTTCTGCATCGCTGGGCATACAGGGCGCCGCCCCGTGAAATGCCCGCCCCCGAGAGGTGTGCGCGTGCCGACGAAAGCACCGCTACGGCGGGTCCTCGAGTATCAGGACCGGCGGTTGACCACGAAGGCGGCGGCTTCGGCGAGAAGCTCGGCGCGGGCGCCGAAGGGGGCGAGCTCGGTGGCGGCTTCGTCGACCAGCGTCTTGGCGCGGGCACGCGCGCCCTCGACGCCGAGGATGTCGACAAAGGTTGCCTTGCCCGCCTCGGCGTCCTTGCCAACGCGCTTTCCGACCTCCGCCTCCGTGCCCGTCACGTCCAACAGGTCGTCCGCGATCTGGAACGCCTCCCCGAGTGCGCGGGCATAGGCGCGCACCCGAGCGATCGCATCCTCCGACGCGCCAGCGACCGTGGCGCCGAGTTCGGCGGACACCTCGATAAGCGCTCCGGTCTTGAGCGCTTGCAACCGCTTCACGGCCTCCGCGCCCAGCGGGTCGCCCGCCATTTCGGCGGCGAGATCGAGCGCCTGGCCGCCGACCATGCCCGCCGCCCCGCTCGCCTGTGCGAGGCGAAGGCAGAGGCGGGCCCGGATTGCACCGTCGGCATGCGTTGCGGGGTCGGCCAGGATCTCGAAGGCTGTCGTCTGCAGCGCGTCGCCCGCGAGCACCGCGGTCGCCTCGTCCCAGACGCGGTGCACCGTCGGCTTACCTCGGCGCAGGTCGTCATCGTCCATGCAGGGCATGTCGTCGTGCACGAGGCTGTAGGCATGGAGGCATTCGAGCGCTGCGCCGACCCGCAGGGCGCCCGCCCGCGACCCGTCGAAGAGCGCCGCGGCTTCCACGGCCAGAAAGGCGCGCAGCCTCTTGCCCCCGCCCGTCACGGCATAGCGCATCGCGGCGATAAGCTCCTGCTCGCCGGGGCTGCCGCCGGCCACGGGCAGCAGCTCGTCGAGCGTCGTCTCGACATCCCGGGCCGCTTCCTCGAGCGCCCCGGCAAAGGTTCGGGTCGTGACAGTCATGGAGCTCAGTTCGTCGTCTCTTCGTCGAAGATGTCAGGTGCCGACCCGCCGCCCGAAATCTGCGCCTGGCGCCGCTGCAGATAGATCGAGCGTAGCGTCACATAGCTGTCCGGGCTCTCGTAGAGCACCTCGTCGATAAGGTCGGCATTGGCGTTACGCTCGTGGATCGGCTCGATGACGCGCGTGCCGAGCGCCGCATGGCCGAGTGCGTCCGGTCCGCCGAAGGAGGTGTAGGTCGTCGGCGAGAAGGCGCGGTCCACGACGAAGCCGCCGAGATCGCGCGGATTGGAGGGGCCTAGCAGCGGGAGCACCAGATAGGGGCCCGAGCCGACGCCCCATTTGCCGAGCGTCACGCCGAAATCGGTCTCTTCCCGCGGGATTCCGAACTCGGTCGCGGGGTCGAGCAGACCGCCTGCGCCGAGCGTGGTGTTGAGGGTGAAGCGCGCCAGCGTCCTACCCGCCGCCCTCGCTTCGCCTTGCAGGAGGTAGTTGACGAAGTCGATGGGCAGCTCGAGATGGCTGAGGCCGTTGCCGATGAGGAGCTTCGTGGGCCCGACGGCCACCACATCATAGCCCTTCGCGATCGGGCGGAGCACGTTCTCATCGAGCGTCACGTTGAAGTCGTGGATCGCGCGGTTCGTATTTTCGTAAGGGTCTTGCTGGGCGAAGCTCGCGTTTTCGTCGACGCTCGCGCAGGCAGCAAGGCCCAGGATCAGGAGTGTGGCAAAGCCGCGCGCCAGCGCTCGATGGATCGTCATGATGGCTCCGTACCGTCAAATCGGCCCTACCGGCCGGGCGCCCCCACGACGCCAGCCCGCCTGACCGTTGTTTGCCGCGACGCTGCCGTGGCGCCCGGGTGCGGCGCAAGGTAGCGTGCGCCTCAGTCCACAACAAGCGGGGCCGGCGCCGGCCTTCGTCACCAATTGGCAACGGATCGGCAGGGGAAGCTTCGTGCAGAAATCGAATGAAGAGAGGCGCTTAGTGGACTTAGCCGATATATTGGATCGGTTGGCGACAGCGCTTGCTCTCTCTGCCGCACGCGCGCCAAAGCTCACATTCGCCGTGATCGGTTTTGCCCTGCTACTGGCCGGCCTGGCGGCGACCCGGCTGGGAGTGGATACGGATTCGAGCCGCATGCTGAACCCCGACCTGCCGTTTCAGGCGCGGGCTCAGGCGGTGAACGCGGCGTTTCCTCAAGTCAAGAACACCGTCGTGGTCGTGGTGCGCGGCAGCCATGCGGATGCGGTCGACAGTGCGACGGCCGCCTTGGCCACGGCGCTGGCGGGGCGGGAGGATGCGGTCGAGAGCGTCTTCGCGCCGGCGGTCGATCAGTTCCTGCAGGCGCACGGGCTGCTCTACGAGGATGTGGCGACGGTCGAGGCCCGGCTCGGCCGCCTCAGCCGCGCCGCCAATCTGCTCGCCGAACTGCGGGAGAACCAGAGCGTGGAGGGCTTCCTCAACGCCATCGATCGGTCGCTGGTGCTTGCGGAGCAGGGCGGGGCAGACGCCGCGGAACTCGACGGTCTTCTCACCGCGGCGGCGCGGAGCTTCGAGGCGGCCGCCGAGGGCGAGGCCCGTCCGCTCGACTGGGGGCGGGCGGTGGCGGCGGAGACGCCCGCACGTCTGACGCGGACGATCTCCATCCTGCCAGTGCTGGATTTCGGCCGGCTCAACCCTGCGAAGCCGGCCATTCTGGCGGCGCAGGAGGAGATCGCGGCACTCGACCCGTCGCTCGCCTCGCTGGTCGAGGTTGGGCTGACGGGCGATCCGGTGCTGCGGGCCGAAGAGCTCGAGAGCGTGACCGCCACGCTGCCGATCTCGCTCGGCCTCTCGCTCCTGCTCGTCGCAGTCATCCTCTTCCTCTCGCTCGGGCGGGCAGGGCGCGTGGGGCTCGCGCTCGCCGTCGTGTTGGTGACGCTGGTGCTGACCACGGGGTTCGCGGCGCTCGCGGTCGGCGCGCTCAATCTCATCTCCATCGCCTTCGTGGTGTTGATGGTGGGGCTCGGGATCGACTTCGCGATCCATCTTCTTGCTCATCTGGACGAGGACGCCCGGCTCGGCATCCCCGGCGCGATCCGGCAATCCGCCGGGAGCATCGGCGGCGCGCTGATCCTGTCGGCGGCGACGACCTGCGCGGCTTTTCTCGCCTTCACGACGACGGATTTCATCGGCATGGCCCAGCTTGGCATGATCGGGGCTGCGGGCGTGGCCATCGCGCTCCTGGTCTCACTCACGCTCATCCCCGCCGTCGTCGCGCTGCGTCCGAGCCTTGCGCAAGGCAGAGGCCCGCTATCCACGCCGCGTCTCGGCAAGCGGGCGAACGGGATCGGGTTCTGGCTGGCGATGGCCGTAGGCTTCGGTGCGCTCGCGCTCGCACCCATGGCGCGCTTCGATGCGGATCCGATGGGGCTTCGGGCCGCGGCGGCACCGGGTGTCGTCACCTATGGCTGGCTGACGGAGGAGCCGGCGCTTGCACCTCTGCGCCTCAGCGTGCTGGCGGAGAACGAGGAAGAGGCGGCGGCGGCGGCCGAGCGTGCCTCGGAGCTCGATCCCGTGCGCAACGCGGTCTGGCTCGGCGATCTCGTGCCCGAAGACCAGATCGAGAAGCTCGATCAGATCGATCTCGCCTACCCGTCGCTGCAGGTGGCCGTCGAGGGCACGGCGCCCGATCTCGGCACATTGCCCGAGGGCGACATCGCCCCCCGCCTCGCCGCGCTCGGCACAGAGGGGGGGACGGCGCTCGCCTCCGCACTCGAGACATGGCGCGGGGCAGGGGGCGCTCTACCCGAGCAGGCTGTCGGCGATGCGCTGTTCCGCTTCTTCCCGCTCCTCATCGACCGCATCGCGCTCCAGCTCGAGGCCGGCGAGGTGACGGTCGAGGACCTGCCGGTGGGCTTGAGGAGCCGCTTTCTGGCCGAGGATGGTACGCTCCGCGTCGAGATCAGTGCCGAGGAAGACATCACCGATCCCGAGGCCCGGGCCCGTTTCGTGGATGCGGTGAGCGCGGTGCTCGCTGACGCAGGCGGCCCGCCCGCGCAGGTGGAAGGCGCGGCACGCGCCGTGGCGGGAGCCATGGCCGGTGCCGCGGCGACGGCCCTCGTTGCCACGGCGCTCATGGCCTGGCTCGTGCTGAGGCGCCTCCGCCTCGTCGCCTCGATCCTCCTGCCGCTCTCGCTCGCGGGCGCCATCACCCTGGCCGTCAGCGCGCTGCTGGGCATCCCCTTCAACTATGCCAATGTCATCGTCCTGCCGCTGATGATCGGCATCGGCGTCGATACCGGCGTCCACCTCGCCGTCCGCGCCAGCCGCTCGAACGGAACGGTCTTCGACACGTCCACGCCGCGGGCGGCATTGGCGAGCGCGCTCACCACAATCGCGGCCTTCGGAACGCTCGCGCTGTCGGAGCATCGGGGGACGGCCAGCATGGGGATCATGCTCTGCATCGCCCTGGCCGTGGGGCTGGTGATGATCTTCGCCATCACCCCGCGCCTCGCCGCGCGCAGGGATTGAGCGGAGGATCGGGCGCCTCGACGGCGGCGACGTGACGCGGCGTCTCACAGGGACGTCAGCGACCCCTCGCGCCGGAAAGCCGGAGTGCTTACGAAGAAGGGATCAGAGCGGGCGCCGCTGCCGCAAGGGGCCCGACCGACAGATCCAGGGAGCAGCCATATGCGTCTCGCCCATCTTTTCATGCCCTTTCTCGCCCTCGTGCTGGCCGCGGCCCCCGCCCGCGCGGCCGATCCACAGGCGGCCCGCGCCACGGCCGAACAACTCGTCGACGGCGCGCACGCGGCCTTGAGCGGAGATGAGGGTGACGTAGCGATCACCGAACTCAAGGCGACCATCGACGCGGCCTTCGCCTTCGATGTCTGGGAGCGGTTCCTGCTCGGCTCCAACAAGGACAAGCTCACGGAGACCGAGCGGGAAGAGTTCCGTGCGCTCCTGCCGGGCTTTCTCGCCGACCTCTACCGCAAGCAGTTCGGCAAGGGTCTCGAGGCCAAGCCCGAGATCAGAGATGTGAGCGAAGTGCGCCGCGATCTCCTCGTCCGCGCCGCCATCCCCCGCGCCAACGGCAAGACGCTGCCGGTTGACTGGCGCATTCGCGATTTCGGTGAGCGGGGCCACCTCGTCATCGATGTCATGGTGGGCGGCACGTCGTTTCTCATCCTCAAGCGCGACGAGTTCACGGCGATCCTGAACGACGGCGGCGCCTCTGCTCTCCTCGAGTACATGCGCGCAAATTCCGTCTAGCGGAAACCAGGTGATGCGCATGCCGGGGCTGACGTCGCCTCCATGCCGCAGCTGCGGCAAAATACCCGAGGGTCGCCGAAAGTTGCTCGGATTCTCCTTGCCCGGTCGCCCGCCGGTTGCACAGCCTCAGGACTTGGTGGGGACGCAGAAGCCTCGCCGCCGGACACGAGCGGGACTGGGAGATCGGCATGCAGGCTGAGCGGGAGACCATGGGCGCGAAACCGCCGCTCCGGGTGCTGCTCGCCAACCCGCGCGGCTTTTGCGCCGGCGTTGAGCGCGCGATCGAGACGGTAGAACGCGCGCTCGCCCAGCATGGCGCGCCCGTCTATGTCCGCCACGAGATCGTCCACAACGCCCGGGTCTGCGATGCGCTCCGCGCGAAGGGGGCGGTCTTCGTCGAGGACCTGGCCGAAGTGCCCGCCGGTTCGGTCGTGATCTTCTCCGCCCACGGCGTGCCCCGCCGCGTGGAAGAGGAGGCGGCTGCCGCCCATCACGCGATCATCGACGCCACATGCCCGCTGGTCGCCAAGGTTCATGGCGGTGCCCGGCGCTATCAGGCGGAGGGACGGACGGTCATCCTCATCGGCCACCGCGGCCATGTGGAGGTGGAAGGCACGCTCGGCCAGGTCGACACGCCGCTGACGGTCGTCGCCTCGGCCGCCGACGTCGCCGCGCTCGAAATGCCCGCAGACACCCCCGTCGCCTATGTCACTCAGACCACGCTCAGCGTCACGGATACGCAGGGTATCATCGAGGCCATCCGCACGCGCTTCCCCGACACCGTCGGCCCGGAGACGCGGGATATCTGCTACGCCACCCAGAACCGCCAGCAGGCGGTGCGCGAGATCGCCGAGGAGGTGGACCTCGTCCTCGTGGTCGGTGCGCGCAACTCGTCCAACTCCAACCGGCTGGTGGAGATCGCGGAAGACGAGGGCGTACCCGCCCGCCTGGTGCCGGCCGCGACCGATTTTGACCCCGCCTGGCTCGAAGGGTCGGCCACCGTCGGCATCACCGCCGGTGCATCGGCGCCGCAGGTGATCGTCGACGAGCTTCTCGAACGCCTCGCCGAGCACCGCGCGCTGACGGTCGAGGCGCAGAAAGGCGTGCGCGAGAACATCACCTTCAAACTGCCCCGTGAAATCGACGGCCGCGACAGGGCAAGACGTCTGGCCGTTTAGGTCAGAAACCCCTACGTAGTGCTCGCGAACGAGCCAAAGGAGCGCCCAGTGTCGATCCCCATCCGCCAGCAGGCCCGCGTTGCCGCCTATATCCTCGGCCAGAAGCTCCGGGGGAACAAACGCTACCCGCTGGTGCTGATGCTGGAGCCGCTCTTCAAGTGCAACCTGGCCTGCCCGGGCTGCGGGAAGATCGACTATCCCGAGCTGATCCTCGGCCGACGCCTGAGCGCAGAGGATTGCTGGAAGGCCGCAGAGGAATGCGGTGCGCCGATGGTTGCGATCCCGGGCGGCGAGCCCCTGATCCACAAGGAGATCGGGGAGATCGTGCGCGGCCTCGTCGAGCGCAAGAAATATGTCTCGCTCTGCACCAATGCGTTGCTGCTCGAGAAGAAGCTGCATCTCTTCGAGCCGTCGCCTTACCTCTTTTTCTCGGTCCATCTCGACGGGCTGAAGGAGCATCACGACAAGGCGGTCGACCAGAAGGGCGTCTTCGAGCGCGCGATCAAGGCCATCAAGGCAGCGCAGGACAAGGGCTTCCGCGTCAACGTGAACGCCACGATCTTCGAGGGCTATCCGGCGGACGAGCTGGCGGACTATCTCGACTACTGCACCGAAATGGGCGTCGGCATCTCGATCTCCCCCGGTTTCGCCTATGAGCGCGCACCGGATCAGGCACACTTCCTGAACCGGAAGCGGACGAAGGAGTTCTTCCGCGAAGTCTTCCGCATCGGCAAGGAGCGCGGCACCGCGAAGAGATGGTCGCTCAGCCATTCGCCCATCTTCCTCGACTTCCTCCTCGGCAATCAGGAAATGCAGTGCACGCCCTGGGGCATGCCGACGCGCAACGTCTTCGGCTGGCAGAAGCCCTGCTATCTGCTCGGCGAGGGTTATGCGAAGACCTACAAGGAGCTCGTCGAGGAGACGGAGTGGGAGAAGTACGGGACCGGCAACTACGAAAAGTGCGGGGACTGCATGGCCCATTGCGGCTATGAGCCCACGGCCGCGAACATCGCCTTCTCGAACCCGCTCAAGATGATCGCCCTCGCCTTCAAGGGCCTGCGTACCGAAGGGCCGATGGCGCCGGAGATCGACATGTCCAATGCCCGCGAGGCGGAGGAGCATCACGAGCGCATCGTCTCCGAGGAGATGGCCCGCATCAAGCGCGAGGCTGCCTGACTCCGCTCGACGGGCCGGGCAACACCCAGCCGGCTGCTATTGGCGAGGGGGCAGGGGTTGCAAACGCCTTGGGGGAGGCGAGATGAGCGCTGAGACCGAAGCGCAGCGCACGGCAGTCCCCGCCGTGACGCGGCCGCGCGTCGCCTTCTACACGCGGGAGAGTATCGAGACCGGCCATGCCTGGTCCGGCACCACCCGCTTCATGGCAGAGAGCCTGGAGCGTCACCTCGGCCCGGTCGAGCCGAAGGCGGCGGTGCCCGATTTTGCCGTGCGCGCAAATCGCCTGGCGGGCCGCGTTCTTACCAAGCTCATGGGTCGCAATCCGCTCGAGGGCGCGTGGGATCCGCTTCGCGCGCTCTCCCATCTCGCCGCGCGCTTCGCCTATCGCAGCGCCGCCGACCGCCCGGATGTCTGCTTCATGCCCGTCGCGGCGGGGCTCGTGCCCCAGATGCCGCGGGATCTCCCGGTCGTCTACCTCTCTGACGGCACGGTGCGCTGCATCTTCGCCTATTACCGAGGCGCCGGAAACGTGCCCGCCTCGCTGGAGCGGTTGGGCGAGCGGGATGAGAGTGCGGCGATCGCGCGGGCGAATCTCCTGATCTACCCCTCCGAATGGGCGGCGCGATCGGCGCGGGAAGACTATGGGGCCGATCCGGCGAAGATCCGGGTGGTCCCGTTCGGGAGCAATCTGGCGGCGTTGCCCGATCTCGGCGCGCGCGCCCCGCGCGAGGAGGACGGGACGTTGCGCCTCGTCCTCGTCTCCAACGACTGGCAGCGCAAGGGCGGGCAAGTGGCGCTCGACGCCGTCGCAGCACTTCGCGCCCGCGGGATCGATGCGCGCCTCACGGTGGTGGGCGCGAACATGCCGGCCGAGGTCGCCGGGCCGGGGATCGAGGTGACGGGCTTCGTCGACAAGCGAACGGCGGAGGGGCAGGCGCGCTTCGACCGGCTGATGCTTGGGGCGGACATCTTCTTCCTTCCCGTCTCCGCCGATGCATTCGGCATCGTCTTCACCGAGGCCGCCGCCTATGGCCTGCCCTCGGTTACCACCGTCACCGGCGGGCTTCAGTCGCTGGTGCTGGAGGGCGAGACCGGGCTGCTCCTGCCGGAGGGGGCGCCCGCCGAGGCCTATGCCGACGCGCTCATGGCGCTCCATGCCGACCCGGTGCGCCGTGCGGCGATGGGCAGGGCCGCGCGGGAACGGGCGGAGAGCGTGCTGAACTGGGATGCCTGGGGGCGGAGCGTTGCCGGCGCCGTCCGTGGCATGCTGGCCGCGCGGGACGGAGGCGGCTGAGCGCTCAGCGTGCGGCCATCGCTCGCAATGCGGCGAGAAAGGCAGGCGCCGTGGCCGAGAGCGCGGCATGCGCTGCCGCACTGTCGCGCCCGGCGCGGAGGAGCGCCGGCAGGTCGGTGGGCCGGCGCAGAAGGCCGAGCAGGACCTTCCCGATCCGGGGCCGCCCGTCCGCGCCGACCGCATCGGCGGCGAGCTGGGGCAGGGCGCGCCCGGCATTGTCCGAGACCGCTCGGACAACGATCACCGGCACGCCCATCTCGGCGCCTACCGTCGCGACCCGGTGGCTCTCCATATCCGCGACGGATGCGCCCGCCGCGACCGCGAGGCTCTTCTTTTCAGCCGGTCCGAAGACGACACCCTCGAGCCCCACAAGCCGCGGGGGCCGGGCGCCCGGCACTGGGGCATTCACCGGCGGCTCGGCCATGGGCCAGCGCCCGCCGCCTTCGCCCACCACCTCGCGCGGCAGCACGACATCGCCGGTCGCGTGGCGCATATCGAGCCCGCCCGCGAGCCCCCAGCTCGCCAGCACGCGGGCGCCACGATCCACCATCTGCCGTGCCGCAGCCTCCGCCACGGCCGGGCGCGCACCGCTCACGGCGACGGATACGCCCACGCCCGTCCCGTCGTCCGCGGAAAGCCCCAGCGCGCGCCGCTCGCTCTCGAGCCCGCAGACGATGCCGATGATCGGCGCCTCTTCCATCGCAGTGCTACCGCTCCTCAGGGACGCACCCGCGCTTCCAACCGTGCCTTTCAGGCTCGCCACAGCCCCGCGAGCGGGTGGGTGGCGGTGGCGAGCCTGAAAGGCGCCGGCCGCAAGCCGCGCCTCCCCTTCAGATGCCCCAGGACACCTGTCGGTCGTTGGAGGCGACCACCCGCTCATAGCGCCCCATGGCCCAGAGCGGGAAGAATGCCGCATAGCCGTGGTATTTCAGATAGAAGACCTTCGGAAATCCCGTTCCGGTGAAGTGCGGCTCATGCCAGCGCGCGCCGCCATCTTCGCGCGGCGCGGTGGCGAGCCAGTCGATCCCGCGCTTGACGGCGGGGCTCGCCGTCTCCCCGGCCGAAATAAGGCCGAGCACCGCCCAGGCGGTCTGCGAAGGGGTGGAGGGCTGGTCGAAGCCACGCCCCTGGTCCTCATAGCTCTCCAGGCTCTCGCCCCAGCCGCCATCCGCATGCTGGACCGATTTCAACCAGTCGACCGCGCGCCGCACATAGGGCTCGCTCATATCCTCGCCCGCGCCGTTGAGCGCCACGAGCGCCGACCAGGTGCCGTAGATGTAATTCGCGCCCCAGCGTCCGTACCAGGAGCCGTCATCCTCCTGCTCGGCCTTCATGAACTCGATGCCGCGCCGGATGTTGTCGGCATATTTGGCCGCGTCCACCTGCGCGAGGCAGCCCACGCAGCGCGCGCTCACATCCACCGTGGGCGGATCGAGCAGCGCGCCATGGTCGGCGAACGGGATGGAATTGAGATAATAGTGCTCGTTCTCCGGGTCGAAGGCGCCCCAGCCGCCGGAGCGGCTCTGCATGCCTGCCAGCCATTCGCAGCCCCGGTCGATGTTCTCGGCGTAGCGCTCGGGGTCGGCGCGGTGCATGGCCATGACCACCACGGCGCTGTCGTCTACATCCGGATAGTCCGGGTTCTCGTACTGGAAGGCCCAGCCGCCGGGGCGCAGGCCCGGCCGGCGCACGGCCCAGTCGCCCACATGGTCGAGCACCTGTTTCGAGGCGAGCCAGTCCAGCATGCCGATCAGCCGTGGATCGTCCCGCTCGCCGGTCTCGAGGAAGGCATGCGCGGCAAGCGAGCTGTCCCAGACGGGGCTCACGCAGGGCTGGAAATAGATCTCCTCCCCCCGCTCGATCATCAGCCGCTCGACGGCATCGCGGGCGGTGATCATCTCGGGGCTGTCGTCGGCGTAGCCGAGCACGCGGAGCGCCATCACGGCGTTGGCCATGGCGGGATAGATCGCGCCGAGCCCGTCCTGCCCGTTGAGGTGGCTGAGGGTGAATTCCTCCGCCTTGCGGATCGCGCGGTCCCGCGTGCCCTTGGGGAAGAACGGCTCGGCGGTCTGCAGCGCCTTGTCGAGAAGCAGGAACATCTCGCCGATGCGGCTGCCGGTCGGGTTGATCTGCCAGGTCTTCTGCAGCTCCGGCGCCACGGCGAACAGCTCGCGGATGTTGCGCCCCGTCGGGTTCTCCGCCCGTGCCCGCTTGGCATAGAGGATGAGAAGTGGGGTCAGCACGGTGCGCGACCAGTAGGCGATCTTCGACATGTGGAACGGGAACCATTCCGGCATCAGGATCGCCTCGACCGGAATGCAGGGCATGCCGCGCCACGGGATCTCGCGGTAGAGCGCCATCATGATGCGGGTGAACACGTTCGCCTTCGACGCGCCGCCTTGGTCGAGGATCCATTTCCGCGCTTTCGCCATATGCGGCGCGTCCACGTCGTCACCGATCAGCTTCAGCGCCCAGTAGCCCTTCACGCTCGCCGAGACGTTGCCCTGGCCCTCATGGAAAAGCGGCCAGGAGCCGTCGGGGTTCTGGATGCCGCGGATGTATCTCGCGATCCGCGCCTCGCGCGGCGCCTCGATCTCGCCGAGGAAATGGCGCAGGAGGACGTATTCCGCCGGGATCGTGCAGTCGGCCTCGAGTTCGAAGACGATGTGCCCGTCTTCCTTCTGCATGTCCCAGAGAAGGCCGGCCTGGCCCTCGATCACCTCGGCGCGCTCGTCCCGCGTCGGGGAGACGTGCTCGGGTTCGAGCCCCATGTTGGCGGGGTTGAGGCCGGCATGTTCGGCGTCGCAGAAGCTGTCGTCGAGGGCTGCGCTGCGCATCGCCGCAGTGCTGTCCAGCCCACCGGCGCTACCGAACGTTCTCTTCATGCCCGTCCGCCTACTCTCTGCCCACTGCCGCGGTCGGCTGTGCCCCCGCATCTGCAAGGGCATGGCTCGCCGCGATCTCTCCCGACAGGACCGCGCCCTCGATGGTGGCCGGCAAACCCGTATCGGTTGAATCGCCCGCCAGGAAAACATTCCCGAGCGGTGTGATCGGTCTCAGCCGCTTTGCCACACCCTCCGGCGATTGGTCAAAGGTTGCACGCTTCTCAACGATGATCCGTGCCGAGGTGTGGTTTGTTTCGCCCAAGGCAAGCGCTGCCTGCGTTTCGCGCCACAACCTGTCCATAAGTTCATCACGAGGTGTTGCCATGATGCCGAGAGCATCAGCCGCGCTCACGGTTACGCTAACGACATCGCCGCGCACGAAAATCCACTGTGCGAGGCTGCCGAGCACGCCCGTGAGCGGCGGGCAGGCAGCCAGCTTGCCGGGCGCGTCCACCACGAAATGCGCGTTGAGGATCGCACCGTCGTCGCGCGGCGGCGAGATGCCCGGAAGAACGGCGCTGAGACGCGAGGGCGACAGCGCCAATATCAATCTGTCGTGAGGTCCGAGCGGGACGCGCCCTGTCGAAAGCTCCAGCGCGACCGCGCGGCCGCGTTCGGTCTCGAGCCCGCGGAGCACGGTGTTGAACGCGATCTCCATGCCCAAATCCCCCAGTCGGGCGACCGCAGGCTTCACCAGCGCGTGGCCGAGCCCTTCCGGCGCGAACATCGGGCGCGAAGGGCCGGCGCCCTTGAGGAAGGTCGCGCGGAGAACGCGCCAAAGAAGCCGTGCCTGCCCGTTCTCCGGCGTCGTGTTCAGCACGGCCAGCGTCAGCGGCTCCCAAAACGCACGCCAGAGCGTCCCGCGGTTCCCGACCGCCTCCGCCACCGTCACGCCCGGTCCCGCCAGTGCCAGCCGCCAGCCGCCTAGATAGTCGAGCGCGCGGGTGCCCGGCACGCGGGAGGCGGGGTCGAAGATCCACCATGGGATGGGCCCGTTGCTGAGACGGAGCGTGAAGCGCGCGCCGTCCTCGAGGTCGACCATGGGGAATGCGGCCTCTCCGGCGATCAGCGCATCGGGCGCGCCGGCTCGGGCGAGGTATCGCGCGACTGCGTCGTTGCCCGTGAGGATCAGATGACTGCCGTTGTCGATCACCCGGTCGAGCCGGGCATCGTGAAAGCTGCGGCACCGCCCGCCTGCGTGGCCCGCCGCCTCCCACAGCGAGACGCGCATGCCGGCCTCGGCCGCGATGAGGGCAGCAGAGAGGCCGGCGAGCCCAGCGCCGACCACATGTACCCGCCCGCCGCGCCCGCCGCTGCCGTCAGCCATCCTTCGGCCTCAGCGCGCCCGGCGCGAAGACGGCCGTGAGCGCCGCCCCGAGCTTCTGGCCCTTGGTCAGGCTGAGGCGCGGGCCCGGGCGGAAATCGCGCGCCACGAGGCCGTTCAGCACCCGCTCGTAGACACCCATCATCATGAGCGCAGGCGTCAGCGCCAGCCGGTCGTGGCCCGGAATAGCCGCCCGAGCCGCGTCGAACTCCGCCCGGGCGAGCCGCCCCAGCTCGGCCGAGAGGGCGGGCAGGGCAGGGTGGCTCGCCGCCCCCATCGGATCGAGCGGCATGCCGTGACGGAGCAGCAGTTCGCGCGGCAGGTAGAGCCGGCCGAGGGCGGCATCCTCCGACACATCGCGCAGGATGTTGGTAAGCTGGAGCGCGTCGGCGAGGGCCAACGCGAACCGCTCGGAAATCGCACCCCGCCAGGCGCCGAAATTTCGCATCGAGAGCATGCCGACCGAACCGGCGACGCGGCGTGTATAGGCGCGGAGACGCGTCATGCCGGGTGCCACGACGGGCCCCTCCGCGTCCATCTCCATCCCCTCGATCAAGAGCAGGAACTCCCGCTCTGGCAGGCCATACTCGGCCACCGGCCGGGCGAGGGCGCGCCCGATCAGCGATCGCGGGCACCCGGCATAGAGGGCGGCGATCTCGTCGCGCCAGAGCCCGAGCAGGCGGCGGCGCTCGCCGAGCGGCATCTCCTCGTCGGCGATGTCGTCCACCACGCGGGCAAAGGCGTAGAGCGCCCACATCGCCTCGCGTCGCGGCTTCGGCAGCGCCCGCATACCCGGCCCGAAGGAGGAGCCGGCGGCCTTCGTGATCGCGGCGACTGCCGCTGCCGGGTCTTCTTTGCCCGCAGGTTGCGGGGCCAGACGCTCAACAAGCGTCGTCTGCGCACCGTCCGCCACGCCTCAATCCCCCCGCGGGGCGCGATGGGTGGCGAGCCGCCACAGCCCGGCGCCGATGCCGGCAAGGAGATCGAGGCGATGATGCTTGACCCGGCCGGCCAGTGGATCCTCCCGCCCGAGGCGGGCATGAAGCGTTTCGGCCAGGCGCTGGATCACGGCGATCTCAGCGGCCATGCGGCGGCTTCGCGTCTGGTCCGCCAGCGGTCTGCTGGTCTCGAGCAGGCGCGTGCAGCCGGCCAGGCATCGGTCGATCACGCGGCGCAGGCCGGGGCTCGCCGCCGGGGCGGTGAGCGCAGGCCCATCCACGCCCTCCACCGCAAGCCAGTCCTGCGGCAGGTACACACGGTCGAGCCGCGCCTTGTCGACCGCGATATCCTGCAGGTGGTTGAGGATCTGCAACGCGTCGCAGAGCGCGTCCGAGGCAGGTGCCGTCGCCGGGCTCTCGCCGTGAAGCTGGAGGAGGAAGCGGCCGACGGGACGGGCTGAGTTCGCGCAGTAGCCAATCAGTTCGTCCCAATCGGCATAGCGGGCCTTGAGCGCGTCCTGCCGGAAGGCGATTAGGAGATCGGTCGCGCAGCTAGGCTCCACCTCCGTCTCGCGCAAGACCGCGCCGAGGCGGACCGCCATCTCCGGGCCCCGAGCCCCTTGGGCAAGCCCCGCCTCGCATGCGTCCAGCCGGCGGATCTTCTCCTGGGGCGAAAGCCCCGCATCGTCCGCGATATCATCCGTGCCGCGGGCGAACGCATAGTATGCCATAACCGCCGGGCGGTGCCGCTTCGCGATCAGGAACGAGCCAACGGGAAAGTTCTCGTCGCCCGCGCCCTTGCCAGAAGGCGCCTCAACCGCCGCCTCGCCGCCATCCGCCGTTATCCCGGCCTCGCCTGCCATCGCCGTCGCCATCGCTGCCTGCCGATCGGCGCGGACCATAGGGCCGGGCCGAGCGACTTGTCCATCGGCCATCACGGCCGCGCTTGCTCTCCTTGCCGCAGCGCGGCATCGGGGCTACCGCTTGGCGATGCTCGCGCTCGCGCTTATCGCCGCCGCCATCTGGGCCGGCATGCTGCTCTTCTGGCACGGCTTCTGGCGGGCGGACCAGCGGCTGCCCGAGGCGGTGCCCGGTCCCGCGGCGCAGCGGCACCGTGTGGTCGCCGTCATTCCCGCGCGCAACGAGGCGGCTTGCATCGGCCCCGTGCTGGAGGCGCATGCGGCGACGACCTATGACGGGACGTTCAGCGTGGTCCTCGTCGACGACAACTCGACCGATGCGACGCGTGCCATTGCCGAACGGGCGGCGAAGGAGAGTGCCCGGCCAATCACCGTGGTTGCGGGCGCGCCGCTGCCGGAGGGTTGGTCCGGCAAGCTCTGGGCGCTTGCGCAGGGGATCTCGGCGGCGCCCGAGACGGATTACCTGCTGCTAACCGATGCGGACATCGTGCATGCACAGGGCACGCTCTCCCGCCTTGTCGCCCTTGCCGAGAGCCGGGGGCTGGCGCTCGCGTCGCTGATGGCGCGGCTCGAGACGGGACGGCCGGGGGCGGGCTGGAGCATCGGGCGGCTGCTGGTGCCCGCCTATGTGTTCTTCTTCCAGAAGCTGTATCCCTTCCCGGCCATCAACGATCCCGGCGCTTCACATGCAGGGGCGGCCGGGGGCTGCATGCTCGTCCGCCGCGATGCGCTGGAGGCCATCGGCGGGATAGCGGCGATGCGCGATGCGCTGATCGACGACTGCACGCTGGCGGCCGCGCTCAAGGGGATGCGGCGCGGCGGGGAAAGGCCTGAGCGCAGGCCGATCTGGCTCGGACTTGCGCGCGACGAGGTAATCTCGCTCCGCGATACCGGCGCGCTCGGCACGATCTGGGAGACGGTGGCGCGGACGGCCTTTCCGCAACTTCGCCGCTCCTGGCTGCTCCTGGCGGGCTGCACGCTTGGCATGGGGTTCGTCTACCTCGCCCCGCCGATCGCAGCGTTTGGCGGGGCGTTGGCCGGAAATGCGGGAACGGCGGCGGCCGGCCTGCTTGGCTGGGGGCTGATGGCGCTCGCCTTCTGGCCCACGCTCCGGCTCTATGACGGCCGGGTCTGGGAGGCTTCGGCCCTGCCACTGGCGGCGGTTCTTTACATGGCCATGACGCTCGACAGCGCGCGTCGGGACCTAATGGGCAAGGCATCTCCCTGGAAGGGCAGGACCTATTCGGCCATGAACCGCCGGCCGAAGGCATAAGGCAGTGCGCTATGCCCTCTCGCGCACGGCCTCGGCGGCGGGACGGGCAAGCATGCCTTCGTCCATGAACCAGTCGAGCGCCGCCATCACGGCCTGCTCTGCCGGCGGGGCACGGAAGCCGAGGCTCGCGCGGGCATGTCCCGAATCGAGCTTCACACGCCGCCGCGCAAGGCGCACGCCCGTCAGCGGCGCGGTCGGCGCTCGGCCGATGAGCGTGCCGATCCGCTCCTCGACATGCGCCGCCGCGAGCGCCACAACAAAGGGCACCTTGACGCTCGGCGCGCGCCGTCCCATCCGTGCCGCCACCATCCCGGCAAGGCGCGCGAGCGTCACGCCCTCGCCCGAGAGGATGTACCGCTCCCCTGCGCGACCCCGGTCGAGCGCCGCGACGATACCGCTGGCGAGGGCGCGCACCTCCACGATGTCGATCTCGGTCCCCACGATAGCGGGCGTCGCCCCGCGGGCCAGGTCCAGGATCATGCGCGCGGGCGGCGTCAGCCCGTGGTCTCCGGGCCCGACAGGCGCGGAGGGCAAGACCGTGACAGCGTCGAGGCCCCTTACGGCGGCAGCCTCCACCGCAAGCTCCGCACGCCGCTTGGACGCGGGGTAGGGACCGAGAAGCGCTTCCGGCGGATGGGCCTCCGCCTCCGTCAGCACCGAGCCTGGCACAGTGCTTTCCGCAACGAGCGTCGTGTAGCTCGAGACCAGCACCATGCGGATGCCTGCTGCCAGGGCCGCTTCGGCGACCGCTGTCGTGCCTTCATGGTTGACCGCGTCATGGGCGCCCGGCCGCTCCGCCCAGAGATGCGCGATGGCCGCCGCGTGGATGACCGCACCGGCCTCGGCGCAGAGCCGTACCATAAGCTCCCGGTCGGTGACCGTTCCCACATGGCGCGCCACATCGGCGGGCAACCCGCCCGCCTCCGTCGGCGCAAAGTGCATATCGAGCGCGAGCACGGGGCGCCCCGCGGCGCGAAGGGTCTCCACCAGGTGCCGCCCCACGAAACCGTCGGCGCCGGTCACGAGGACGGGCTTCATGCGCGAGCCTAGCGGCGGCAAACGAGCAGGCCCTGCCCATAAGCGGAGCCCGCGACGAGCGTGTTGTTGGAGTAGATCGCGCTCGTCGCGCCCGAGAACACCTCGCCGAAGGGGTCGTCGAAGAGCACCTCCTGCTGCCCGGTCGCCGGCGACCAAGCGACGATCCGGCTCGGCGCGGTGCTGGCATACTGCATGCTGTAGAGCCAGTAGTCGAAGAGATCGGGATGCAGCGCCACGATCTGCGTGCTGTTCGGTCCCGGGTTCACGTTGTCCGGCCCGCCCGAGAACTCGGTGAAGGAGCCGTCGCTCATATTGGTGATGCGGTTTGCCCGCGTCTCCGCCACCAGCACGGTGCCGCCATCGAGCGTCACGCCGTTCGCCCACGCGAGCCCATCTGCCATCAACTCGGCCCGCCCGAAGCCGAGGGTCATGACCGAGCCCGTCGCGGCACCGGGCATGAGGTCCGACATGCTCCATTCGCAGCTCGCGCGGTCGAGCGTTACCACGACCTCGGCGCCCCGCCAGGCGACGTCGTTGGCGCGGCAGGCCTCGGGCGCCTCCCAGCGCCCGCGCTCCCGGAACCCGTCCGGTCCGAGAGTGCCCCAGGCGACCAGCGCGGTGCCGTCCCGCACCTTGCGGTTGACGAGCGCCAGCCGATTGCCGGAGCGGTCGACCGCGATGCCATGGGGCAGGAGCGTGCCGAAGGTGATTTGCGTACCCTGGATCGGGCGCGTGAACACGGAGGAATTGCCCTCCAGAAGCGCGGAGATCGCCACGGTGTTGAGCCCGCGCGCGGGCGCGGAGGGAAGGTGGCGGTTGTAGCTCGACAGGATGAGCTCGCCGCGTGGCAAGAGGGCCAGATCCTCGATGCCGGAGAGCGGGCGATAGCGCGAGTCCGTCACTTCCACCACGGTGCACTGGTCGTGTCCGAAGAGCGCCGGCTCCGGCGTCACCTCGTCCGACAGGAAGATCGCGACCAGTATGATGGCCGTGACAGGTACGACCATGACGACGATTAGACGGTTCACGGCATGGCCTCCCTTGGCGCGGTGGCGCCCTCCTCTGCGGGGCGATCATAACCCCAGCGTTCGAACCAGCGCCCGAGCGCGGCATCGATCTTGCGCACCACGCCGGGATCGGCGGGAAAACGGTTCTTCTGAAAACTCTCGACCTCGGCGAGATGCGCCTCGAAGGCTGGCGCGGCATCCTCGAAGCCGGGGAGCGCCAGCGTCTCGTAGATCCGGCGAAGCGCCTCCATCGGCGCCGCGTCGAGCATCGCATAGGGCAGTTCGACGAAGTTGGGCGTGCCCCAGCCCTGCGTCTCAGCGGCGAAGGCGCTCATCATCCGGTCGTAGACCCGCAGGATCGTCGCATCGATGTCGAGGCCGACAGGTACGTCCTGCAGCGCCATCACGTCGAGGAGGCGGGCGTAGAAATTGCGCATAGAGAGGAAGACATCGACCGGGTCACGGTGGATGTGGACGAACTTCGCGCCCGGGAACATCTGGCGGAGCGTCGCGGGACGGGCGGTGTAGACGGGGTTCTTGATCGCAAGCCGCCGGCCCTGATCCTTTGCGATCTTGGCGAGGAAGGTGCGGAACGCGGTCTTCCAGGCCTCGATCTCCGCCGCCCCGCAGCCGTCGAAGAAGAGGCCGCGGTCGATCAGTCGGTCGAACTGCTGCGGGAAGTAGATGCCGTGGTAGAAGGAAAGGGGCGACATGTTCGCGATCGCGATCTCGTCCTCCTGCGGCGCCGTCGGCGTCACGGGGATGCGGTCGATCCAGCGCGTCTCGGGCAGCTGGCGCTCGAGCACCGGGCGGAGCAGCCGCGCAAGCCCCAGCATGTCGTGCGGCAGGCCGACGGCGAGGGGCGGCACATAGCCCCAGCCCCCGGCGGCCAGCAGGTTGTAGAGATGCGTGGTGCCCGAGCGCCAGTGGCCGAGCACAAAGAGGGGCGCGCCGTCCCGATCTGGCGCGGGCAGCCGGGCGAGGCGCCGCTCGAGCGCGGTCGATGGCCACCGTGCGACGGCCGCAGCCCATATGGCGCGCGCCGCACGGACATCGTCCGCCGGCCCCGCCTCGCGGAAGACAGTGCGCAAGGTCCCCAGATCGGCCCCGCTCAGCGGATGCGCCACCGCGATGTCCCCTCAATCCGGATGTCCGCCCCAGACGCTAACGCCAGCCGGCTCCGCAAACAATTGCCGCCGGCCACACTCAGCCGCTGGACGCCATGGCGGTCGCTGCGGCGCGGTCGAGCGCGCGCGGCAGCGCCGCCTCCAGGAGCGCAAGGTCCCCCTCGGTGCCGCAGCCGATGCGGATGCAGCGGTCGAGCGGCGCGATGCCCGGCATGCGCACGAAGATCCCGTCCTTGATGAGCGCGTCCAGTACAGCCCGGGCGAAGGCGCCGTCGCGTCCGCAATCCACCGCCACGAAATTCGTTGCAGAGGGCAGCGCCGTCAGGTCGTTGGCGCTGGCGATGGCGACGATGCGGGTGCGCGACGCCTCCGTCGCGGCACAGACGGCCTCGAGATGCGTTCCGTCCCCGAGCGCTGCGCGCGCCGCGGCCTGTGCCAGGCGGTTGACGCCGAAATGGTTGCGCACCCGGTCGAAGGCGGCCGCAGTCTCCGGCGTCGCGACGGCGTAGCCGATCCGCAGGCCGGCCAGACCGTATGCCTTCGAGAAGGTGCGAAAGCGGATGAGCCGCGGATCGCTCGGATCGAGCGGGGGCAGCGTGCCCTCCGGCGCGAATTCGCCGTAGGCCTCGTCGAGGCAGAGCAGGCAGCCCTCGGGCAGCGCGTCGACAAAGCGCATTACCGCCTCCGCCGAATGCCAGCTGCCCATCGGATTGTCGGGGTTGGAGACGTAGACGAGGCGCGCCCCGGCATCCCGCGCAGCCGTCGCCAGAGCCTCGAGATCCTCGTGATCGTCTCGGTAGGGCACGGTCGTGAGCACCGCGCCGAAGCCCGCCACATGATAGTTGAAGGTGGGGTAGGCGCCCGCCGATGTCACGACCGCGTCTCCCGGCCCGGCGAAGAGACGGACCGTGAGACCGAGGAGCCCGTCGATCCCCTCGCCGATCACCAGCGTCTCGGACGCGATGCCCAGATGGGCGGCAAGCGCCTCCTTCAACTTGTGGTTCGTCGGATCCGCGTAGCGCCAGACACCGGCGGCGGCCTGCTGCATGGCGGCAACGGCGCGGGGCGAGGGGCCGAAGACGCTTTCGTTCGCGCCGATGCGGGCGCGGAAGGTCGCGCCCCGGTCGCGCTCCTGCTTCTCGGGCCCGACGAAGGGAACGGTGGCGGGCAGGCTCGCGGCAAGCGGTGTCAGCGGTGCTGTCATGCCGCTCCTCTAGCCGGGGGCGACCGATGGCGGCAACCCCCCGGACGAGCCCGCCAACGGGCATGAAGTAAAATGACTGTCAGCCGCTCTCCGCCGGCGCGATGCGGAAGAGCGCACCTTCGCCGACGGCCAGGAACCAGATCGAGCCGTCGGGCGCCTCCACGATGTCCCGCACACGCTGATAGACCCCTTCGAAGAGCTTCTCTTCGCTCTCGATAGCGTCGCCCGCAGCGCCACCGCGCTCGAGCCGAGAGATGTAGTCGAATTTCAGCGCACCGGCGAAGAGGTCACCCTCACAGTCCGGGAAGAGCCTGCCGGAATAGATCATGAGGCCGGAGGGGGCGATGGACGGGTCCCAGTACCATTTCGGCTGCTCCATGCCTGCCTGCGCGGTGCCCCGACCGATCTTGGCGCCGCTGTAATGCGTGCCGTAGCTGATGACGGGCCAGCCATAGTTCAGCCCCGGCTCTGCGAGGTTGATCTCGTCGCCACCGCGCGCACCGTGGCTCAGCGTCCAGAGACGGCCCTGCTCATCGAGCGCCGCGCCCTGGATGTTGCGGTGGCCGTAAGACCAGATCTCGGGCAACGCGCCACCCTGTTCGCGGAAAGGGTTGTCGCCTGGCACCGCGCCGTCGCGCGTCACGCGGATGACCTTGCCCACATGGCCGTCCAGCTCCTGCGCCAGGTCCGCGTTGCCACGATCCCCGGTGGTGATGAAGAGCATGCCGTCCGCGGTCTCGACAATCCGGCTGCCGAAATGCCGGCCGCCGCTGAGGGCAGGCTCCTGAGCGAAGATCGGGCGGACTTCCTGCAGGCTGCCGCCATCCGCAGAGAGACGGGCGGAGACGGCAGCGGTGCGCCGGCCGCCGTCGGCGTCCTCGGAGAAGCTGAGGAAGAGCGTCCGGGTTTCCGCGAAATCCTGCGCCAGCGTAACGTCGAGAAGTCCGCCCTGGCCGCCGGTGGAAATCGGCGGCAGACCGCTCACCTCCTGCCGCTCCCACGCCGGAGAGAAGTGCAGGAGCCGGCCGTCCTTTTCCGTCACCAGCGCGCCGCCATTCGGAAGCGGAGCCACTGCCCATGGCACGTCGAGCCCGTCCGCAAGACGCTTGACGGCGATGCGGCCCGCGGAGGTCTCATAGGCGGCTTCGGCGGCAGCGGGCGGCGTGTAGCTGGCCGCGATGATGCCGCATCCGGCGAGGGCCGCGGTGGCGGCGAAAAGGCGCACGATCTTCATGGAGTGCTCTCCGTGGCTGGCATGCTCTTCGGCGTCACCGCTTAGATAGGGGCGCCGCGCCAACGGACACGCCCCTACCGTGACGTTCGGGTACAAGAACGCATCGGCATCCTTGCCCGAGAGACCCGATGCCGCGGGATCAACGCTGGAGGATCCTCGCGGCGTCGAGCGCGAAATAGCTGAGGATGCCGCTGCAGCCTGCGCGGCGGAAGGCCATGAGGCTCTCCATGATGCCCAGCTCCTCGTCGAGCCCGCCGATCATCATCGCATTGCGCAGCATCGCGTATTCGCCGGAGACCTGATAGGCGAAAACGGGCACGTTGAAGGCCTCATGCACGCGCCGGCATATGTCGAGATAGGGCATGCCTGGCTTGACCATCACCATGTCCGCACCTTCCGAAAGGTCCATCGCGACCTCCCGCAGCGCCTCGTCCCCGTTGGCGAAGTCCATCTGATATGTCTTCTTGTCGCCCTTCAGCGCGCCGCTGGAGCCCACCGCATCGCGGAAGGGGCCGTAGAAGGCGGAGGCGTATTTGGCCGCGTAGGACATGATGGTGACGTCATGGTGCCCTTCGCGCTCGAGTGCCGCGCGCATCACACCGACGCGTCCATCCATCATGTCAGAGGGGCCCATGACATCGGCCCCCGCCGCCGCCTGTGCCAGCGTCTGGCGCTCCAGCGCTTCGAGCGTGGGGTCGTTCAGGATGCGGCCGTTCTCGACGATGCCGTCCTGGCCGTCGCTATTGTAGGGGTCGAGCGCCACATCCAGCATCACGCCGAGACCGGGATGCGCATCCTTGATCGCGCGGGTTGCGGTGTTGACGAGGTTGTCCGGGTTCCAAGCCTCCTCTGCGCCCGGCGTCTTCAGCCGGTCCGGCGTCTCGGGAAAGACCGCGATGCAGGGGATGCCGAGCGCCGCCGCCTCACCGGCCGCCGTCACCAGCCGGTCGACCGTCAGACGGCTGACGCCGGGCATGCTGGCAACGGGCACCGCCTCGTCGTGTCCCTCCATCACGAAGCAGGGCCAGATGAAGTCGGCGGGCGACAGCCGGTTTTCCGCAACCATTGCGCGGATCCACGGCGCGCTTCTGAGTCGGCGGGGCCGGGCGTGAGGGAACGGGGCAATGGTGGGCGAGGCGGGCAGCATGGGAAAGCTCCGGGCAGTGCGCACGTACGTAGGCAAGTCCTGACAGCCCCGCCCGTTTGCCGCAAGCCGGAGAGGATGGCGCGGCCCCGGCCTTGACCTCGCCGCTCCGCGCTGCTTCCTCCCCCGCATCGCCATCGACGGGAGGCTGAGATGACCGCTGACCCTACCGCCGCCGCGGGCGAGGACATTCTCTTCGAGCGTCGCGGCCTGCTCGGCATCGTCACGCTCAATCGGCCCAATTCGCTCAATGCGCTCACCCATGCGATGGTGCTGGCGCTGGAGGCGCAGCTCAACCGCTGGCGCGACGATTCCGCCGTTGCCGTAGTGGCGATCCGGGGGGCCGGCGAACGGGCATTCTGCGCGGGCGGCGATATCCGGGCACTCTACGATGCCGGCCGGCCGGGCGGTGAGCGGGGGCGCGCCAACTTCGCCTTCTATGCCGACGAGTACCGGCTCAACTGGAAGATCAAGCGCTTCCCCAAGCCCTATGTGGCGCTCATGGACGGGATCGTGATGGGCGGCGGTGTCGGCGTCTCGATCCACGGCTCGCTCCGCATCGCGACGGAGCGCACGGTGTTCGCCATGCCCGAGACAGGGATCGGCCTTTTCCCCGACGTCGGCGCGACGTACTTTCTGCCGCGCCTCCCGGGGGCAACGGGCATGTGGCTCGGTCTTACGGGCGCGCGGCTCAAGGGCGAGGCGGCGGTGCGCGCGGGGCTCTGCGATCATCTCCTGCCTGCCCACAAGCTCGACTGGCTCCTGGATTGGCTTGCCGAGGGGCGTTGGCCGCGTCCGCCGGAGGGGCGGGAGATCGCGCTCTGCGACGATGCGGAGGAGGATCTGGCGACGCATGTCCGCCGCACCAGGCTGCCCGAGCAGGCGGCCATCGACCGTGTCTTCGCCGCCCGCAGCCTCGACGGTGTGCTCGATCGGCTGGAGGGCGTGGGCGGCGATTGGGCGGAGGCGCAGACGGCCACCATCCGAACCAAGTCGCCGACCTGCACGGCGCTCACCTTTCGCCAGCTGAGGGAGGGCGGGACGCTCTCGTTCGAGGACTGCATGGCGCTCGAATATCGGCTGGCGCGCTTCTGCATGACCCATCCCGACTTCTATGAAGGCGTTCGTGCCACGATCATCGAGAAGGACGGTGCGCCGCACTGGCAGCCCGCGAGC
>JBCCDG010000053.1:0-25427 GCA_039030915.1 Pseudomonadota bacterium | reverse complement strand
CGTGCCCGCGTCCGGACGAAGAAGAGCGAAGAGATTGCACCCCGTCACCGCGCCGCCGCGAAAGCGCATCATCGTCCGCCGGGGCGCGTCCTCGGCGCGAGCGACGACATCGGCCGTAGCGACCCCGGCAATGGCCGTGGCCCCGTGGGCCTCGGCCGCCCGAAGAAACGCGCGGACAGTCGCGGCGGTGAGCATCGGGTGATCGGCGGTGACGACGAGGAGCGGTGCGCCGAGCGCTGCGAAGCCTTCTGCGACGCTGGCGGACGGGCCGGCGGCCGCGGCGCGGCGCTGCCATGGGCCCGGCGGAATCGCCGGGGCGTCGGGCGCAATGGTCACAGCCACCTCACCGATCTCCGCCACCTCCGCGAGCGTGCCCAGCACATGCGCGATCATCGGGCGGCCAGCGATGGGGATGAAGGCCTTGCAGGGCGCCCCCTCCGCGGCCGCAAGCGGGTCCCCCTCGGGCCGCTCGCCCGCCAGCACCAGCGCGCGCCATCCTGGAGCAGTCACGCCAGAGCCTTTTCGTAGAGCCTGAGGCGCTTTGCCTCCCGTCCGCCCACGCGCTCGATCATCCGGCGCACGGCCGCGTTTTCCTCCAGCACCCAGCCCATCTCGACCGTCGTGATGCGCCGGGCCCGGGCACGCGCCGACAGCGCCGCGATCATGGCGATGGGGAGAAGCCCGCCGAGGGCTGTCTGCTGCACGTCGCGCCGCACGCCCATCAGGGGCACCCGCCCGGTCCGGATCCGCTTGCCCAGCACCATCCAAAGAAGCCGTGCCCAGCCGAAAGGCAGGAGGCGGCCGTTCATGCCCTGAAGCGCCTCGTTGACGTTCGGCAGCAGCACGATGAAGGCCACCGGGCGGCCGTCACGCTCTGCAATGCGCACGAGCTCTGGGTCGAGGATCGGCTTCAGCTTCTTGGCCATCGCGCTCATCTCGCTCTCGGTGAGCGGGATGAAGCCGAAATTGCCGGCCCAGGCGTCGTTGAAGATCTCGCAGACGCGCCGCACCTCCGCATCGAAATCTCGCATGTTGAGCGGGCGGAGGGCGACGTTGCCGAGCGGGCGGTCAGCCATGGCCTCGGCACCCGGCGGCAGACCCTGTGAGACGTCGAGGCGGTAGGCGACGAGATCGCGCACCGGCGCATAACCGGCACCCTCGATCAGCGCCGGCAGGCTGGGTGGGTTGTGCGGCATCAGCATGAAGGGCGGACTGTCGAACCCGTCGACCAGAACGCCGCACTCCTCGTTGATCGAGAGATCGAAGGGCCCGCGCACATAGGTAGCGCCGCGCCCCGCCAACCAGCGCTCGGCCGTCTCGAAGAGCGCGGCCGAGATCGCCGGGTCGTCCTCCATCGCGGGCAGGCCGAAGCTGCCGACGGGCGCGCCGTCGATCCGAGGGGCGAGCCGGTCGAGCTGCGCGCTGAGCCGGCCGACCGGGCGGCCGTCGCGCCAGGCGAGCCAGAGGGCGGCCTCCGCATGCTCGAAGAACGGGTTCTTCGCGGGGTCGATCAGCTCGAGCCGGTCGAGATGCAGGGGCTCGATCCAGTGGGGATCACCGGCGGCGAGCTGACCCGGCAGCGCGACAAAGGCCTGCCGGTCGGCGCGCGTCTCGACGGAGCGGATCTCGATCATGCGGCCTGCCGCCCCCGCGGATAGAGCATGGCCGTGCGCAGCCCGTGCCAGAGGCAGGTGGCCGCCTGCCAGGCGACGACGAGGGCGAAGGCGGCGGTCTCGAGCCCCAGGACGAGGCCGACGGTCAGGATCAGGAGGTTGATGTTGCGCCGGGAGATGACGGCGCGCACCTTGCCGTCGAGCGGGGTCATGGCGTGAAGCCCGCGCCCGAAGCGGGCCTTCGCGACCATCAGCACCAGCCGGTCCGCGATGTAGAAACCGGTCATCGCCCAGGCGGCGGGCCAGAGCCATGTGGGCCCGCCCAGCAGCATCGCCCCATGGGCCCAGGCCAGCCACCAGAAGGGCGGGTGCACGATGTCGAGCCCGTGGTCGAGCACGTTGCCGATGGCACTGTCGGTCAGGGTGACGCGGGCGAGCTTGCCGTCGACGCTGTCGAGCACGGCCATGGCATAGGCCGCCAAGAGGCCCGCGGCGAGATGGCCGTACCAGAAGAGCACGGCGGCGAGGGCGGTCAGCACGATCGAGACGATGGTGACTGCGTTCGGCGTGATGCCTGCCGCGGCGCACCAGCGGGTGAGCGGCCAGACGAGCGGGGGGAAGACGTGGGAGGTCAGGATATCGGTCGAGCCCTTGTAGTTCGCGAAGAACATCCAGCGCTCCGCGTCTCGGGCTGCGGCCTCGTCCTGCGGGCGGAGGACCCAATAGGGCAGATCGCGACGGAGCACGCCGACGAAGCCGTCGAAATCCTCCTGCGCGAGCCGGGGCGTCCCGGCGGCGATGAGGGCGTCGGCCAGCGCCGCGAAGCTCCCGGCCTCGGGGAGCGCGGTTCCCGGCAGGACGCGGAGGGCCGCACCCTCCTCCGTCCGCGCGACCAGCGGCCCGTCGGCGCGGGCGAGGGCCGCGACGAGGCGGGGATCGGTGGCGGCATCGCCGTCGAGCACGAGGAGGGGACCCTCGGCGTCGGCGAGCACCGCGCCAAGCGCCGGCGCAAGACCGTCGGCCGACATCTCCGCCCGGATCACAGGCGCCTCGGCGAGGCCTGCGCGGCGGAGGGTTCGGCGGAGCCGCTCGGCAGGCGGTAAACCGAAGAGTGCCACGCCGGAGCCCTCGCCCGCGACGATGATCGAGAGGGTGCCGACGGTCATGTCTCGGCCCTCAGAATCGACCAGAGCCCGATCAGGAGCGCGATCAAGGCGGGTGCCCATGCCGCGGCGTCGGGCGCCATCAGTCCCTTCTCGCCGAGCGAAAGCGCAACGCCTTCGCCGACCACGAAGACGAGCCCAAGAAGTGCCGCGAAGGCCGCCGCCCGTGCCAGCGCCCCGCCCGTGCGCCCCGCGCCCAGCACGACGGGCGAGGCGAGCAGGATCAGCACCATCGGCATCGCGGCGAGGGAGAGTGCCCGCGCCGAGCGCGTTTCGTAATAGCTCCGCGGCCGGGTCGAGAGCCGCTCTCCCGAGAGCGCGGCCTCCGCATCCCTACGGCTGAGCGCCCGCGCATCGCCCGCCAGCACCAGCACGTCCGCCGGGCGGAGCGAGGAGCGCCAGTCGAGCCGCGGTCGGGCGACCGTCCCGCGTGTCTCAGTGTCCGTCGTCACCGTATCCTCGAGCCGCCAGACGCCGCCTTGGTGGTAGGCCGCCGCCGCGTCGATGCGTTCGACCAGCGCGCCGCCGGCATCAAGGCTGAAAAGCGTGACTGCCGCAAGCCGCGTCCCGTCCTCCCCGCGCGGCACCCCGCGGAGGACCCAGCCGGGCGCACGGAGCCAGACGGCGCTGGCCGCCTCGTCCTCTTCGCCGAGCGCGCCGAATTCGGCAGTCTGCGCCGCCTCGGCCGCCGGCAGCACCCGGTCGCCGAGGAGATGCAGTCCCGCACCAAGCAGAAGGCCGAGCGGCAGCAGCGCACCCACGATCTGGAGCGTGCTGAGCCCGGCGGCGCGCAGGATCACCGCCTCTCCCCGCCGCGCAAGGAGCGCGAAGCCGAGGATCGCCCCGGCGAGGAGTGCGACGGGCGCGACCGAGAGCGCAGTGTCCGGCAGCCGGTAGAGCGCGAAGCGGAGGAGAGCCGGTCCGCCACCCTCCGCCAGCACCGGCCCCGCCTTCTCCCTGAGCTCGATGGCAAGGCCGAGCATCGTGAGCGCCGCCAGCGCCACGAGGATACCGCGCCCCAGGATGCGCGAGAGATAGAGCGTCAGCGTCCGGGCCCGCATGCCTCAGCGCTCCGCAGGGCTCGCTGCCCCTCCTCTGCGCCGCGCCTCGGCGCGGCCCCTCCGGCGCGGTCCGGGCGGTGATCCCGCCTGGCTCAGACCGCGCAGGATGCGGCGGAGCGGCGAGGGCGTGCCCTGGCTCGGCGTCGTGACGTAGAGCCAGAGGGCGAGGAGGAACACGAGCGCGGCCGTCCCCCACACCGTGAGCGCCGGCGGCGCATGCCCCGCCGCCCCAAGCTCCTGCGCCAGGAGCAGCGCGTGGTGGTAGAGCGTGAGCCCGACAAGGGCGACGATCACGCGAGGCCAGACCGCCATGCGCTTTCGCAAAAGCCCCAGCGGCACCATGGCGAGCGCGATGGAGATGAGGGAGAAGGCGCGGGCGAGACGGGCGTGCAGCTCGGACGCAGAGGCGGGATCATCCATCTCCGCGAAGAGCTCGGGCAGCGTACGCTCACGCAGCTCCCCTCGCGGACGGAAGGCATCGTCGGGATCGCGGATCTCGTGGCTGACGAGCAGCTCCTCGAAGCGGAGGATGCCGCGCGGCGTGAGGGAGATACCGTCCTCGAGGAGGAGCCGCATGGTGCCCGCATCGACATCCGGCAGGATCAGCCCGCGCGCCGCGGTCGTTACCGTCTCGCCGGCCTCCCGCGTCTGGACGAGGAAGACCTCCTCCAGCCGCTGACCCGCGGAACCCACTCGGGCGGCAGAGAGCGCAAGTCCGTCGCCGAGCGTCACCACCTGCCCCTCCGGCAGCGTGCCGTTCCAGCCCGCCGTCACCAGCGTGTGCTTGGCATCGCGATAGGCATAGCGCGCATGAGGCTGCGCAAAGCCCGAGAGGACGAGGCTGAGCACCGCGAGGAGCGCACCCGAAAGCACGAAGCTCGCCGCGATGCGCCGCACGGACCAGCCCGCGCTCTCCAGCGCGTCCAGCTCGTTGCTGCTGCTGAGCCCGGAGAGGGCGACGAGGAGGCCGAGCGCAAAGGCTGCGGGCAGCGCGAGGCCGAGATAATGGGGCAGGAGGGCGGCCAGCATCGCGAGAAGCGGGGCGATCGGCGCGCTTTCGGCCGTGACCAGATCGAGAAGCCGGATCAGCCGCTCGGTCAGCAGCGCGACGAGCGCGATGCCGAGGCCGACGATCATCGGACGGAGGGTGAGCATGAACAAATAGCGGTCGATGCGGGACGGACCGCGATAGGGTGTCCGCGGCCCGCCCCCCTGCCGCGGCATGCGGGCCTCGGCGGTCACTGGGTGTCCCACTCCCGGGCGAGGCGGGCGGCGGTCTCCTCGATCTCGCCGGGTGCGAGCGTCACACCGGTGTCGAGCCTCGGGGGCCCGGGCCAGCCGGCATCCTCGAGCGTATGCCCCGCGATGCTGCGGCTGCCATCGTAGCGGGGCAGGACGTGGAAATGCACATCCGGATCGACCATCATCAGCAACAGCCAATTGATCCGTTCGTATCCCGTCTCGGCCTTCAGCAGAGCCTCGACGCGGCGCGTGACGTCGGCCAGTTCGGCGAAAGCGCCAGCGCTGAGCTGTCCGAAGGCGGTCGCGGGCTCGCGGCAGATGACCACCAGGCTGCCGGCCGTGGGTTGGGCCGGGCGAAGGGCGACGACCCAGTGCTCGAGGTCGGCCACGCGCGAGGCGGGCCAGCCGAATTTCTCCATGGTCGCGTTCATATGCGTCCCCGCGCGATGATCGAGGGGCAGAGACTAGGGATCGCGGCCATGGCTGTCCAACCGGTGGTAGGCCGCGCGAGCCCCACCGTCACAGGATGTGATCCGTCGTGCGCTCGTCATGGAACCGCCCGTCGGCGTCGATGCGGCGAAGCGTGACGCGCGCGCGCCAGCCGTCGGGGGCGCCTGAGATTGCGATGGCGTACCAGCCGGCGGCCTCCGCCCCCCCGCCGGGTGTGCCGGCCGCGGAGGGGGCGCCGAGAGCGAGGATGCCGGCGGCCCCCAGCCGGACATCCTCCGCCCTGTGGTTGTGGCCATAGAGGACCAGCTCCGCTCCCACACGCTCAAGCATGGCGACGAAGGCGCGCCGGTCGGTTAGCGCCCGGCGCGGCCCCGTGGTCCGGCCCGGCGGGTGATGGAGCAGCACGACACGGCAGAGGCGCGCCGCCGCCGCTTCGGCCAGCAGGGCCTCGGCCGCGCGGACCTGTTCGTCGCCGATCCGGCCGGTCGCCAGGAGCGGAACCGTTGGGAGCGCCGTCGAGAGGCCGATGAGCGCGACCGGTCCGATCCGCCGCTGCCAGGGATGCTGCGGCTGTGAAAGGCCGAGCCGAGCCGCCCCTGCCTCCCAGCTCCCGGGCGCCAGCGCGTCATGGTTGCCGGGGACGAGCGATAGCCGCTCCCTATCCCATCCGGCGCACGATGGGCCGGGCGCGAGCGCTTCGAGCCAGCAGGCCGCGGCGTCGAACTCCGCCGGAAGCCCGGCATTGGCGAGATCGCCGGTGACGGCGATGTGATCGGGCCCAGCGGCACGGACATCGGCGGCGAGACGCATCGCCGTCTCCGCCCGGAAGACATGCCGCCGATGCGTCCGCCAGCGGCGAAAGGCGAGGCGCTGCTTCAGCGTGAGGCGGGCGTCCCGGCTCGCCCCCTCCATCGGGCCGAGATGCGGATCGCTGAGATGCGCCAGCGTGATGGATGTCGCCTCGATGCCCCAACCCTCCGACGCCGCCACCGCCCGCTGTTGCGCCGCCGGGATCATGGGCGGTATCTGGCGACATGCAAGCCGCCGAGACATCGCCCGAGGATGGGCCAGCGCCCACCGTGTTCTCCGAGTTGCCGGCGGACAGGCTGGCGCGGCAGATCGCGCGGCTCGACGCCGGGGTGCGACCGCTCATGCGGCTGCGGGACGATCACGCGTTCACCAATGACGTAGTGGACTCACTGGCGGCGGCCGACCCGGGAACGGTGCTGGTCGATGGCGCGGGCCGGGCGATCGGCGCACGGCTCAGCGGCGACGACGATGCCGCGCTGGCAGCAATGGTCGCGGATCGGACGTTCCCGCCGGAAGGAGCGCGGGCGCTCGATGCGGCCGTCCTTGTCGGCCGGTATGACAGAAAGCTCCGCAAGCTCGCCAGTCCCGTGGCGCTGCCGGCCGCGGGGCCCGGCACCGAGCGGGCGCTCTTCGATGCGTCCTACAAGGGCGTCACGGACCTCGTGACCAAGCGCGTCTGGCCACGCCCGGCCTTTGCCGCCGTCCGCTGGTGCGCGCGCCGTGGCGTCACGCCGAACCAGGTCACGGCAGCGAGCGCTCTCCTCGTCCTCGCTACCTTCGCCTTCTTCTGGCACGGCTGGTTCTGGAGCGGCATCGTGGCCGGCTGGCTCATGTGCTTTCTCGACACGGTGGACGGGAAGCTTGCGCGGGTCACGCTGACCTCCTCGCGCTGGGGCGATATCGCGGACCATGGGATCGACCTCATCCATCCGCCTTTCTGGTGGTGGGCCTGGGCGGTGGGGGCCGGCATGGGGGGCGACGCGACCGGTGCAGAGGCGTTGCTGGCGCTCGCGCTCGGCGTCATCGTCGCGGGCTATGTGGCGCAGCGGGCGGAGGAAGGGTGGTTCATCGCCCGCTTCGGCGCGGACATGCACACCTGGCGCCCCTTCGACAGCGCGTTTCGCGAGGTCACGGCGCGACGCAACCCCAACCTCCTGATCCTGATGGCGTTCCTGGCGCTCGGCATGCCGGCGGCGGGGCTGGTGGCGGTGGCCGCCTGGGTCGCGATCTCCTTCGTTGTCCATCTCGTGCGGATCGTGCAGGCGCATCTCGCGGCGCGGCGCGGCGCAGTCGTCTCGTGGATGGCCGCGCCGTGAGCCTTACGGGCGTGCTGAGGAACCCGGCGAGCAGCCGGAACCGCCGAGGACGCCCGCTTGCGCCGTGGGGCGATGTGCCCGTCGAGGCGCCGGCGGTGCCTGACGCGACCGAGGCTGCGGTGGCCGCGCTTCTGGCCCGGGACGTGCGCCAGATCGCGGTCGACGGCGGGGACGGGACCGTGCGGCTGGTGATCGACGCGCTGCTCCGGCTGGGAGCGGCCGGGCAAGTGGCGCTGGTGCTCCTGCCGCGGGGCAACACCAATCTCTTCGCCCGCGAAATCGGGGGCTGGCGCAGTGCGCTGCCCGCGGAGAAGGCGGGGCACGTCATCACCCGTCGGGTTCTGGCTGTCCGGCTCGGGGGGCGGGAGCGGCACGGGCTGATCCTCGGCCTCGGCGCCTATGAGCGGGCGACGCGGGTGGCTATCGGAGGCGACGGCCCGATTGGTGCCGCGGGCATCGCATCAGCGGTCGGGGGCGCGTTGTGGAGGGCGTTTCTCGACGGGCCGGCGGGGCCCTGGCGGCGGGGTGTGCCGCTCTCGGTCGCGCTCGACGACGCTGCGCCAGTGTCGGGGAGGCGCTTTCTCTTCATCGCAACGGCGGCGCGGGGCTCGCTGCCCCTCGGCATCCGACCGTTCTGGGGCGACGGCGGGGACGGCATCCGCTGGCTCGACATCGCGGCGCCCGCGCATCGTCTCGCCACCGCGGCGCCGTTCGTGCTGAGCGGCCGGCCACGGCGCTGGATGGCGGCAGCCGGCTACCGCAGCGGGCGGGCAGCGCGGATCGGGCTGGGCGAGGCAAGATCGCTCGTTATCGACGGCGATATCGTGGATGCCGGGCGGGATGGAGAGGTGGAGATCGGGCTTTCCCCCCCGATACGCTTCCTCGTGCCCGAGGAAGCCGCGCGCCGCGAAGCCGTCGCCGCGCCGGAAACCGCCGAGGGAGGTGGGACGGGATGACGACGCTCGCGGAGCGTGTCGCGGCGGAGCTCTCCCGCCCGGTGCCGCCGGAGCTCGCGGCAATCGGGGAGCGGCTGTTGGCGCGCCCGGGGGCGCAGGCAGTCGTCTTCTACGGTGCCGCTCTCCGCGATCCCGCCGCCGCGACAGCATCGGGCGCCGGCCCTCTCGACTTCTACGTACTGACCGACCCGCCCGCCCCGGGGCCGATGGGTCGGCTGCTGCCGCCCCATGTGTCCTTCGCGGCGGAAGGGCCGAACGGCGCCAAGGTCGCTGCCATGACACGCGCCGCCTTCCGCGCCCGCATGCGCAGATCGGGTCTCGACACGACGCTATGGGCCCGCTTCTCACAACCCGCGCGGCTGGTCTCCGGAGAGGCGCATCTGGACGAGGTGGCGGAGGCCGTCGCCGAAGGGATCCGGACGGCCCGGTGGTGGACCGCGCATCTGCTCGACGATCCGGGGCGCGATCCGCTGGAAGACTGGGCGCGCCTCTACGCGCTCACCTACGGCGCCGAACTGAGGGTCGAGCGCGGGGCGGGACGGGCGGTGGCGGTGACGGCGGCCGAGCCCGGCTGGTTCCGCGACGTCTCGGACCTCGCGCCCCTGCCCGCGACCACGCCGGAGGCGTGCCGCCGCGCCCGGCACGCCTGGGCGCGGCGGAGGAGCGCGGGCAAGGCGCTGAACCTCGCCCGGCTTCTCAAGGCCGCCTTCACCTATCGCGGCGGCATTGCCTACGCGCTTGCCAAGGTGGAGCGGCATTCCGGCCGCCCCGTCGAGCTTACGCGCTGGCAGCGCCGCTGGCCGGCTCTGGCCGCGCCTCTGGTCCTGTGGCGGCTGTGGCGCGAGGGGCGCCTGCGCTGACGCCCCGGGTGCCGATGCCAAGCTCCGCAGCCGCCTCGATAAAGACCGGCAGGGCCCGGTCGATCTGCTCCGGCGTATGGGCCGAGGATACGGAGACGCGGAGAAGCGAGAGCGCGTTCGGCGTGGCCGGCGGCAGGGCGATGTTGGTGTAGACGCCCCGATCGATCAGCCGGTTCCAAAGCATCACCGCCGTCGTCGGATCGGGACAGACGACGCCGATCACGGGGCTTGGCTCGGGTCCGAGGGTGAGCCCAGCCGCCGAGAGCGCACCGTAAAGCCGCGAGACGTTGTCCCAGAGCCGGGTCCTGAGCTCGGGCTGCCGATCGAGCCTGTCGATGGCCTCGACCGCCGCCGCGACCGTGCCGGGCGAACCCGATGCGGTGAACATGTAGGGCCGGGAGAGTGCGCGGACCGCATCGAAGGCCGGAATGTCCGAGACGCAGAAGCCGCCGATGGTGCCGAGGCTCTTGGAGAACGTCCCGACGATAACGTCGCAATCCGCCTCAACGTCCAGCGCCTCCGCCTGGCCGCGGCCCGTCGGGCCGAGCACGCCCAGCGAATGCGCCTCATCCACGATCAGGCAGACATCCGATCCCGCCTTGCGCTTCACTTCCGCGATCTCCGCGAGGGGCGCGGTGTCGCCCAGCATCGAGTAGATGCCCTCGACGATCACGTATTTCATGCCGCTCCGTCCTGCGAGACGGCCGAGCTTGCGCTCGAGATCGGTGGCGGAGTTGTGCCGGAAGCGGATGATCTCCGAGCCCGACATCTTGCACGCGTCGTAGATCGAGGCGTGACTGTCCGCGTCGATCAGGATCTGGTCATCCTTGCCCGCGAGCGCGCAGATCGTACCGAGGTTCGCGAGATAGCCCGTCGAGAACACGATGGCCGTCCGGCGTCCGTAGAACTCCGCGATCCGCTGCTCAAGCGCCTTGTGACCGCCGTAGGAGCCGTTGGCGATCCGCGAGCCCGTGGTGCCGACGCCAGCCTCGCGCGTCGCGGTAATCGAGGCGTCGATGCAGGCGGGATCCATCGTGGTGCCGAGGTAGTTATTGGTGCCGAAGAGAAGCATTTCCCGCCCTTCCAGCACCGCCTCGGTCGGCGAACGGACGCGCTCGAAGGACAGCGCGCTCGGATCGCGGCCCAGCGACTTAACGTTTGAGAAGCGTGCGGCTGCTTCCCTGAGCCTTGCCTCGACGCTCAAGACGCGTGCCCGTTCATGCCGGCGCGCGCCTCTTCGCCCGCGCCCGGCTGCTGGAGCCTGCCGATGACCGCGCCGAGCTCACGCACGGTGCGCACGTCAGAGAGATGATCGAGCGGAATGGTGGTGTCGAACTCGTCCTCGAGCTCGAGCACGAAGTCCATAACGCTTACGGAATCGAGCCCCGCATCGGCCGTGAAGGAACTGTCGAGGGTCAGGTCCTGCCGGCCGAGCCGTTCGCTCAGCATCTGGAGCACGCGCTCTTCGGCGCAGGTCGTCGTCATGTCTGTCCCCATAACTGCTAGACCTCAATCTTGTTCGGAGAGGCACAGGCGGCGCTCGGACCGCTTTCGGCGGGCGGTCTCCGTATCCCGACGCTCGGCGGAAGCGTCCCTTGCCACCAGTCCCGAAAGCCTGTCGCCGAGCCTGAGCGCCAGCGCAAGGATGGTCAGTGTCGGGTTCGCCCAACCCGAGGTCGAGAACACGGCGGAGCCAGCGACGTGGAGGTTCTTGACGTCGTGGAACCGGCATTCTGCATCGACAACGCTGTCGCGCAGGCCCGATCCCATGCGTAGCGTTCCCATGTGGTGATAGCCCCCGATGGCGTGATTGCCAATGCCGGGATCGAAGCGCCAGCCTGCAGCGGGGCCTTGTGACGCGGCAGTATCGAGAAGCCAGGCCGCGGGGGCGACGCTGCCCAGTCCGGTCCGCGCGCATTCCTTGCCGAAGAGCGTCACGAGCCGCGCGACGGAATGCCGGTCGAGCGCACTGAGGCGCCAGTCGAGCACCGGGAGCGGCATGCCGAGCGCATCGCGGCCGTCCTTGGAAAGCGTGACGCGGCTATCGGGGTTCGGCGTCTGCTCGGCCCTGACGGAGAGCGCGATCTCTCGCCCGCCGATGCCCGCGGCGAGGCCCGATAGCAGCGGATCGGTGTGGCGCCGCCAGGCCGCGGCACCCTTCCGCGCAAGCCGCCAGGCGCTGCGCCAGGCACCGGTGGCGGGGAGCGAATGACGAAGCGCCGCATAGGCACGGCGCGCCTGCCCGGCCCCCGCCTCCTCCGGCGCGCGTAGGACGAGCCCGAGGGCGCTGTTGAGGATGCCCTCGCGACGCTGCACGGCCACAGAGGGCCGGAGCACCGCTGCGTGGCGGATACCTTCATGGTCGACGTGGCGGGGCAGAAGGCTGAGAGCGCGCCACACGGCGCCCTGCCCCGGTGCAGGCTCCAGCCGCCCGCCGCGGGCATGAGGATGCTCCATGAAATAGCGCCCCACCGCGTCGCCACCAAAGCCACGCGCCGGGTCACCGCCCGCCGCAAGGCGAGAGGCGAGCACGAGCCTCGGCGCCTCGATCCCGCCGGTCGCGATCACGAAATGCCGGCCGCGCGCCCGGATCGCCCGGCCCTTGAGAGAGCGAATGGCGAAGGCCGCAACCGCGTCACTCCCCGGTTGCAGCTCGATCCGCGTGACCGTCGCATTGAGCAGCACGCGCACGTTGCGCGCCGCCACAAGGTCTCGTGAGGCGCGCAGGGAGAAGCGGTCCGCCCGCTCGTCGAACTGCCAGAAACCGGGCGCAAGCACCGCGGGGTCGACCGGCGCCCCGTCGCGGCCGAGGCGCCGCCAGCCCTCCGCGGCGCTCCCGATACGCTTGAGGCCGAGGACGGCATGCGCGGCCTCGTACCAGCCAGTCAGGTCGTCATGCGCTATGGGCCAGCCGGAGCCCGATACGCCCTCGCGCCGCTCGAAATCGATGGGATCGAGCTCGGCCACCCGGCCGCCCCAGATCGCCGTGGTGCCGCCGAAAAAGCGCAGGCGGCTGTCGCGGAGCGGGTAGTAGGGCGCACTGCCATCGGCGATCTCGCCTGTGGCAAGGTCCTGTGCCGGCTTGCTGAAATCGCGCCCGCCGCTCTCGAGCAGCAGCACTTCAATGCCCTTTGCCGATAGCGCGCGGGCGAGCGTCACCCCGGCGGCGCCGGCGCCCGCGATGCAGACATCGGCCGCCAGATCCTGCTGTCCCTCGAGGTTATCGAGGTCGATGAGCATCACGCACCGCCTGCCGCCTTCGCAACCGGGGGCGCCACGGCCTGCGCGAAGGTCGCGACCGTCGCCTCCGCATGGCCGAGATCGGTCGGGAAATCGACCTCGCACCAACGCTCTCCCTGCAGCCGGACGACACCCACATGCCCATCCTGCGCCAGCGCGTCGATGATCGAGAGATACCAGCGCTTGAGCGCTTCGGGCCGCTCCAGCGCCGCGCGCATGGCCGCGCGGAAAAGCTCGCCACCGTCGCCCATGAAGCGCAGCATGCCGATGGATTCGCCGTCGACCGCACCCTCTAGCGTCTTGCCGATGGCGGTGAGCCGGTCGCCCGCCGCACGGATCTTCATGTCGTCCGCGTCGTAATGCGGCTTGGCGTCCGCCGTCACGGTCACCGGCGCGCTGGCGTGGGTGAGGAGGCGGGCCAGCACGCCCGTATCGAAGAGCGTGTCACCATTCATCAGAACCGTATCCGCGCCGATATGGTTCCGGGCCTCCCAGCAGGAGCCGATGTTGTCGGCCACCGAGTGGAACGGGTTGAAGACGATCTCGGGTGCGAAGTGGACACCCATGCGCTCGACGGCCCGCTCGACCTGAGCCGTCTCGAAACCGGTGACGATGGCCACCCGATCGATGCCGTTGGCCGCGATGGCACGGAGCTGCCATTCGAGGATGCTGCGCCCGCCGATCTCGACCAGGCATTTCGGGCGGGTGTCGGTAAGCGGAGAGAGACGCTTGCCGCGTCCCGCGCTCAGGATGACCGCGTTCGTGCTCATCATGCCTCCTTTCCGGCCTTCGCCGCCCGTCGCGGGGGGCTCGCGCGCCGCGCGCGCCGGAGTTTCCTGTCGGCCCTGAGGGCGGCGACCGTTCGCCCGAAACCCTCGGCAAGGTCAAGTCGCGGGGACCAGAGGCCCGCGGGCGGCTGATCCTCGGCGCGGGAGGACCAGTCCTCATGGCGGAGTTCCCTGATCTTCTCGGGGCTCAGCGGGCCGGTCAGCCGCGTGAGGGCGGGCCAGCGGACAGCGGAGCGCCCCGCCGCATCGACGAGCCAGGGCGGCAGCGCGACCGGACGCGGCGTACGGCCGAGCGCCTCGGCCAAGGTCATCGCCATCTCGCGCCAGCCATATCCCTCCCGCCGGACATCGCTGAGCTCCCAGCACGCACCGGCAGGCGCCTCCTCGGCGGCCGCGAGGGCGGCACGGGCCACGTCCTCCGCATGGATGAGACAGAGCCGGGCGGTGTCCGAGCCTAGAAGCGGCTGCACCGGCCCGTCCGCCATCCTGAAAAGCGCCAGGGTGGCGGCGTCGTGCGGGCCATAGACCGCCGCGGGGCGGAGCACACAAGCGCGCCCGGCATAGCCTGCGAGCACCGCCTCCGCCCGGCGCTTGGAGGCGGCATATGGGGTAAGATCCGGCTCCCGCGCCGCGAGGGACGAGATCAGGACGAAGGGCGCGCCGGGGGCGCCGGTCGACCACGCCTCCGCGACACTGGCCGTTCCGCCCGCATTGACGGCGTCGAAGGCTGCGGGATCGCGGCTCGCCGTGAGCCCGGCGGCATGGACCACCGCATCCGCACCCTCGACGAACGCGGCCAGTCGCTCCGGCTGCTCCAGCGAGCCCTCGACGATCTCGGCAGATACCGCCGGACGCAACGCGGCCGGGCGGAGCAATAGCCGGCAGCGCCAGCCCGCCTCGGCAAACGCCGCCGCGATATGGCTGCCGACGAAACCGCTGCCCCCGGTAATCGCGACGGTGCGCATCACGAGGCGGCCTTGATCCTGTCGCTCGTCACGGCCTCGAGATGCATCGCGCGGGCCTGCGCGCGCTGAAGCTTGCCGGAGGAGGTGCGCGGCAGCGAGCGGGGCGGCCAGAGCACGGCCTCCACCTCGATGCCATGCTCGGCGCGCACCGCCGTATGCACCGCCTCGGCCAACGCCTTGCGCTGCTCGGGCGCCGTCTCCCGCGTCTCGAGCGCCACAATCATCGGCCCGTCGTCCAGGTTCCCGCTGGGGCCGGGAATACGGAAGAGCGCGGCGTCGCCCGTACGGGGGCCTTTCACGGCCCTCGTCACCGTCCACTCCACGTCCTGCGGCCAGACCGCGCGGCCGTGAAGCATCAGCACCTCCTTCTCGCGTCCGGCGATCACCAGCTCGCCACCCCGCATGAAACCGAGATCGCCGGTGAGGAACCAGCCGTCCGGCGACACCGTCTCCGACGTCGCCTCGGGCGCCCCGACATAGCCCGACATGAGGCCCGGGCCGCGCGCATGGATGCGGCCCACACGGCCGTCCTCGAGAACGGCCCCCGTCTCGTCGCGGATCTCGACGTCGTGGCCCGGCAGCGGCGTACCGCAGAGCGCTAGTGGCGTGCCGACGCCGCGCCGCGGACGGCGCACCTTGTCGCCGAGATTGAGATGGGCGCCATCGACCTGCTCGAAGCGCGCCCCGCGACTGGCCGGTGTGAAGGCAAGGCCCAGCGTCGTCTCGGCCATGCCATAGCTCGGCAGGAAGGCACGCCGGTCGAAGCCGCAATCCGCAAAGGCGACCGAAAAGTCCTCCAGCGCCTGCGCGCGCACCATGTCCCCGCCAATGCCGGCGACACGCCAGGACGAGAGATCGAGGTCCGCCGTCGCCTTGGCCCGCCTGGCAGCCAGCTCGTAGCCGAAGGAGGGGGAGTAGGAGAGCGTGGCGCGGTTCTTGGAGATGAGATCGAGCCACAGCGTGGGGCGCACCGTGAAATCGCGCGTCGAGAGGAAGTCCATGTCGATGCGGCAGATGATCGGCAGCAGCACCGTCCCGACCAGACCCATGTCATGGTACCAGGGCAGCCAGGAGACGCCGCGATCCTCGGGCCCGATCTTGAGCGCCGCGGCGATCGCGCGGACATTTGCCATCATCGCGCGGTGGCTGATGGCGATGCCCTTCGGCGCTGAGGTCGTGCCGGAGGAGAACTGTATATAAGCGGTATCGCCGGGCGAGTGGGCGAGCGGCGCGAGCGGGACCGGTGCAGGCAGCGCATCCGCCCCGCCGGCGAAGGCCATGCCGGAATCGGCAAAGCCTTCGATCAACCAGTCGGCAAACATACCCGGCGCGATAACCGCAGGCGCATCGTCGATCAGCCGGCGAAGTCGCTCGATATAGGATTGGCGGCTGCCGAACGCGAAGGGCAGCGGCAGAGTGCAGGGAACCAGGCCGGCACGCATCGCGCCTGCGAAGAGCGCGATGAAGCGCGGGCAGCTCTCGGCCAGCAGGAACACACGGGCGCCCTGCGGCAGGCCCAGCGCCGCGAGCTGCCCTGCCGCATGCTCGACAGCGCCGGCCAACGCCTCCCATTCCAGACGCTCGACCACGGCGCCGCGGGCACCGAAGAACGTCATCCCACCCGGGCCGTGCGACGCAGCGGTTAGCGCGTCGAGAAAGTGCTGTGCGCCATGCTCATCCGGCAAGACCGCCGGCGCGCCGCGCTGTTCCGCGGCGTCGGTTCTGTTGAAGTAAGTCAAGCTGCCTCCGGATGATTGGCGGGGACACGGTCATGCAGCAGCCAACGGGCCACGGCCAACCGGCCCGCAAACAAAAGCGCCGCATGGGCAAGTAGGGCGAGGCCCGCACCGAAGAGCCCTTCGGCAGGAAGTAGCAAGCCAAGGAGCGCTGCATAGGCTAACGCAGCGGAAATACTGAGCACGAGCGCGAGATCGGCACGCCCGGTGGCAAGGATCGCGGGCTCGAGCGCAAAGCCGCAGAGCGTGATCGCGGCAGCGACCGCTGCCAGGACGAGGAGCCCGTGCGCCGCCAGCGCCTCCGCCCCGAAGACGGCAGCGAGGATCGCGTCCCCCGCGAGGTAGACCAACGCGACGATAGCGATCATCGCCGTGCCGCCGATGACGAGCGAGCGGGTCATCAGCGTCGATGCGCCGCCGGTCGCGTCGTTCCGCGTCTCCGAGAACGCCGGCATCACCACGGGGCCCAGCAGCTTCGCGGGCTTGGCGAGCGCATCGGAGATCTGCCGCGCGATGGCATAGAGCGCGGAGGCCGCCGGCCCCAGCACCGCGCCGACCGCCAGGGTCGAGCCGTGGAGAAGCGCGCCCGATATCGAGCTCGAAAGATTGGTCGAGAGGACGAAGGGCCAGAACCGCGGCGGCATCTCGGTTCTGCCCGTCGCGGGCAACACGGTCAGCATGGCGCGACCCAGCATGAAGGCCCGCAGCATCATCCAGCCGCCCGACAGAACGGCCGCGGCGAACCACACGGTAAAGAGCGCATCAAGCCCGAGGCCGAACCAGAGCACCGCCGTCGCCCCCGTCAGCCGTACGACGGCGTTGATCGCGTGTTGCCAGTTGAGGATGTCGAAACGGTCCATGAGCCGCAGCACACCCGTGGGCGTGGCCGAGGTCATGAAGACCGCCGCCAGCGCGTAGAAGCGCACCCAATCCTGCATCTCGTGCGGCCAACCGAGCGCCTGCCCGAGCGCCGGTGCGAAGATCATGAGGAGCCCGAGCGCAATTCCGAGAGCGGCGAGATCGAGCGCCACGGTCACTCCGATGAGGCGCGAGAGCGACCGACCCTCGCCCCGGTCGAGCATCGGCGTGCCGAAGCCCAGGATCGCCTGCCAGGACTGAAAGCGGAGCGTGTCGCCGACCAGCCGCGCGACGGCATGGCAGAGGATCACCGCGCCGAATGCGGAGAGGCCGACGGCGCTGGCCGCCACTGCCGCCGCCGCAAGGTTTACCAAGCCGAAAACCGCCCGGCTGCTCAGCAGGAGCAGCGCGGTGCGATAGAGGCTGGTGAAACCGTTCCGTCCCGTTTCTGGGTCCGTCGCTGGAAACGCGGATGCCATACCGGACAACTGCCGCCATCCGCCGGCGCTTGGCAACTATCAGGTCGCGATTTCTTTACAAAACCAGCGCGCACTCGCCACGAAAGCCACGCAGGGATGCAACAGTCGATTCACGACTTGTAATGCACCGGCAGTTTCTACGTTTGCAGGGCGATTGCTCCACACTTTGGACGTTACGGTCTGTAACGCTGCATGGGAGCCGCCTGTAAGCACCATCACATGCAGTCATCACCCGGGATCGTTGGCTTGTTTGGCCGAATACTTGAACTCGGCATCGTCGACCGGCCGTCCGAAGTTGAAACATTCTGTGAAGTTGTCGGGCCTTGGGCCCACTGGTGCGGGCGGGGCCCGGGTGATCCGGAAATCATGGTGCGATGGCGCCAGTTTCGGGTGGAACGGGTCGCCGAACGCCCAAAAAACAGGGCGCCCCAGTGCGTGGGGCGCCGATGCAAAGGCCAACGGCATCGTGGGGCGGGCGCGGCGGCTACTCGGCAAAGTGGCAGGCGACCTGCCGGCCATCGGGCAGCTTGCGGAAGGCGGGCACCTCGGCCGCGCAACGCTTCGCCGCAACCGGACAACGCGTCCGGAAGCGGCAGCCTGAGGGCGGGTTTGCGGGGCTCGGCACATCGCCCTTGAGGATCACGTGCTCGCGGGCGCGCTCGATCTTGGGGTTCGGCACCGGCGCAGCGGAGAGCAGCGCCTGAGTGTAAGGGTGTTTCGGGCTGCCGTAGAGGAGATCTCGGTCCGCCAGCTCCACGATAGTGCCGAGATACATGACCGCGACGCGGTTGCAGAGATGCCGGACCATCCCGAGGTCATGGCTGATGAAGAGATAGGTAAGGCCGAGGCGGGACTGCAGATCCTCCAACAGGTTCACCACCTGCGCCTGGATCGAGACGTCGAGTGCCGCGATCGGCTCGTCGCAGACCACGAGCGCCGGATCGAGCGCGAGGGCGCGGGCGATGCCGATGCGCTGGCGTTGCCCGCCGGAGAACTCGTGCGGATAGCGGTCGGCAAAGCTCGGATCGAGACCGACCTGATCGAGCAGCTCCTCCACCCGCTCGCGCCGCGCCCGCGCCTTGCCCCGGCCATGCTCGACGAGCGGCTCGGCCACGATGGAGCCGACGGTCATGCGCGGATTGAGGCAAGCCTGCGGATCCTGGAAGATCATCTGCATCGCCGGGCGAATGCGGCGCAGCTGATCTTGCGGCAGGTCGTGTATCTCGCGGCCCTGAAATACGATGCGCCCGTCCGTCGGCTCCTCGAGGCGCAGGACGGCACGCGCGGTCGTGGACTTGCCGCAGCCGGACTCGCCCACCACCCCCAGCGTCTCCCCCCGCCGGATCTCGAAATCGATCCCGTCGACCGCGCGCACGGTGCCGACGCGGCGGCGGAGGACGCCCGCATAGATCGGGAAGTGCACGGTGAGGTTGGTGACCGAGAGGAGGACCTCGGCCTCTTCGGGCGGCGTCTCGGGGACGGGTGCGCATGCCGCGTCGCTCATGCCGCACCTTCCGCCAGCCAGCAGGCGGCGCGGTGGCCGTTGCCGATGTCGATGAGGGGCGGCACCGCCTCTAAGCAGCGATCGTGGACTGCGGCGCAACGGGGCGCGAAGGGGCAAGCCGAGGGCGGCGCGGTAAGGAGGGGCGGCTGGCCGGGGATGCTGGCGAGCTTGCCCGAGCGCCCCCCCGCCTCCGGCAGCGTGGCCAGAAGCGCTTTGGTGTAGGGATGCGTCGCCTCCTCGAAGAGCGCGTCCACCGGTGCTTCCTCAACCACCTGGCCCGCATACATCACCATCACCCGGTCCGCGATCCCCGCCACCACGCCAAGATCATGCGTGATCCAGACGACGCCAGCCCCGAGGCGCGCGCGCAGATCGCGCACGAGCTCGAGGATCTGCGCCTGGATCGTCACGTCGAGCGCCGTCGTCGGCTCGTCTGCGATCAGCACCTCAGGCTCGCAGGCCAGCGCGATGGCGATCATGGCCCGCTGGCGCATCCCGCCCGAGAACTGGTGGGGATAGGCATCGAGCCGGCTCTCGGGCGAGGGGATGCCGACGAGGCGCAGGAGTTCCGCGGCACGCTTGCGCGCTTCCTTCTTCGAGAGACCAAGATGGATGCGCAGCGGTTCGATGAGCTGGTAGCCGACGGTGAAGACCGGATTGAGCGAGGTCATCGGGTCCTGGAACACGTAGCCGATGCGCCCGCCGCGGATGTGCCGGAGCGTTCGCTCGTCGACCGTCGTCAGCTCCTTGCCATCGAAGCGCACGCTGCCGCCCGTCACACGGGCCGGCGGGCTCGGCAGGAGACGGAGGAGGGAGAGGAGCGTCACCGATTTGCCGCTGCCCGACTCTCCCACAATTCCCAGCAATTCCCCGGGCCTCACCGAAAAGCTAACGCCGTTCACGGCATGAAGCTGACGGGCACGCAGATCGAATATGACGTGCAGGTCCTCTACCTCGAGCACCGGGGCGTCGCCATTGCGGGCGGTGCGGGAGACAACGCCCGCGGAGACGGCATCGACGGCCATGTTCGTGCTGAATTCCCTCTCAACCCGGTTGGCGGTGAGTAAACGCCATCCATTCAGGTCGCGCAATCGCCGGTCTTGCGGTGGCAGTGCACAAGAGAAGAGCACTGTGGGGATTGCGGGGCGGCGCGCGACGCCACATCATGCGCGCATCGAACGCCGGGCCCAGGCCCCTGCCCTTCGGAGGTGACCGATGGAAGCGACCTTCTCACGCCGCCGTTTGGTTGAGCCTAAGCGGCTGCGGACATTGATGCAGCGCTCCGACCTGCGCGGCGCCCTGCAGACGGCGAGCCATTTCGGCGCCATCGCACTGACCGGCTGGGCGCTCTGGACGTTCTGGGGCACCTGGTGGGCCGTGCCGCTCTTCATGGTGCACGGCGTGCTGCTCAACTTTCTCTATGCCGGCCAGCACGAGCTAAGCCACGGAACGGTTTTCCGCACCAAATGGCCCAATCAGCTCTTCGGACGGATCATCGGTTTCCTGATGCTCTATCCGCGGGACTTCGACCGCATCCAGCACTGGGCGCACCATCAGCACACGCAGGACTGGGAGAAGGACGGGGAGCTGGTGCGCGAGCCCTATACGCTCCGCTCCTACATCCTCTGGTTCTGGGGGCCGACCTATTGGTTGAGCCGCGTCTCGCGCCTCGTCCGGCTCTCCCGCGGCGTGGTGCTGGAGCCCTATGTGCGGCCGGACGAGCATGCGCTCGTGATCCGGGAGGCACGCCTGCATCTCGCGGCCTATGCCGGCATCGCCGCCATCTCAATCGCCGCGGGCAGCTGGGCCGCCGTCATCCTCTGGCTGGCGCCCATGGTCGCGATGAAGTTCGTGCACCAGCTCCAGAACACCATCGAGCATCTGGGCCTCAGCCATGCGGACGACATCCTCGAGAACACGCGCACGACCCGGACCAACGCGCTGCTGCGGTGGCTCTGCTGGCAGATGCCCTACCACACGGCGCATCACAGCTTTCCGGCTGTGCCCTTCTGGCAGCTCCAGGCGCTCGACGCGGCGATGCGGGAGGGCGGGGCCGACCCGCACGCCATGGGCTGGATCGAGTTCCAGGTGGAGGTGATCCGCAAGCTCCGCGCCAAGTCGGAGGCCGACTACCCCTATGACGAGGTCTGGATCGTGCCGCGCGGCAAGGGGAGGGTGCAGCGGCTCGAGGCCGCCTGAACCTCGCCTCAGTCGGGCATCCGGTGCACCTGCACGCTATTGCCCAACGCCTCCTCCGCCAGCGCGCAGAGATGGCGGTGATGGGTGAAGTAGAGCACCTGCCCCGCCGCCCCCATCTCGGCCATCAGGCGGAAGGCAGCGGAAGCGCGGTCGTCGTCGAAGGTCTCCAGGATATCGTCGGCGACGAAGGGGAGCGGCTCCGCGACCTCACAGAACCGGCGGTAAGCGGCGACGCGGAGCGCAAGATAGAGCTGCGCCCTCGTGCCCGTAGTCAGGCCGGAGACTTCGATCGAGGCGGGACCGCCTCCGTCGAAGTCTCCGGCCGGATCGGCGCGCAGCGCTATAAGCCGCTCGCCCCCCTTGCCGTCCGGTTGTGTCGCAAGATCGTCGAAGCTGCCGAGCGTCATGGTGCGGAATGCAGCCGCGCTCTCGGCCAGCATCTCACCCCGATGACGCTTGCGATAGAGCGCGAGGGCGCGTTCGGCCGCCATGACGCCAAGCTGCGCGGCGATGGCCCGGCGGGCGCCCTCCTCGATCTCGAGGAGGAGCGTCTGGCGTCCCGTGGCAAGCTGTGCAGCGCGGTCGTCCCCGCCGATGGCCTCGAGGTCCCGCTCCGCATCCCGCCGCGCGATGAGCCGTTGTTCCCGCGCCTCCGCCGCCTCCGCAAGCGCCACCGCGGCGGCCTCCCGCCGGGCCGCGAGGCTTTCGGCATCCTCGGCCTCGAGCATCGCTTCGGCAGCGCCACGGTCGGCGGCGCCGAGCGCGGCCAGAAGCGCGCGTTCCGCCTCCGTCACCGCCGCGGCGAGACGGGCCTTCTCCTCCGACCGGGCAAGCGCAACGGAAAGGTCCTCCGGGCTCGCGATGGTGTCGAGCCCGGGGGGCGGCACCGGGAAGCGGGCCGCAATCTCGCCGACGCGCCGGTCGATGGCGGCGAGATGCCGGCGCGCATCGGCTGCCTTGCCCGCCTGCGCCTCGCCCTGACGCGTCAGGTCCTCATGGCGACGTTCCATCTCCTCGGCCGCGGCGAGCCGTGCCGCAAGCGCCTCCGCGCCGGCACCCTCCTCCCCCGACATCCGTGTCAGGGAGGCCTTGCCATTCCGCTCGTCACGATCCGCTGCGGCGGCCGCTCTGAGACGCGCGCGAACCTCCTCGAGGGCCTTCTCGTGCGCCCCGATATCCGCGGTCATCTGGGCGATGCGATGGGCGAGCGCAGTCTGCCCCGCGGCCTCACCCGGCAGGGCGCGGAGATGAGGGAGCCGAGCGCGGAAGCTTGCCGCATCGTCGCCTGCGAACCAGTGCGCAGAGGTGGCTTCAGCCCATTCCTCCACCCAGCCCGCCAGCGCCCTCTTCGCGGCGTCCGTGGCCTCCGCGCGGCGGTCGCAGGCCTCCCGCGCCTTCTCCAGTCGCTCCCGCGCCGCCTCCGCCGCCTTGCCCTCCGCGGCCCGCCAGTCCACCCGGGCATCGAGGAGATCGAGAAGTCGCGGCAGGGAAGCGTCCTCGGGCGGTTCCGCTCCGTCGGCGAGGAGTGCGGCCCGGATCTCTCCTGAGGCTGCACGCGCCTCCTCCTCCGCCAACGAATACCCGGCCGCAGCGTCGTCTCGCTCGACCGTCCGGTCTAGCGCGGCCTGACGGCGACCGAGCCAATCCCGCAGTGCCGCAAGGGTCATCTCCCCCGCCAGCCCGGCCCGCGCCAGCGTATCGGCGATAGCGTCCGTGTGCCGTTTGCGCCGCGCGGCAAGCGCCTCTGTCGCAGCGCCCAGCGCTCCGGCTGCCACGGCCCGGGCCCGCTCGGCTTCATCGGCGGCGGCGCGGGCACTCGCGCACTCCTCCGCCTCGACCCCCAGAGCGGCAATCACGGCCCGGCGCTCGGCGAGCCAGCCGGGCAGGCTCCCAGCCCCTGTCTCCCGCGGCAGACCGAGCGCGGCGAAAACGGGCGCGAGCTCGGCACGAAGCGCCTCGGATGCCGCCCTGTTGGCCTCCGCGGCCTCCTCCGCGGCCTCGGCAGCGGCAGCCGCCGCGGCCTCACGGCGCTCAGCCGCCTGCAGCGCGGCCTGACGCTCAGCCCCGGCAAGGCGCCGGTCGACAAGTGCGTCATGGTCGGCCAGTCGCTCATGAAATGTGCGCGCGCTTTCGGCATCGAGCGCTTCAGCATGATCGGCCCAGGCCGCGTCCCGCGCCGCCCGCGCTTCGGCCAGGGCGGCGTCGAGGACGAGGCCGGGCTCGGCCGCGATGGCGCGGACTTCCGCCGCTGCGGCCGCGGCTTGCTCCAGATGGCGTGCCGCACGGCCGGCAATCTCGCGCGCCTCCTCGTCGAGCGACCGTGCCTTGGCATCCCACGCCGTGGCCGCGGCCGCATCGGGCGGACGCTGCGCAGCAAGCGCGGCGGCGTCCGCGGCGAAGGGTGTGAGACGGGCGAGCGCCTCCGCCTCGCGCCGTCGCGCCCGGGCGTCCGCCGCCTCGGCCGCCGCCCGCGCCGTCGCCGCGGTCGTCTCGGCTGCGGCGACGGCTGCCGCGTCGAGAGCGCCTGCGTTTTCCGCCTCGACGATGGCGGCGGCCTCCACCTCCCAGGCCTTGAGCGTATCGGCGTCGGGGAACCGGTCCGTCGCAAGCGCCGCCACATCGCCCTGCCAGGGCCGGAGCGCCACGACGGCCGCACGCAGCTTACGCTCAGCCGCTTCGAGGGCGCTGGAGGCCGAACGCAGGGCACCCACCGGATCGGCTGCACGCAGACGGGCGCGCAGACCGGCAAGACCGTTTGGATCGGGCGGAGCAGCGTCGGCCGAGCCCGGCAGGCCAAAGCGCCCCGCCGCCGTCTCGGCCTCGCGCAGCGCCGTCTCGGCGCCCGCCTGTTCCGCCGCCGCCGTCTCAACCGTCTGCAGAAGCCCGGGTTCAGCAGCGGCAAGCTGGTCGAGCCGGTCGAGCATGGCGGCGGCCGGTATCAGATCCTGCGGCGCGGCGCCTTCCGGAGCGCCCATCGCACTCAGGCGCGCGGCCACGCCATCGGCCGCGAAGCGCAGCTCCTCCTGCCGCTTCGGAAGGTCGGCAGCCGCCTTGGCCGCCACCGCGCCGCTCTCGGCAAGGGCCCGGATCGCGGCCGCTTCGCCGAATATCGCCGGATCATGCTCGATCCCGTCCCGGAGGCGGCGGAGATCGGCGGCCGCATCCTCGGCGATCTGCAACGCGCGCGCCTGCGCGGCCCGGTCGGAGCGGAGGCCGTCGACCTCCTCGCGGAGCCCGGGAGGAAGGATGGGTGCGTTGGCGAAGGGCTCCAGCGCCACCTCCGCCGCCCGCAGCCTCGCAGCATCCTGATGCGCATCGGCGAGGCGGGCGAGCCGCCGTTCCTCGGCCGCTGCCGCCTCATGTGCCGCGCGCGCCGCATCGTAAGCCTCATCCGCGTCGGCAAAGACCGCCGACAGCCAGCGATACTCCGAGAACTGCGTGTCATGCGTCTTCTGCGCGGCCTTCAGCTCGGCCAGCTGCGCCTTCTGGGCGGCGAGCTCGGTCTTACGCTTGCGGGGCTCATGGAACTCCGCCGCCTTCTCGCCTGTCGCTCGCAGGACTGCCGTCACTTCCGACAGACCGGCTGCGGCGGAGAAGAGGAGATGGCCGAGCTCGCCCTCACTCGCCAGGATCGCCTCCCCGCCCCTGCGCAGGCTCTCCTCATCGAGCGACAGCATGAGCCGATAGCGCTCCCGGTCGACGCCCTGCAGGAGCGAGGTCAGCGCAAGAGGGTCCGCTGGCCGGTCGTCCTCCCCGACGAGGTCGCGCACGCGCGCCCCGATGCGCGCGAAGCGATGCTGGCGCCCCTCGGCCTCCAGCACGGCGGCCACGCGCATCGTGCGCCACTCGTGACGGAAGGCGTAGGGGTGACGCTCCCGCATCCCGAAGAGAAGATCGAGCCAGGCATTGAACGCGGTCGACTTTCCGCTCTCGTTGGGCCCGAAGAGGATGTGGAGGTCCGGCCGTTCCGGCACCGCTTCACCGAGATCGATGGCCGCGTTCGTGAAGCGGCCGTAGCGCACGAGCTCGAGCCGGCGGAGGCGCATCAGTCCGCGTCCACGGCACGGAGTGCGGCCATCACGGTAAGGCCGCCTTCCTTCAGCAGCGCCTCCAGCGCCGACGCGCGGTCGGCCGCGTCCGCGCCGAACCGGTCGCGGATCTCGGGGGGGAGCGCCTGGACCATGCGT
>JBCCDG010000052.1:0-25649 GCA_039030915.1 Pseudomonadota bacterium | reverse complement strand
TCCTAGGAGCCGGGAGAAGAGGCCGACGCGCTCGGCCTCGACGCGCATCTCGATCTGCTCGCCCTCGAGCCGCTTGACCGCGTCCTGATAGGCGCGCGCCGCGGGCGTCTTCTCGTCGAACACCACCGGCGCGCCGACATTGGAGGCGCGGAGCACCGCGGGGCTCTCGGGAATGATGCCAAGGAGCGGAATGGAAAGGATTTCTTCCACGTCCTCGATGCGCATCATCTCGCCGCGCTGGACCCGTGCCTCGTCATAGCGGGTGAGGAGGAGATGGGGCTGGACGCCGCCCTCGCCCTTCTCGGCCTTGCGGGTCTTGCTGGAGAGGAGGCCCAGCACCCGGTCGCTGTCGCGCACCGAGGAGACCTCCGGGTTCGTGACCACCACCGCCTCGTCCGCGAAGTACATCGCGAGATGCGCGCCACGCTCGATGCCGGCGGGGCTGTCGCAGAGGATGTAGTCGAACTGGTCGCCGAGCTCCTCGAGCACCTTCTCGACGCCCTCCTGCGTCAGCGCGTCCTTATCCCGCGTCTGCGAAGCGGCGAGGACGTAGAGATTCTCGAGCCGGCGATCCTTGATGAGCGCCTGCTTGAGCTTGGCCTCGTCCTGGATGACGTTGATGAGGTCGAAGACGACGCGCCGCTCGCACCCCATGATCACGTCGAGGTTGCGCAGGCCCACGTCGAAGTCGATCACGACCGTCTTGTGCCCCCGCATGGCAAGCCCTGCCCCAAGGGCAGCAGTAGATGTCGTCTTGCCGACGCCGCCCTTGCCGGACGTTACTACGATGATCTTGGCCACGTGATTTCCTCGTTTTGCCAGGGGTTTATCGGAGCGGCTGGATGCAGAGCGTATCGGTCTCGAGGAAGGCCTGGACGCGCCGCTTTGCCACCGTGGTCTCGAAGGCTTCGCTCGTCTTGTAGAGCCCGGCGATGGCGATGAGCTCGGCCTCGAGGCTCTGGCAGAAGATGCGGGCCGAGGTGTCGCCGCCCACACCGGCCAGCGCGCGGCCGCGGAGCGCGCCGTAGACATGGATGTGCCCCGGTGCGATCAGCTCCGCGCCTGAGCTGACGGAGGCGAGGACGACGAGATCGCCTTCCTCGGCCACGATGCACTGGCCCGAGCGCACGGGTTCGGTGATGAGGAGCGAGGGCCGCGCCACGGGTTGCGGCGGCGGCGCCGGCTCGGGATCCGGCACGGCCACGGGGCGTGGCGCAGGCTCCACCGCGCGGGGGGCCACGGGCGTGGGGCGCGGCGGCTCGAAGGCCGTGTCGCGCCCGGGCTTCAGAGTGATGAGGCCACGGGCGTCGGCGGCCACGGTCTGATGCGCGCTGGCGTTCTGGATGCCGATCGGGGAGAGGCGGCGGGTGCGGAGCGCATCGAGGAGCGCGCCGAAGGCGTCCTCCGTCTCCAGCCCCTCTGCCTCCGCCACGTCGATCACCAGCGGCGCGTCGGCAAAGAAGCGGGGGGACTGCTTCAGCGCGGCATCGACGGCGGCGTAGAACGCATCGTCGACCGCGCCCGGCACCGGCAGCACCACGGCGGTCAAGAACCGCCCCCTGATCTGGAGCGGCATGACGGTAGCGGACACGTCCACCGCGCCCTTTTGAGCACTGGATGATCGCACGATCGGCCTGCCTCGATTCTCCGGCTTTGCGCCGGGATTTCATTGCGGTCAGGCTAACCTGTCGGCAGCGAGTCGCCAAGTCCCCGTGTCTTGCCGATTGCAGCATACTAGATGTGGTGGGGCGGCAGTCCGTTGCCGCCTCAGACGGGATCGCGCCGCCGGGTCGTCGTTACAATCAGGGGTTGTGCAAATCCCGCAGGCGAGCCCGCTCACGCGGCCCTGCGCTGCCTCCGACGGCGCATGAGCCCAATGCCGGCGAGCCCGCTGGCGAGGGCGATGGCACTGGCCGGCAGCGGAACGTCTCCGCCGGGCGACATGTCGTCGATCAGATACTCCACCCGGACCACGGCGCGCAGAAAATCGGCGAAGCTGCCGCTCACACCCGCCGGCCCGCTGACCGCCAGCGTGCTGCTCGCACTGACGCTCACGGTGAAGGGGGTCAGAAACTGGGCGATATCCGCGCCGGTGAAGGAAAGGTTCGTGGTCTCGCTGTCCCCGGCCGAGATCGTGCGCGTCGCGCTCCGCCCGCCGCCGGGAACGCTGAAGATCGGCGTCGTGCCGCTGAGCTGAGCCGGGTTGGCGGGCAGATCGACGGCGGAGGAGAAGGAGAAATTCGTGGAAACCGTCCCCGAGGCATTCTGAGCGCCGACATTGCCGTTCGAGAGCGTGACGGATGTCGATCCGTCGAGAACGGCGTCGAGCCGGACGTCGACGCCGACCACGGTGCCCGCCCCGCCATAGCCGTCGAAGTTGAGCGCAAAACCGCCAAGCGCCGCCTGAACGCCCGTGTCGCGCTCGTCGGTCTCGTCCAGGATCGGCACGGCGACTGCAGGTGCGGCAAGCACGGCCAGAGCGGCCGCGGCAACGATGGATCTCAGGTACATCTCACCCCCCAAAGCGAACCCCCTGCCGCTTCCGGAAAGACGCCCTCACCCCCGAGGGCGCCACCGGCCCCTAGCGACAGGCCACGACGAACAGGATCGCAGGGGCGCGACGCAAGGTCAATCTCGGGCGCTCGCGGCCAGGGCGACGAACAAGTCGCCAGGTCTCAGCGTGCCGCCAGGCGCGCCTCGATACGGGGCCAGAAGAGCTCGACGAGGACGGAGCCGGTGACGACGATGATGGCCAGGGCCTTCAGGAGCGTGAGTTCCTCGCCCAGGATCGCGACGGCAAGGACCGCGGCGATCACGGGCTTGAGGAAGAAGAGATAGCCCGCGCGCGTGATGTCCGCCGCCGCCGCAAGCCCGCCGATCCAGAGGATCTGCGTGATCGTCGTGTTCCAGAGCGCGAGCGCCAGGAGCGAGCCCCATTCGACCGCCGGCCGGTCGAAGAGCGTCGTCGGATCTACCCAGATCCCCCAGCCGAGCCCGACCCCGATCCAGAGCGCGATCCCCCCGATCATCATGCTGACCGCCGTGACCGGCACCGCGCCATGCGCCGCGATGATCGGCTTCATCTTGATTGCGTACCACGCGACGGCGGCAGCGCAGACGAGGCCGAGCACGATGCCGATGAGCGAGCTCGCATCGCCCACCAGCGCGTCGATGGCGCCGTCGGTGATGAGCAGCACCAGCCCCGCCATCGCACAGGCGCCGACCGCGATCTTGACCCGGGTGAAAGGCTGGCCGTTGAGCCAGAGATTGGCGAGCCCGATGAAGATCGGGATTGTCGTCACGAGCGTCGCGACCTGGATCACGGTCGCGTAGTCGAGCGCGAGGTGAAAGGCGAGATAAGCCAGCGAGACGCCCACGAGGCTGTAGAGCGTGATCGGCCAGGCATGGGTGCCGAGCGGTGCGAGGAGCGCCTTGGGTCCCGCCAGCACGAGGCCGACGACGATCAGCCCCAACCCGCCGATGACGTAGCGCCAGACCGAAACCTCCGCCCCCGCTACGCCGGACAGGACCGCGAAGAACTCGGAGGACGCGTGGCCGAGGACGCCGATCAGCACGGCAGCGTAGGCGAGGTTGGGCGGTATGCCGACCGGTCCCTTGCCGCTCACGCCCCACCCCCGCGCGCGCCTTCGATCTCGTCGCCGAAGCGGACGAGGCTGGCCGCCAGCCGCTCGGGCCGCTCGGCCGGGATGAGGTGCCCGGTATCCTGCCAGTCTTCTCGCCGCGCATCGGGCAGGCGCATGTAGAGCCGTTCCACCACGTCGCGTTCGAGGAATACGCGGTCCTCGAGACCCGTGATCACGAACGTCGGCAGGGTGAGGGCCGCGTAGTCGATATCCCAGTCTGTCGCAGCGGCATGGCGCATCAGGTTCATGTGGCCGTGCTCCGGGTCGAGCGGTCGATAGGGTTCGTCGGTGATGAAGCCGGGCCGCGCCTTGGCCGCCTGCTCCTGGTTGACGAGGAGGGGGAAGAGCGCATCGAGGAACAGCCCGACGCCTCCCGCCGCGACCAGCTTGGGCATCGCGTCGTTGACCCAGGCGATCCGTGGCCCGATCTCGCGGAGCGTGTTCAGGAGCACGAGCCCCTCCGCCCGCGCCCCCGCCAGCACTGCCTGCGCGGCGAAGAGCCCGCCTATCGAGAGGCCGCAGAGGATCGGTCGTGCGGGCGCGATCTCCGCCAGGAGCCGCTGCAGGTCCTCGACGATCAGCGTCGGCGTGAGGGCCGTGTCGGGCGCGAAGGGCGAGTCGTCCTGCCCGCGGAAATTGTAGCTCAGCGTGCCGAAGCCCTGTGCCCTGACCGCCGGCGCCACCGCACCCTCCCAGCTACCCGTGTTTCCGGTCAGCGCGTTGACGAAGACGAAGGTCGGCGCGCCCGTCCGTTCCGGCGGGTGGTGCAGGTGAAAGAGCCCGTCATCCGGTCCGAGCGATAGAAGGGGCATGGCGGCTCCGTGGTGCGGCGTCGTTGCGAGGGGCAGAGCGAGTCCTATCCCGCCCGCGCCAAAGGGCAAGGTAGACAAACGGCCGCTATCGCCCGCGGCCTTTCCGTTTCGACCCGGAGGGCGCTGCGACTCCGATGGGCCCTGCGCCGTTAGGCAAGACCTCTCGGCATGAACGGGCTGACGAGAAGGGGTGCCGGCAGCGTGACCGATCCCATTGCCCGTGCTCCTTCCTTTTGCCGCATAGGCTCGATATGGGACATCCCACGACGATGCCCGTTCGCCGTGCCTTGGTGCTCCATTCGAAGCGCCCGGACATGGCGGCGCACGGGGGGCGCGGGGCAGACTGGCCTGTGGGAGGCGGCGGCGATGGATACGGTGCGCACGGTGGCGGCGCTCCGCGAGCGGGTGACGGCGTGGCGGCGTGCGGGCGAACGCGTGGCGCTGACACCGACAATGGGCGCGCTCCATGCCGCCCATCTGAGCCTCGTGGCGCTCGGCCGGGCGAAGGCGGAGCGGGTGGTGGCGACCATCTTCGTCAATCCGACGCAGTTCGGCCCTGGCGAGGATTTCGAGAGCTATCCGCGGGACGAGGGGCGCGACGCGGCGCTGCTTGCGGAGGCGGGCTGCGATCTCCTCTTCGCGCCGCCGCCCGACGAGATGTATCCGGCGGGCTTCGCGACGGAGGTGCGGGTGCGCGGGCTCACGGACGTTCTCTGCGGCGCGGCACGCCCGGGCCATTTCGACGGCGTCGCGCAGGTCGTGACCAAGCTTCTCAACCAGGCCTGGGCCGATGTCGCGGTTTTCGGGGAGAAGGACTGGCAGCAGCTTGCCGTCATCCGGCGCCTGGCGCGCGATCTCGACATAGCGACGGAAATTCTCGGTGCGCCGATCCTTCGTGAGGCCGACGGGCTGGCGATGTCGTCGCGAAACCGCTATTTAACCGCCGCCGAGCGAGAGGTGGCGGGTGGGCTTCATGCAGCGCTCGTCCGGCTGGCGGGGGCGCTTCGGGCGGGCCGTGGCGCAGGGGCGGCGACTGCGGCGGCGGCAGAAGAATTGCGTGACGTGGGATTCGAGACAGTGGATTACGTCGAAGTGAGAGACGGCGCGTCGCTCGAGGCCCTGGAGACGGTCCGGGATGCGCCTGGGGCGCGCGTCTTCGCCGCAGCCCGGCTGGGCCGGGCCCGGCTCATCGACAACATCCACGTCTGGCCCGAGGGAGGAGCGGCATGAAGGCGCTCCGCCTCATCGACAGCCCGCCCGTCTGGACCGTGCTCTTCGCGACGCTGGCCTGGTACATCGCCGGGCTGGGTCGGCCCTTCGGCGACGTTCTGGCGCTGCCGGGCTATGCGATCATGGCCGTGGGGATATGCTTGGCGCTCTGGGCGCTCGCCACACTGATCGCCGCGCAGACCACGCCGGTGCCGCGGTCCAGCCCGCGCACGCTGGTGCGCAAGGGGCCCTACCGCTTCAGCCGCAACCCGATCTACCTCGCGGACCTGGTGATCCTCTTCGGCTGGTGCGTGAGCCTCGGCCAGCCGTTCACCGTGGTTCTGGTGCTGCCGCTCGCGATCCTTCTCAACACGCGCTTCATCGCCGGCGAGGAGAAGGAGCTGCGCAAGCGCTTCGGCAGCGTCTACCGTGCTTGGCGCACCGAGACACCCCGCTGGCTCTAGTGCCCGCGCGTCATCCCGACGAAGCGAAGCAAGTGGAATCCCGGCTGGTCGCCGGGATGCTTGTCGGTGGTCGCTGCGGCATCGGCCTAGGGGTTGCCGGGAGCAGGATGCGTGCCCGGCGGCATCCAGGCGCCGAAGGAAAAGGGGCTGAGCTCGTGCCGCAGGGGCGTTCCGATGGGGACGCCCCCGCGGGGCGGGGCCGGTGCGTAAAACGGGCGTCGTGGCGCGATCGGGGATGCGGCGGCCTCGGCGGCCGGGACCCGCTCCCGCCTTGCTCGGGCGACAGGGGCTTCAGCGCGTCGGTGCGAGGGGTGCGGCGAGCACGATCTCGAACCAGTCCAGGGCGGCCGCGGGCCAGCCCCGTGGCACGGCATGGCCGCCGGGATGGAGGCGCAGCGCGATCCGGCCCGTCCGGCACGACGTCCAGTCACGCTGCAACTCCGCCCCATCCGTCCGTGTCTCGTCCGCGAGGCGGAGGCTGCAGCCGAGCCGGGCGCGGAGCATTGCGAGGCTCTCGAAGACGTCGCCCTGAACCTTGCGCCCGCCGCCGATGAGCCGGCCCTCGAGCGGCACGACGCGGTCGGTCCAGCCATGGGTGTGGTGGAGCGCGAGCCCGCCCGGCGGCGGCGGCGCGCAGCGCTCGGGCATGGGCACCCAATAGGCGCCGGCGACAGGCGCATAGGCGCGGACGAGCCCCGGGCGTGCGCCCGCCACGTCCCACACCATCGAGCCGCCCCGCGAGAACCCGGCCAGCATCACGCGCTGGGGGTCCACGCCCTGGCGGGCGGCATCGGCCAGGATCGCCTCCAGGAACGCGATGTCGTCCCGCGGATGGCGGCCCCCGTCCTTCACCGCCCAGTCGCGCTGCGTGCGGCCCTCCCGCGGCACGCCTTCCGGCAGGATGAGCGCATGGCCGCGGGCGGCGAGCGCCTCGCGGAGCGCGCTGCGGTTGCGCATATCCGCTGCCGAGGAGGAGCCCCAGCCGTGGAGAAAGAGGATCGCGGGGACGGCGCCGGGCGAGTTTCCAGCGCCCTCCGGCAGCGCCAGGCGATAGAAGCCGCCCTCCACGGGGCATGTCGCCTCCGCGACGCCGCAGGCCGCCGCGGGGGCGGCGGAGAGCGCGACGGCCGCAAGGCACGCGCGGAGAAGACGGGCGAGGGCGGAGAGGATCGGCATGGAAGAGCCTTCGGTGGTGGCGGTCGGCGCCGAGCATAGACCGCCCCGGCCCCGCCGTCCTTCACGCCTGCTTGAAAGGCCGGGCCTTTCCGCCCCGCGGCGCCCACTGTCATGCGGACGCCCGCGGCCGCTTCACCGGATGATCGTCTCGGGGCCCATGATCGCATGCGGGATCGCGAGGCTGATCCAGGGCACATAGGTCACGAGGATCAGGAAGAGCACGAGGATGCCGAGCCAGGGCAGCGCCGCCTTGACCACGTCGAAGACCGGCATCTTCGCCACGCCGGAGGTCACGAAGAGGTTGAGGCCCACAGGCGGCGTGATCATCCCGATCTCCATGTTCACCACCATGATGATGCCGAGATGGATCGGATCGATGCCCAGCTCGATCGCGATGGGAAACACCAGCGGTGCCACGATGATGAGGAGCCCCGAAGGCTCCATGAACTGCCCGCCGATGAGGAGGATCACGTTCACGATCACGAGGAACATGATCGGGCCGAGCCCGGCGGCGAGGAGCGCGTTGGCGATCTCCTGCGGGATCTGCTCGTCGGTCAGCACGTGCTTGAGGATGAGGGCGTTGGCGATGATGAACATCAGCATCACCGTGAGCTTGCCGCCCTCGAGCAGCGTCGCCTTGGTATCGGGATGGACCCAGGCGCTGAGCACCGCATAGGGCCTCTCGCGGAGCGCCCTGGGATAGTCCTGTCCCGCCGGCGCCAGCGGATCGGCCCTGAGCGGGCCCATGTCCTTGTAGATGAAATTTGCGACGAAGAACGCGTAGACGGCGGCGACGGCGGCAGCTTCCGTCGGGGTGAAGATCGCGGGCGTGAGGCCCGGGACGCCGTAGATGCCGACCATGATGATGACGATCAGGAAGAGGCCCCAGAACGCGTCGCGAAAGCTCTCCCAGATCTCGCTGCCGCCCGCGAAGGGCTGGGACGGCATGTTCTTGATGCGGGCCGCGATATAGATGCCGATCATCAGCATCAGCCCCGCGATGAGGCCCGGCAGGATGCCGGCGAGGAACATGCGGCCGACCGATGTGTCCGTCGCGGTCGCGTAGACCACCATGACGATGGAGGGCGGGATCAGGATGCCGAGCGTGCCGGCGTTGCAGATCACCCCCGCCGCGAACTCCTTGGAATAGCCCACCTGGCGCATCGCCCCGATCACGATGGTGCCGATGGCGACGACGGTCGCGGGAGAGGAGCCCGAGAGGGCCGCGAACATCATGCAGGCGAAAACGCCCGCGATGGCCAACCCGCCTCTGAAATGCCCGACGCAGGCGATGGCGAAGCGGATGATCCGCCGCGCCACGCCGCCGGTGCTCATGAAGGCGGAGGCCAGGATGAAGAAGGGGATGGCCAGCAGCGTCGCATGCCCGTCGAAGGCGTTGAAGAGCGTGCCCGCGATGCTGGCCAGCGTCGAATCGGAGAACACGTAGAGAAAGATCATCGAGGCGAGGCCGAGGCTGATCGCCACCGGCACGCCCAGCATGAGAAACCCGACCACGAGGGCAAAGAGAAGCGCGACTTCCATGGCTCAGACCTTGCCCCCTTCGGCCTTCAGGTCGTCCTCGACCTCGTGGCTGACGATCAGCGCCGTGATGCGCCCGGTCCAGAGCCGCCAGCCCGCCTCGGCGAAGCGCAGGAGCAGGAGCAGCGCGCCGAGCGGCAGGATGAGATAGGGGATGAAGCGCGGCATCTTCTCATAGGCCTCACCCTGGTTGATGCTCTTGCCCCATTCCGAGAGGAAGCCCGGCATCGGCACGTCGTTGACCTCGTACCAGATCTGGTCGCGCCAGGTGCCGTCGAACTCCGGCAGGTTCGCGAAGGGCGCCCAGTAGTTCCAGCAGCCGATTAAGAGGAGGAGGGCGTAGGCGAGACAGCAGCCGAGCGCTATGAAGGCCATCACCCGGCGCCCCGCGGGCGGAAAGGCGTTGATCATCACGTCGACGCCCAGATGCGCGGTGATCTTCACGCAATAGGCCGCACCGAGCAGCACCAGCCAGGCGAAGAGGAACACGGTGCTCTCGAGCGCCCAGAGGATGTTAGCGTTGAAGACGTAGCGGGCGACGACATTGGCGAAGGTGATCAGCGTCATGGCGCCGAGGATGGCGGCGATCAGCGTCTCCTCGATCTCGTTGATCACCCGTCCGGCGGTGGTGCTGGGGCGGTACTGGCTCACGGGGGCGGGCCTTTCGCTCTGGCGATGCGACCGGGCCGGCTCGGATCGGCCGGGTCCTCGCACGCCATGGGCAGGAAGTGCCGCCGGCTCGAGTGAGCGCGGCGGCGGGGCCGGGCGCCGGCGTCCCCGGAAGGGAGCCGCCAGAACTTCAGGCGAAGTTCCGGCGCCCGGCGGGAGGGGTCAGCTGGCGTTGTTCGCAGCCTGCGCGGCGTCGATGTTGTCCTGGCCGACATCCCCGAGGAACTGCTCCCAGACGGGCTTCATCGCCTCCACCCACTTGGTGCGCTGCTCGGGCGTGAGCTGGCGCACCTCCGAGCCGGCGGCGATGATCGCCTGCTTGGCCTCCTCGTTGACCGCGGTCGACTCGGAGTTCCGCGTCTCGGTCACCTCGGCCAGGATCTGGGCAAGCTGATCGCGCAGATCCGCATCCAGCCCCTCCCACCACTCGGTGGAGGTCACGACCAGATAGTCGATGATGCCGTGATTGGTCTCGGTGATGCCGTCCTGCACCTCGAAAAACTTCTGGCCGTAGATGTTGGACCAGGTGTTCTCCTGCCCGTCGACGACCCCCTGCTGGAGCGCGCCATAGACCTCGGAGAAGGCCATCTTCTGCGGGTTGGCGCCGATCGCCTCGAACTGCGCCACCAGCACGTCGGACTGCTGGGTGCGGAACTTGAGGTCCGCGGCGTCCGTCGGCGCGATCAGCGGCTTGTTGGCCGACATCTGCTTCATGCCGTTGTGCCAGTAGGCGAGGCCGAGCAGCCCGCGGCGCTTCATGCTCTCCTTCAGCGCCTGACCCGTCTCGGAGGCCTGGAAACGGTCGACCGCGGCGATGTCCTCGAACATGAAGGGCAGATCGAAGATGCGGAATTTCTTGGTGAACTTCTCGAACTTCGAGAGAGAGGGGGCTGCGAACTGCACGTCGCCCTGCAGCATCGCCTCCAGCACCTTGTCGTCGTTGTAGAGCTGCGAGGACGGATAGACCTCCATGCAGGCCTTGCCGTTCATCTCCTCGTTCACCCGATCGGCGAAGAGATTGGCGGCGATGCCCTTGGGGTGCTTGTCCGAGTTCGCCACATGGCTGAACTTGATCACGGTCTCGCCCGGGTCGCAGGCGGCCAGGGCAGGTGCCGCGCCGAGTGTCAGCACGGCGGCGACCGCGCAGGCGGCGGTCGTGAAGCTGCGGAATGTCATGGGGTTGTACCTCCCGTTGGTCCTGTCGTGTGCCGCGTGCCCTGCTGGGGCGGCGCGGCGGCCCCGCCTTCTCGGGCAGGGATCGTGTGATTGGCCGCCAATCTGCCCAAGGTGACGCAAAAGACAAGGCCGGATGCATCCCGCCGTCCCAGATCCCCCGAAGCTTGATCGCTTCGGCAGCCCACGATAGCCGGCAACAGGGCATCTCTGCCGGGCAGCGTCCGGCGCGCCGGCAAGAGCTGGACGCCCGGAGTAGCGAGCCTCCCTGAACCGGCCCGGCCCTTTGACCGGGCGCCATCCCTGGTGCACCCTCGCACCGGGATTGCGCGTTGAGGGGATTTGAGCGGTGGATGAGGAAGGCGCGGCGCCTAAAAGCCCACAGATATTGGTATCGTCGGTATGGGAGACGCTGACGGCCTATTAGCAGGTCGACCTCGTCGTCACGCTCTTCGGCTTCTTTGGTGCCATCACCTTTGCCTGCCTCAAACTTCCCCGTAGCCGGGAGCGTGTGGTCGGCTGGTTGCGGCATGACGGGTATGGGCGCAACTACCGCTGGCTGCTGGAGAGCATTCTCGGCGCGACGGACCGCTGGCTGGTACCGCCGGGTCAGGCGCAGGCGCCCCTCACCTCGGCCCGCCGCGCCTGGACCTGGAAGCTCTATGACCGCTGTCTGCTGCTCGCCGTCCTCTACCCAATCCTGATCCTGCTCCTGAGCTGGACAGTAACTGGGGAGGAAGGCCGCATCGGCAGTATCCCGGTTTTGCCCGGGGAGCTGCCCTGGTGGCAGCGGCTCGGGACCATGGTGGGGCTTGCCCTCTCCCTTCTTCTGGCCCTCTCTGCTCCGACCATCGCCCGGCGGACAGGAGCGTCCGCCGGGCGATGGTCGAGTCTGGTCGAACTCGCCGTCTTTGTAGGCGCAATCACAGGCACAGGCGCAGTCGCAGTCGCAATCACAGGCACAGGCGCAGGCGCAGTCGCAGTCGCTTTTCTGTTCCCAAAGCTTGAGGAGCGGGGGCGCCTGTCCTCCAAGGTTTATGGCGCGCTCTCCACCGCGCTTGCCGCTCTTCTTGGCGGCCTCCTGGCCGTGACCGGGCGTTGCCGGACGATGCTTCGAGCGTCGTCGCCTTCTACGCTGTGCTGCCGCTCTGCAATGCGGCGTTCGATTTTCTGTCCGTCGGCGTCACGCGCTATGCCCTCCGCCACGCGTTGGAGGCACCGCGTCTCACCTGGGTCATCGCGCTGCTCGACCTTCTCGCCGCCGCGGCGCTGTTCCTCGGGCTAAAGATCACGGCGGTACTCCTTCTCCTGGGGTTCAACATGGCGGCGGGCGGGGGGCCGACCGCTGGGTTGGTCGACCTCCCGACTTTGCTCGACGATATCGAGGGGAACCCGCACGCCTACTGGTGGCTCTATCTCGGGTTCATGACGACGCTTCTGCCCACCTTCTTCCACGTGTTCGTCGGGCTCTGGTCCGTCGGTGGGTGGCTGCCGCGCAGTGCCGGGCGCTGGCTCGCGATGCGGGCGCCCCATTTCGAGGAAGACCGCTTCGAGCAGCTCCTGCTCTGGCTCGGCGCCACGGTCTACGCGACCATCGCGGTCGCCCTGCCGGTGCTCGTGGGGTGGTATGCCTGGCTCGGGGTGGTATGGGCCTATCCGCAGGCGGGCGGGGCGCTGCTGGACATCGCGCGCTGGCTGCTCGAAACGGCGTCGGCGCTTCACGGAGGGGGATGATGGCGACGGTTCTGGACGAGGCGGGGCTCTATGCGCTCTTCGACCGGCTGGGCATCGGTTACGCCCATCACACCCATCCCCCGCTCCATACGGTGGAGGAGAGCCGGGCGCTCCGCGGCAGCCTGCCGGGGGCGCATGTCAAGAACATGTTCCTCGCGGAGAAGAAGGGCGGGCTCTGGCTGGTCACCTGTCTCGAGGATCGCCAGATCCGCATCCGCGATCTCGAGCGCGCGGTGGGGGCCAAGAACACGAGCTTCGGCAAGCCGGACCGGCTGTGGGAGGCGCTGGGCGTCCTGCCGGGCGCCGTCACGCCCTTCGCGCTCGCCGCTCCGGGGGCAGCGGAGGTCCGCTTCGTGCTCGACGCCGCGATCATGGAGCATGAGCTCGTGAACGCCCATCCCCTCCACAACGAGGCGACGACGGCCATCGCCACGGCCGACCTGTCGCGGTTTCTGGCTCATACGGGGCATGAGCCGTTGATGCTGGACTTCGCGCCGCTGGAGGAGGCGGCCCGGGCGCATGCGGCGGCCAAGGCTGGCGGCTAGGCTCCCTCCGCCGCACGGCCCCTGCATTGCGCGGCGGGCGCTCTGCGTCTATGCCGCTGCGCGTAAAGAATAACCGCGAGGGCAGTCGGATGATCGAGCTTGGCAACGGAACCGGCGGCACGGGCGGTGGGCCTGCAGGATCGGGCCCCATCGACGCGACCGACAGCACCTTCATGACCGAGGTCATCGAGGCATCCGCCACGACGCCGGTGGTCGCGCTCTTCTGGAGCCGCATGGATCCGCAGAGCCAGGCGCTCGGCAAGGAGCTCGAGAAGGAGGTCGCCGCGACGGGCGGCAAGGTCAAGCTCGCCCGCGTCGATATCGACCAGAACGTGATGGTCGCCCAGCAGCTTCGGCTCCAAGCCGTGCCCGCCGCGATCGCCTTCTTCCAGCGCCAGGGCCTCGACGGCTTCCAGGGCATGGCCAGCCCGATGCAGATCAAGGAGTTCCTCGGCCGCGTGCTCGAGGCTGCGGGGCAGGGCGCGCCGGACGGCCCGGGCAGCCTCGAGGACGCGCTCACGATGGCCGAGGAGATGCTGGCGCAGGGCCAGCACGAAGACGCGCTCCAGACCTTTGCGGCCATCGCGGCGGAGGAGCCGGGCCCCCGCGCCATCGCCGGTGTCGCGCGCACGCTCCTTGCCATGGGAAAGGCCGAGGAAGCGCGCCAGACGCTCGACAACGCACCCCCCGAATTTGCGGACGACGCTGCCATCACCGCCGTGCGCGCCGCCATCGAGCTGGCGGCCGAAGCGGCGGATGCGGGCGAGGAGGCAGGTCTGCGTGCCAGGATCGAAGAGGATCCGGCCGACCATGAGACGCGCTTCGAGCTTGCCACCGCCCTCATCGCCAAGAGTGACAACGAAGGCGCGGTGGACGAACTTCTGGAGATCTTCCGGCGCGATCGCGAGTGGAACGATGGTGCGGCGAAGGACCGCCTCCTCAAACTCTTCGAAAGCCTCGGCCCGACCGATCCGGTGGTGGCCAAGGGACGCCGGCGCCTTAGTTCTCTGATCTTCTCCTGAGGGCACACCCGCCCGCGAGAGTCGACCGAGACGAGGTTTCATGGCCCGCCGCTTCTCCGCCGCCGACCTGCCGGAGGTGATCCCTGTGTTCCCGCTGCCGGGAGCCCTGTTGCTTCCCCGCGCGCGGCTCCCGCTCAACATCTTCGAGCCGCGCTATCTCGCGATGCTCGACGACTCGATGCGGTCCGACCATCGGCTGATCGGCATGATCCAGCCCTTCGTCGACAGCGGACAGCCCCCGAAGCTCCACCGCATCGGCTGTGCGGGCCGCGTCACCTCGCTTTCCGAGACGGAGGATGGCCGCTACCTCATCGCGCTCACCGGCGTCAGCCGCTTCCGGGTCAAGAACGAACTCGACGGCTTCACGCCCTATCGCCGGGTGAAGGCGGAATGGGGCGACTTCACCGCCGACCTCGGCAACACCGAGGAGCTGGAGGACTTCGACCGCAAGGGCTTCATGGATCTTCTCCGCCGGTATTTCGACGCCGCAAGCCTGTCGTCCGACTGGGACGCGATGCGCGAGGCGGAGGAGGAGCTGCTGGTCAACTCGCTTTCCATGATGTGTCCCTTCTCGGTCGAGGAGCGTCAGGCACTGCTCGAGGCGCCCCGCCTCTCCGATAGGTACGAGACGCTCACGGCCCTTATGCAGTTCGCCATCGCCTCCTCGGGCGAGGGCAACGAACAGATGCAATGACGGGCGAGGGGGAGCGCGAGGGCGAAGGCGGCCCCGAGGAGGATCCGGGCCCGCAGGTGTCGGGCGAGGCCCCGTCGCGCGCCTTCTCCCGCCGCATGCTCGAGGCGCTCGTCTGCCCCGTCACCGGCGTCGCCCTCTCCTACGATGCGGAGCGCTCCGAGCTCGTCAGCCGCGCAGCCAATCTCGCCTTCCCGATCCGCTCGGGCATACCGATCATGCTGGTGGACGAGGCGCGGCGGATCAAAGACTGATAGAAATCGATACTCTTTCAGTCTGTCTCAAATGAATACCTTAATGTACGAACTTGCATGGTTTGTTCCTATTTATATTAAGTATCTGGAAACTATGCCTGCGCAATTTGCCCTCCGTACCAGTTAGATGGAGGTCGACATGCGTACCCTCTACACCGCAGCGCTGTGCGTTGCTTCACTCACCGTGCCGGCCGAAGCAGCCAATCTGTATTCGGAAGACTTCAGCAATCAGGAAAACCACGGGATCATCGGGAATGGGAGCGGTATCACGCCCTCCGGTTGGACCGTGGGCCAAGGCGGCGCCGATATCGGGGCCGCGGGCTCGAGCAACGATTTTGCTGCGGTAAAGGGCGGTGTCTTCACCTTTCAGGATCTGAACTTCGGCTGCCCGACTTCGGGTTGTGTGGAGGTCGACCTGCCGGCCGGCACCGGGCCCAACGGGATCGGCTACACGCTCTGGCAGTCGCCGTTGATCGACCCGACAAGCTTCTTGGATCTCTCGCTCGGCCTCGACTGGACGTCGAAGAACACGGACTTCCCCAACCGTGACTGGACCTCGGGCGAGGATCTGCTCGTCGGCATTCGCGATGAGGGCACCGGCGCCTTCACCGTGCTCTTCGACTATCTGCAGGAGCAGGGCACGGCGCGCGGGATCGCCAGCGGTTCGCTCGACAAGGCTTTCGCGGCCACATCCGTCTTCCGCGTGTTCGTCGCTGCTGCGGTCGACGACTCCGGCAACATCACCTACGGCTTCGACAACGTCTCCGTCATGGGCGAGGCGTCGGGCGGCGGCGGTGGCGGCGGTGGTTCAGGCGGCGACGGCGGCACTGTGATCACCACCCCCGTTCCGGCCTCGGCGCTCCTGCTCGTAGGCGCGCTCATTGGCCTCGGCGCCTGTCGCCGCCGCGTCTGCGCCCAGTCCTCCCCCCAGGCCTGAGCGCGACGGGGCCCGGCACTCTCCGAACCTCGCAACGCCGGGCCCTGATGGGCCCCGTGGCCTCGAACGGGCCGCGGGGCCCCTTTTCGTGCCGGGGTGCACCGGCCCCGGCATGCGTGCGCCGGATTCGCCTGTCCGCGCCGGGGCACGTCGCGAGGCTCCCGACGGTGCGAATGCAAAAATGCCCGGGACCGGCCCGGACATTCGCGATCGGTCATCGATGGGCGCGGCGCGTCAGCCTGCCGGCGTGCCGGCGGTACGATCTGCCTTGGGCTTGTAGTTCGTCTTCTCGGCGATGCGGGCCGACTTCCCGCGGCGCGAGCGGAGGTAGTAGAGCTTCGCGCGGCGCACCTGGCCGCGGCGCACAACGGTGATCGCATCGATGTTCGGGCTGTAGAGCGGGAAGACACGCTCGACGCCCTCGCCGAACGAGATCTTGCGCACGGTGAACGAGCCGGCCAGCGTCTCGCCGCCCCGGCGCGAGATGCACACGCCCTCGTAGTTCTGCACACGGGTCCGCGTGCCCTCGGTCACCTTGAAGCCGACGCGGATGGTGTCGCCCGCCTTGAAGTCCGGGATGGTCTTGCCGAGCTGGGCGATCTGCTCGGCCTCGAGCGTCTCGATGATGTTCATGGGCTCAGTCCTCTTGTCTGGCGGCTTTGCCGCGCTTTGCCGCGTCCGATTGCTCTGATGCCGCTCGGGGCCCTTCCGTGAAGGCCCGCCAGAGTTCAGGACGCCGTTCCTTCGTCAGCCTCTCGGCTTCTTCCTGCCGCCAGCGGGCGATGCGGGCATGGTCGCCCGAGGTCAGCACCTCGGGAATGGCCCGCCCCTCCCAAACCTGGGGGCGCGTATACTGCGGATGCTCCAGGAGCCCCCGCGCAAAACTTTCCTCCACCGCCGATGCGGCGTTGCCCAGCACCCCGGGCCGGAGCCGGAGCACCGCGTCGATCAGCGCCATCGCCGCGATCTCGCCGCCCGAAAGCACAAAGTCGCCGAGCGAGACCTCCTCGAGCCCCCGCCCGTCGATGACACGTTGGTCCACCCCTTCGTAGCGACCGCAGAGGAGGACGAGCCCTGGCTCCGCGGCCAGCTCCTGCGCCAGCGCCTGATCGAAGGGCCGCCCGCGCGGGGAGAGGTAGGCTGCGCGGCGCATATCGCCCGGAACGCGCGCGGCGTCAAGGGCTTGGGCCAGCACGTCGGCCCGCATCACCATGCCGGCGCCGCCCCCTGCGGGCGTGTCGTCGACCACCCGGTGCCGCCCCTCGCCAAAGCGCCGGATATCCACCGTATCGAGCGCCCAGAGCCCGTCCTTCAGCGCCTTGCCCGTGAGGCTCGCGCCGAGCGGCCCCGGAAAGAGCTCGGGAAAAAGCGTCACCACGCTCGCCCGCCAGGCCTCCGGCCGCGCCCGATCCTCCATCACCGGCCGCGGCACCGCCGAAACCCGAGGCTGGATCATCCCGGCCGAACGGGGTTTGGGCGCAGGAGGGCGAGCGTTTGCGAGGTCGTGCCAAAGCGCAGTGCCGAAGGCGCGGGCGGCTGCGCGAGCGTCCGGTCGGTCGAGCCCCATGTGATCGAGAACGCCTTTAAGGTAATCGACGATAGCCTCGAGGGGACGATCCCGTACGAGCATGCTTGCCAGCGTCGGCGCATAGCGCTCGTACTCATCCTGCGGCGCGCCGAGTGCGCGAACGCCGATGGGGTCCCATTCCTGCCAGAGACGGCGTCGCACAACCGAGAGCGTTCGTTCATAGCGCTGGGCGAAGGCATCATCGCTCATGCCTCCAGTCCCTCTTCGGGATCGTCCGCTTCCGCGGGCGGGTCAGCGACGAGGAGGCCGGCCGCAAGATCGACGGTGGGAACGGCCCAGCGGGTGAAGGGGAGGAGGAGGGCAGGGCCCTCGCCGCGGACCTCCAGCACGTCGCCCGCGCCGTGGTCGTGGATGGCGTGGACGCGGCCGAGCGGGGCGCCGCCCGTATCCTGTACTGCGAGGCCGATCAGGTCGGCGTGGTAGAACTCGTCATCCGGCAGGCGCGGCAGGCGGGTCCGCGCGACATGCAGGCGCACGCCCTTCAGCGCCTCCGCCTCCTCCCGCGTCGCAACGCCCGTGAGCCGTGCCGCGAGGCCGCCCTTCACCGGCCGGGTGATGCGGATCTTGAACTGGCGCGCGCCGTCCTCGCTCGTCACCGGCCCGTAGGCCGCGACATCTTCGGCCACGGCGCAGAAGGACTTGAGCCGCACCTCGCCCTGCACGCCGAAGGCACCGGCAATGGCCCCGACGCACACCGTGGGCTCCTCCGCGCTCATCGCTCCAGCACCTCGGGCGGGCCGCTCCGCTGCTCCCAGCCAGCGCGCTCGAGCTCGGGCGTCTCGCCCTCCGCCGCGGGCCAGCCGATGCAGAGATAGCCGATGAAGCGCCAGCCGGCCGGCACCTCCAGCGCCGTCGTCAGCCGGGCGGGGTCGAGGATCGAAACCCAGCCGACGCCAAGGCCCGCCGCCCGTGCCGCCAGCCACAGGTTCTGGATGCCGGCGACCACCGAATAGGCCCGTGTCTCGGGCATGGTGGCCGCGCCGAGCCCATGGCCCTGTCCCGTCGCGTCATCGCAGAAGACGGCGAGCTGTTCGGGTGCTGCGTCGAGCCCCGCGAGCTTCAGCCCGGCATAGAGCGCCGCACGCTCCCCGCCATAGCCCGCCAACGCATCGGCATTTGCCGCCTCAAAATTGGCGCGCACCGCTGCCCGTGCCGCGGGGCTTGCGACGCGCACCAGCCGCCACGGCTCGGAGAGCCCGACGGAGGGCGCCAGCGCCAGCGCCCCCAGCGCCTCGGCCAGCACGGCCTCGGGCACCGGATCGGCCCGGAAATGCCGCACATCCCGCCGCCAGCGCATCAGCCGCTCGAGCTCAGCACGGAAGGCGGGCGCGAAGGCAGTCCCAGGCCCGGCCTGGGCCACGTCGGACCGGGCCGCGTCGGGCTGGGCCATGCTATCCGGCGGGGCGGCAAGCATGCGCAGGCTCCGGCATGGCAGGGCAGGGGACGGGGCGGATCACTCCGCCGCCTGCTCCTTCGTCTCCTCACCGCCCTCGCCAGCGGCTTCCGTGGCCGGTGCTTCCTCGGCGGGGGCTGCCTCGGCCTCCTTCGCGGCCTCCGCTGCGGCGGCGCGCTTCTCCTCACGCTCCTTGTTGCGCTCCTGCGCCTTCTTGCCGGGCTCGGCCTTCTTGAGGTTCGCGCGCTCGGCTTTCGGGCGCACGCCCGCGGCCTCGAGGAAGCGGGCGACACGGTCGGTCGGCTGCGCGCCCTGGCCCAGCCAGTGCTCCACGCGCTCCATGTTCATCTGGACACGCACCTCTGAGTCCTTCGGCAGAAGCGGGTTGTAGGTGCCGAGCTTCTCGATGAAGCGGCCGTCGCGCGGCATGCGGCTGTCGGCGGCCACGATGCGGTAGAACGGACGCTTCTTCGAGCCGCCGCGGGCAAGCCTGATCTTGATCGACATGGGGTCTTCTCCTTGGTTTCACATGGGCGTGCCGGTTTCTCGGCGGCGCGCCTATTCCTGGAACTGGCGGTGGTGGCGGATCACCTCGTCGACGATGAACCGCATGAACTTCTTGGCGAACTCGGCGTCGAGCCCGGCCTCGCGGGCCAGCCGCTCGAGCCGCTCGATCTGCGCCGCTTCGCGCGCGGGATCGGCCGGGGGCAGGGCATGCTCGGCCTTGAGGCGCCCCACCTCCTGCGTGCACTTGAAGCGCTCGGCCAGCGTATGCACGAGGATGGCGTCGAGATTGTCGATGGAGTGGCGGAGCCCCCGGAGCACCGCCGCCGCCCGTGCGGCATCGCTGGACGCGTCGTTCATGCCGTCTCCTCCTCCGCATCGCCCGCCGTCTCGCCGAAGGGCAGCGTCTGCGTCGGCGCCAGCCGGTAGACATCCCGCTCATGCCCGTCCGGGAAGACCTCGCGCGCGATCCTCTGCCCGCCGAGCCGTACCGCGAGCCGGTGCGCGGGCATGTTCCCGTCGCGGATATGCGTCTCGACCGACGGCCAGCCGAGCGAGTTGACCGCAAAGCTCACGATGGCGACCGATGCTTCCTGAGCCAGCCCGGTGCCTCGGGAATGGGGCAGGAGCCACCAGGTAAGCTCGTGGCGCGGCCAGCCCTCGGGATGCGCCAGGCCGACGGCGCCCACCGTCTGCCCGTCGTCGCGGCGCACCAGCATCCACATCCCGAAGCCCTTGAGATGCCAGTGCCCGATATCCTCGGCCAGCCGCCGCCATACCTGATCGGGGCGGAGCGGGCCGCCATACCACTGCGAGGCCTCGGCGTTCGTGTAGAACGCCATGTAGGCGTTGAGGTCCCGAGCCTCGGGCGCCCGCAAGGTAAGCCGCTCGGTCGCGAGCGTTGGGAACTGACGCGAATACTTCATGACGCAACCTCCTCGGCGACCTCGTCCGGGCCCGGATGGCGCCAGACGCCCATGGTCCCGTACTCGTCATGCACGAAATCCGCCTCCCGCCGCGCGCCGAGACGTTCAGCCAGCGCGATGGAGCGGGTATTTGCCGGATCGATCAGGCTGATCGCCGTGGTCCATCCCAGCGTGCCGTAAGCAAAGGCGCGCGCGGCAAGCGCTGCCTCCCGTGCGATGCCCCGGCCCTCGGCGGCGGCGAGCAGCGTCCAGCCGATCTCGGGTTCCGGCCAGCCCTGGGGGTTCCACGCGCCCACATTGCCGCAGAACTCACTCGTCTCCTTCAGGTCCACCGCCCACATGCCATAGCCGCGCAGCGCCCAGTGCCCGAGATAGGCGGCAAGCCCGCGCCAAACGGCATTGGGCGCCTCTCGCCCGCCCACGAACTCGGTCCGAGCCGTTTCGTTGAAGGCGAGCCACGCGGCATAGTCCGCGTCCGCCGGCGCGCGCAGCACCAGCCGCTCGGTCTCGATCGTCGGGATCGTGAAGCTCACGCTCATGCCGCCAGCTCCTCGGCCGACGGATGGCGCCAGACGCCGTGGTCATCGTAAGGGCAGGGCGCCGCATCGGGGTCCAGACGCGCGCCCAGCCGTTCGGCCAGCGCGATCGAGCCCGCATTCTCACGGTGAATATAGCTCACGAGGGTCGTGATCCCGCGCTCGCGATATGCCCAGTCGCGCACGATCCGCGCAGCCTCGCCCGCATAGCCATGACCCTCGGCCTCGGCGACGAGGAGCCAGCCGAGCTCAGTCTCCGGGAAGTACGGATGCCGGTTGAGCCCGACCTGGCCGAGAAACGCACCGCCGTCGCGTCCGGTGACCGCCCAGGCGCCATGGCCCAGCAGCACCCACTGCGCAACGTCGCGGCAGAACGATGCCCAGGCTCCGCGCTGACCGAGCGGGCCGCCCATGTACCGCGTACGCGCCTCCCCGAACGCCCGCTCATAGGGTCCGAAGTCCGACAGCACGTGCCCGCGCAGGATCAGCCGCTCGGTTTCCAGAACCGGGATCTCAGGGATCGCTAGCGCGCTCATGCCGCCCGCTCCGACGGGTGGGGATGGCGGTAGACGGTGACGGGCACCTCGGCCTTCGGCGGGCGCGCCGCCCTCGGGTCGATGCGGGCGCCAAGGCGCTCAGCCAGCGCGGCGGAGCGTGCATTGTCCCGCGCGATGTAGCTGACGGCGGTGCTCCAGCCGAGATCGTCCCAGACATGCGCTGCGATCCGGCGCATCGCCTCCACCGCAAAGCCGCGACCCTCGTCCTCGGGCGACCAGATGCTCCAGGCGAACTCCGCCTCCGGCCAGTCCCCCGGATGCCAGGGGCCGGCAAGGCCTATCGCGCGACCCGTCTCCCGCTCCACCAGCACGAAGGAGCCGTAGCCGCGCAGGAGCCACTGCCCGGTATGCATGGCGAGGATGCGCCAGCTCCACATCGGCGAAAGCGGTCCGCCCACCCATCGTGCGCGCTCGGTGACGAAGAACGCCTCCATTGCCGCGCCGTCGCGCGCCTCGGGCGCGCGCAGCAACAGCCGCTCCGTCTCCAAGACCGGTGCGTCGAGCAGGCGCCGGGTCATGCCGGCACCCCCGCGCCGTGCCGCCAGACCGTCGTGCCGATCCGCGCGCTCTCGGCAGCGTCGACCACGGCACCGAGGCTTTGGGCGACGCGGGTGGACGGGCCGTTCGCGGCTTGCACGTAGCTCACGAAGTCCGGCAGGAGCCCGAGGCCCCAGTCGCGCACCGCGACCGCCGCCTCCCGCGCATAGCCCTGACCCCTCGCCTCGCGGGCGAGGAACCAGCCGAGTTCCGTCTCCGCATCGTCCCATTCGTAGCCGAGGAACACGAAGCCGAGCGCTGTGCCATCCGCCTTGCGCTCGACCACGAAGGGTCCATGTCCGTGCAACAGCCAGCAGGCGACATGGCCGCAGAAGTCGTACCACGCGTCTTCGGGCTCCGCCGGCCCGCCGATCCATTCGCAGCCAGGCTCCGTTCCGATGCGAAGCCACAACGTAAAGTCCGCCGCCGCCGGCGCGCGCAGGCGCAGCCGCGCGGTCTCGAGCACCGGCAGCACGGCCCGATGCCGAACGGCCGCTTCGGCCGCGGCCCCGATCGGGGGCACGGTGCAGCGCGCCAGCGTCATTTCTTCTTGCCAAATCCCGAGATGCCGCCGAGGCCCGGGGGCAGCGCGGCCCCGCCCGGCCCGCCGAGGCCCGGAAAGCCCGGCGGCAGGCCGCCGGGGGCCGCCCCCTTCGCAGCTTCCGCCGCCTTGCCGCCCTGGGCGCGGGCCTGTGCGGCGAGGCCGGGGGGCATGCCGCCGCCGCCCATCATCTGGCCGAGCATGCCGCGCATGCCTTTCTTGCCGCCCATCTTGCCCATCTTCTTCATCATGTCCGCCATCTGGCGATGCATCTTCAGAAGCTTGTTCACGTCCGAGACCTCGAGGCCCGAGCCTGCGGCGACGCGCTTCTTGCGGCTCGCGGCCATCAGCTCCGGCCGCTTGCGCTCGTCCTTGGTCATGGACTGGATGATGGCGATCTGACGGCGGATGACCTTGTCGTCCATCCCCGCCTCGTCCATCTGCTTCTGGATCTTACCCATGCCGGGCAGCATCCCCATGATGCCCTGCATGCCGCCGAGCTTCATCATCTGCTCGAGCTGGCCCTTGAGATCGTTCATGTCGAAGCGGCCCTTCTGGAACCGCTTCATCATGCGCTCGGCGGCTTCCGCCTCCAGCGTCTCCTGCGCCTTCTCGACGAGGCTGACGATGTCGCCCATGCCCAGGATGCGGCCGGCCACGCGCTCGGGGTGGAACTCCTCCAGAGCCTCCATCTTCTCCCCGAGGCCGACGAACTTGATGGGCTTGCCCGTGACCGCACGCATCGAGAGGGCGGCACCGCCCCGTCCGTCGCCGTCCATCCGCGTCAGCACGACGCCCGAGACGCCGATGCGCCCGTCGAAGTTCTCCGCCGTGTTGACCGCGTCCTGACCCGTCAGCCCGTCGACCACCAGCAGCGTCTCGCGCGGCTTGGCCTCTTCGCGCACCGCCTCGACCTCGGCCATCAGCTCGTCGTCGATGCTGAGCCGTCCGGCCGTGTCCAGCATCACCACATCATAGCCGCCGAAGGTCGCCTGCTGCTTGGCGCGCTTCGCGATCTGCACCGGGGTCTGGCCGCCCTGGATCGGCAAGGTGTCCACACCGATCTGCGCGCCGATGACGGCCAGCTGCTCCATGGCCGCGGGGCGCCGTGTGTCGAGGGACGCCATCAGGACCTTCTTACCCTCCCGCTCCTTCAGGCGCTTGGCGAGCTTGCCGGTCGTCGTCGTCTTGCCCGAGCCCTGAAGGCCCACCATCATGATCGTCGCCGGCGGATTGTCGATCTTGAGCGCGGCCGGCTCCGGGTCCTCGCCCGCCAGCGTGCGCACCATCTCGTCATGCACGATCTTGACGACCTGCTGGCCCGGCGTGACGGATTTCAGCACCGCCTGGCCCGTCGCCTGCTCGCTTACGCGCTTGATGAAACTCCGCGCCACCGGGAGCGAGACGTCCGCCTCCAGCAGAGCGACCCGCACCTCGCGCATCGCCGCCTGCACGTCCTCCTCGCTGAGCGCCCCCTTGCCGGTAAGCTTCTCGAGCGCGCCGGAGAGCCGGTCTGACAGAGCCTCGAACATCCGCGTCCTTCCTCGTGCTGCCTTGCCCCAAAAGTATGGCGGACCAAGCAACGACAAAAGCGCCGGTGGGCGAACATTCGCTGACCGGCGGGTGGCAGGGAGCTACGGCGCCGGGCCGCGCTTGTCAAGCTGGCGGCGCAAGGGGCGGGACGCCGGCACAGGGCCGTCTCAGGCCCCCGGCCGGGTCAGCCAGTCGTTGAGGGTCTCGAGGGTCGCGTCGTGCCGGCCTGCCGTCAGCACGCTGCTGAGCGGCTCGCTCTCGATCCTGCCGTCGGCCGTCTCGTAGTCGAGGATAAGGCGGTGCATCGGGGCGTTCGTCTCGGTGGAACGCTCGCGCTCCTGTCGCACAGCCACGACCCGGTCGAGCGGCATGCCGTCCTCGCGCCGACGCCAGAGCTGCCACTGCGTCCGCCCGATCCGCCCCGCCGCCCTGTCGAAGACGAAGCGCTGGAATGGTAGCTTGACCCAGCCGATCCAGGTGAGAAACGCAGCCAGCGCCACAAGGAACAGCCGCAAGCCAAATCCGTCGTCATACGGGTTGAGCATGGCCCCGAGGACGCAGATCGCCGCCGAGAGCCAGACCACACCGGCCATCAGCCAGGGCCGGTCCCAGATCACGAGGCGCTCGGTCGTGTTCTCCGCAACCCTCATCGGCGGGACCCGGCGCCTCTTGCCACCGCCTGGCGCCGCCGGGGCGCCGGGAAGGTCCGACATACGCGTTCCGGGCGCGGCCGCGCGCACCCTGCACCACAGGCCGCCATGGCAGGGTCGCGCGCGCCCATCACTCGACCAGCTCCGCATGCGCCATCAGGCGGCCGCAGCCGATGAACGGGGCCATCGCACGGCGTTCCGAATAGGCGTGGCGGATGGTGCCGGGGGTGCGCGAAGGGACGTGGACCGTCCGCGCGTCCGGGATCCGCCATGCCTCCGGCTGGGGCTGGATCGAGACGGTGAGCCCGTCACCCCCGTCCATGGGCTTCGCACGAACCTGGATCTCGATATCGGGACCCGAGCGGTTGCGGAACGGTTGCCAGCCCGCCTCCGCCCCCAACCTGACGCGATGCACCCGCTCGCCTCTGAAGGACAGGCCGGTCGAACAGGATCCAGGGTTGAGGGAGACGCTGATCCTGAGCGCGACGATCTCGGGCGCGCCGCCGAGGGCAGCGGCGTCGGGCACGGTTTCGCGCGCGGCCTCGGAGACAGTCTCGAGGGCGGTCGGCAATGCTGCCGCGGCCGCTGCGTGCCCGGCTGGCGCGGGGCCGATCGCGGCGAGGCCCGCCGCGGCCCCCGTTCCGGCCCCCGCCCTGGACTCGGTTTCAGCCCCTGTCCTGGCCTTGGTCGCAGGGCCCGCACGCGGCCGTTCGACGTGGAAGACATGGACCGGGCGCGGGATGTTCTGGGCCGCCTTCTTGCCCGCATCCTCGAGGACCAGATCCAGATGGTCGCGTACCGTATCGCACACCCCCCGCGTCAACGCGACCCCGCCCACCGGCGCGATCGCGTTTACCCGCCCGCGTAAAATCCCGTGCAGGCAATGGCGAGCGCGCCCGCACCTGCGTGGCTCATCGGCCCGCTTGAGCCGCGAATAGCCGACGATATCCGCCGCAAGGATGGTCGATAGGCGTCGTTTCACGGCGCGGGGCTTTCGGTTCATTGATCTGCGCGG